>JABHOG010000041.1 GCA_018694835.1 Planctomycetota bacterium | reverse complement strand
CCTTCGAGAATCAAGATGCCGGTACGACGACAGGCATCGTGTGCGGGAAGATCCTTCGAGCTGGCCACATCGACGCTCGGAGTATCCACTCCGAGCAAACGGACTCCGGCAGCCGACAGCTGCTCGATTAAACCTGGATCGATACCGGCAAAGTCTCCGCCCCAGTGTTGGGGATCCGGGTGAGTTCCGGTGGCAAGAATTAATCGTTCCTCGCGAGGATCTCGCGGCAATTCCTCGATCACCGATCCTCGCTCGACATCGATACGCATCACGTCGCAGGGGCCGATGCAACGCTGCAGGTCGACCGCATCGATGGTGTCTCCTTCGGCATCGTAATGACTGGGGGCATCGAGATGGCTGCCGATATGAACCGTCGAACGAAGCGTCGAAAGGGTCAGGTTGTCATCGTTTCGAAGATCGAGCAGCACCTCGCGAGTCAGCGGAGAATCGCCCGGGAACACCGCGATCGAAGGCGAGAGTGCAGGAGAGATGTCGATCAGGGTCACGGCGCCTCACATCCTCGCGCGAATCGCCCACAGGTCAGGGAACATCGGACGAAAGAGAGATTTTTTGAGGAACTCGACACCGTCGCTGCCACCTGTGCCGATCTTGGTTCCGATGGTTCGTTCTGCCAGCTTCACGTGGCGGTATCGCCACTCCTGTAGCCCTTCATCGATATCGGTGAGCATTTCGAGCATGACCGTCACATCGGGGCGCTCGCGGTACACACGCAGCAACTCATCTTGCACCAATTCGTTGGGCCCGACCGGTTCTGTCACATCTCGCTCGAGGACATCCTGCGGGATCTTGCAGCCGATTCCCACCAGGAACTGATGGAAACGATCCTGCAGCGTCGGAGCGGCGAAAGCCGCTTCCACTTCTGCTCTCAACGGTACATCTTCCCCGATGGCATCGAGCATCCGGGCTCGTTTATGGCCCAGCCTGAATTCGAGGATCCTGAACTGCACCGACTGAAATCCACTGGCTGTATCGAGACGATCTCTGAAGGAGACAAAAGAGAGTGGTGTCATCGTCTCCAGGATGTCGACCTGCTGCACCAGCGTCTTCATCACCATTCTCATTCGTTTGAGAGTGGCCACGCAACCCCACAGATCTCCATCGATCATGCACTGTTCTGCTCGATCCATCTCGTGGAGAAACTGCTTGAACCACAGTTCGTAGGTCTGGTGAATGATGATGAAAAGTGTTTCATCGTGTTCCGGCGGGTCGCTCCTGGGCACCTGGATGTCGAGCAGGCTGCCGATCTGGAGATAGTCGTGGTAAGTGAGAGTCATCTGTTCCTCACGATCCAGAACACCACCCCAATCAGGGCGGTGAGAATGATGATCAACGAACACTTGAGTACTCGTTGCTGCTTCCGATGAATCTCGATGGCCTCGGTATAGGGCGTGTTGGAAAAGGACACCATCGAGTAGAGAGGACGGTACCAGCCTGGCAGGATCTTCTGCAGCAGATTCGAGAATTTCTTGGTCAACAAGAACCATGGACTGGCGACGTGATCCTGCATCTCGTGAAAATTGTCCACTGCAAGGCCCGCAATCGCATGGCCATTGTCGATTCTCAACTCCTCGTACAATTCGAGCGCAGCCTTTTGATTGCCGGGGTGGGCCTCGAGGCACTCGCAGAGGATTCTCACGTCCTCGAAACCAGCATTCATCCCCTGCCCATAGAAGGGCACCACGGCATGAGCGGCATCTCCGATCAACACCGTGTTGCCCACCACCCAAGGCCGACAACGAATCGTCACCAGGGACGATGGTTGGGCAGCCAGGAACTGCTGCTCCAGATCGGGCACCAGATCGGGCACATCGGGAAACCACTTTTGAAAGAAATGCCGTACCTGTTCCGGGTCTTTCAGTTGATCAAAGGAATACTGCCCATCCAGCGGCCAGAAGCAGGTTCCAGTGAAGGAGCCATCATCGTTGGGTAGAGCGATCATCATGAAGGTATTTCTCGGCCAGATGTGAAGTGCATTCTTGTCGATTCGAAATGCACCTGCCGGACCGGGCGGAATGTACAGTTCGAGGTAACCATGACTCAGATAGTCCTGCTGGTAGTCGAAACGATCTCCGATCATCAATGAACTGCGCACGGCAGAGAATGCCCCGTCAGCCCCGATGATCAGGTCTCCACTGGCGACCACCTGATCCCCGGAACGATCGTCGATGAAGGTGACGCGACTTTGATCCGAGTCGGTCTCGATGCAGCGGTGGTGAAAGTGCAACGTGACCAGATCGGAGCGATCCGCTTCAGCGAGCAGAATCCGATTCAGTTCTCCGCGAGAAATGCTGTAGATCTTGTCATCTTCATTCCCGGAATAACGCTGGAAGGAGAGTCGGCTCGACGAGTCGTGCATCTGCCTGCCACGCATCGGAACCGAGATCTCGAGTGCTGTTTCTTTGAGCCCGACTCTCTCCAGGGCGGTCAATCCTCGTTTGGAAATCGCAAGATTGATGCTTCGTCCTCGCACCACCTCCGCTTCCCGGATATCTCCCCTGCGTTCGTAGAGTTGCACCCGATGACCATCACGGGCAAGAGAGAGCGCGGCCAGCGCTCCAGTCAGTCCTCCACCAACGATCACGACGGATCGGGCAGACATCTCACCCCCCCCTGGGAGGGGTCGACGAGCTGGCTACTTGCTCCAGCACCGCGGCGAAGCGGTGGATCTCCTCGAAACTGTTGTATAGAGGAGCGGGCGCCACTCGGACCACATCGGGAGGTCTGAAATCTGTGATGATGCCCGCCGCCTGCAGAGCTTCCTGCAGGGCACTGGCATCTCCGACCACTCGAATCGAGATCTGCGCTCCCCTTCGATGCTCTTCTCGCGGGGTGACGATCTGGTAGTGATCGGAGCCGATGGCGTCGATGCAACTCTCCAGATAACCGGTGAGTTTCTTCGACCGCTCTCGAAGAGCTCCGACCCCCGCCTCGTCAAAAATCGACAGGGATGAGTGGAGCGGCGCCATCGAGAAGATGGGAGGATTCGAGACCTGCCATCCTTCCGCTCCAGGCTGTGCGATGAACTGCGGGTTTTCATCCATCCTGAACCGAGTGGCCGGATCATTGCCCCACCATCCGGCGAGGCGTACCCGTTCCTGATCATCGGCATGGCGCTGATGAACGAACGCTCCCGCAACCGAACCTGGGCCGCAGTTGATGTACTTGTAGGTGCACCACGCTGCAAAATCGACCCCATGATCGTGCAACTGAAGATCGATATTGCCAGCGGCATGAGCCAGATCGAGCCCGAAGGTGATCCCATGTTTCTGACAACGCTCCCCGATGTTTTTGATGTCATGAGCCTGACCGGTGAAGTAGTTCACTCCCGAGAACATCACCATCGCCAGTTCATCACGATGCTGATCGATCGCCTCCAGAACATCTTCATCGCGCAAACAGTTCTCTCCATCTCGCGGCTTCAGTACCACCATTCCCTCTTCGGGATCAAAGCCATGCCAGCGAATTTGCGACTGGAGAGCGTAGGTATCGGAAGGGAATCCGGGCCCATCGGAGAGGATCTTGAAACGGGTAGAATCGGGTCTGTAGAAGGACGCCATCAGCAGGTGAAGATTGGTGGTCAGGGTGTTCATGAAGACCACCTCAACCGGCAGGGCTCCGACCAGGTCGGCTCCCTGTTGCCGGAAGGACTCGTGATAGGGCAGCCATGGACGGCGCCCATTCAGATGACCTTCCACTGCAAGATCGCGCCAGTCCTCCAGTTCTGCGGTCACATCATCGAAAGCGCTTCTGGGCATCAATCCGAGCGAGTTACCACAGAAGTAGATCAACGGTTTCCCATCTTCATCGGTGGGAATGTGAAACCGTTCGCGAAAGCGACTCAGGGGATCATCCCGATCGCACTGGATGGCATCCGGCAGATTCATCGGCGTGTCGGTGCCCATCAACTTCCTCCCGGTGATCGGCGACTGAAACCAGATTCCGATAGACCCAGAAACTCGAGTGCGGTCCCGCCGACCAGGCGATTCTTCTGATCCGCGGTCAGTGAGTTCATCTGCTCGATCATCAGGCCCGGATGATCCTCTCCCAGTGGAAATGGATAATCGGTGCCGAGAGCGAGGTGATCGGTTCCAAAGAGGTCGATGACGAACTCCAGCGCTTGAGGATCGTGAACCAGGGTGTCGAGGTAAAATCGATCGATGTATTCCCGGGGTGCACCACAACCATGAACGCCGCAAAGATCCGGGCGAGCGTGATATCCCTTCTCGATCCGGGCCAAGGTGCCGGGAAAAGAGCCCCCACCATGGGCGAAGCAAATCTTTAAATCAGGAAGACGATCGAACACTCCGCCGAAGATCATCGAACAGATGGCGAGACTGGTTTCCGCCGGCATTCCGACCAACCAGGGTAAGAAGTAACTGCCGAGACGATCCGCTCCAAGCATGTCCCACGGATGCACAAAGATCGAGGCTCCCAGTTGCTGCGCTCGCTCGAACAAGGGAAACAACTCCGGAGCATCCAGGTTCCACTCGCCGCAGTGAGTGCCGATTTGCAATCCTGGGAAACCGAGATCCTCAACACAGCGCTCCATCTCCTGGATGGCCAGATCTGGATCCTGAAGCGGCACCGTTCCCAGCCCGATGAAGCGGTCGGGGCGATCCTTCACCACCTCTGCGATCTGATCGTTGAGGAAACGGGAGAGATCGAGGGCATCTTGAGATTTTGCCCAGTAGCTGAACATGATGGGCACGGTGGAGAGCACCTGCACATCGACGCCGTGACGATCGCAATCCTCGATCCGGCGAACCGGATCCCAGCAGCGGTCATCGACTTCTCGGAAGAACTTTCCATCCTTCCACAACTTGGCACAACAAGGAGCATGGTGCTCGATGGTGACGAAGCCGTCGTAGCCATATTTCTCGACAAGATCTGGCCACTGTTTCGGCAGGATGTGAGTGTGCAAATCGATCTTCAACGTCAAGCAACCCTCCCCGAAACCCTCCCCGTAGACATCAGAGAAGTCCTCACCCAGGAACCGACTAATCGCTCATCGCAACATGCTGAACCACTGCCCCACAACTGGAACAGGTTCGATTCTTCTCGCTGGACCAGAAATTCTCCATCAATGGTTTCAACTGGCGAACGATGTCTTGCAGATGAAACTGGGAGTGGAATACCTGCTCATCGCATTCATCACAGAACACGACAAACTGATCCTCCATCCCTGCAGAACGCTTTCTCTCCACGACC
The DNA here is from genome assembly GCA_018694835.1 of Planctomycetota bacterium. GTDB lineage: Bacteria > Planctomycetota > UBA8108 > UBA1146 > UBA1146 > QNYK01. The sequence goes on along the minus strand of JABHOG010000041.1, from coordinate 15,189 downwards.
ATTCCGACGGTGTTCTCACCTCTCTGGGGAGAGTGTGGAATTCCGGGCGGCAGCAACATCACATCCCCCTCGCGGATATCGATGTTCCGGTACTCGCCATTTTCCTTGACCCGCAGAACCATGTCGCCCTCCAGTTGATGGAAGAACTCCTCGGTCTGATTGATGTGGAAGTCTTTTCGCTTATTCGGTCCGCCGACAATCATCACGATCGTATCGGTATTTTCCCAGACCACCTGATTCCCCACGGGTGGTTTGAGAAGATGCCGATGCTCTTCGATCCATTCCTTGAGGGAGAACGCTAGGGGACCAGCCATGGCAAGTTGTCCTTCCAGTAATTCTTGATGATTCGCGAAATGCACCCTGTACGAGGCACCTCATGGAGAATACCCTAATCCTTGTGAGGCTCTGCAGCAACAGTTGCCAAGCCGGTTCAGCCGGCAAACACCAGGGAGGAAATGACCGATGTCCGATGAAGAAGTGACCTTTCTCCCGACAGACTTCGATCGATTCCGAGAGAGTGTTCAAACCGATCCCGAATTCAATGATTCCAGGCTCGAGGTTCGCACCAAACTGGACCTTGTAGGCAAGGCGGGAGCACAGGCGCTTTCAGCGGCACCGTTCCTTCTGGTGAGCCGCGCCAGCCTGCACCATCCGCACCAGTTCAACGGATTCCGAGTGGCCAGTCAGCGTACCTACCTGTCTCGCGGAGTTCAGGAGCGAAAAAAACTTCAGAAACATCTCGGAGCAGAAATTGGCAAGGATCTCGACACTGACTACACACATTCGATGTTGGTGCTGGAGATCGACGAGAAGGGTCTGACTTTTGCCCTGAGAATCCACAAGGATGCCTGGTGGGACGGTGAAAATCTCAAGAGGTGGATGGGTGATGAGGAACAGAGAGTCACCATCGCCAATGCGCTGCAACCACTCGAAGGCTACACCCTCAAGGTACATGATCATCGACGCACACGAGCGTGCGGCGCCATCGACGATCTTGAACTGGCAGAGATCCGCAAGAGTTACACACCCGGGGAGCACTGGCTCCATGTCGAGAAGAAGATCGATCGGGACGACCTCTTCATCTCCTCCAGTGGATTTGAACAGCGTGCCATTTCCGAATGGAAACGACTGTTGCCAGCCTATCGCTGCTTCTGCTGGCATCCGGAAAACGACCGCCTGTTCGCTTGAAATAGACCTGACTGGCGAATCGGTGGATAGAGCCTCGCACCTGGTAGATGTACACTTTTCCAGGAGAGGTGGTTCAATTGCTCATCCCAACGGTTGCTGGTCTATCACTGCTGATTTCCTCCAGTCTTCTGCCAGAGAGCATCGATACTCCTGATTTCACATCCGAAGTTCGTCCGATCCTCTCTCGCCAGTGCCTCCCCTGTCATGGTCCCGATGCTGCCACCCGAAAGAAAGACTTGCGCCTCGACATGAAGGACCAGTTACTCGGCGTGATCGATGCTGGGTCTGCAGAGAGTAGCCCACTGTTTCAGCGAATCTCATCGGAAGATCCAGAACTCAGGATGCCACCGCCGGATCACGCGAAAGCTCTCTCCAACCAAGAGATCTCCATCTTGAAGCAGTGGATCGACGCTGGCGCAGCATGGGAAGAACACTGGGCCTTTATTCCACCTGTGATGCCAGCGGCGGAATGGAATACACAACAACACCCCATCGATGTCTTCATCGAGAAGAAGATCACTGCCAGTGGTCTCAGCGCCAACGGTCCAGCATCCGCTGAAGTTTTGATCCGCAGGCTATCTCTTGACCTGATCGGATTGCCACCTGATCCCGAACGGGTCTCCCGATTCATAGAAGAATATTCGAGAGATCCTGCCGCTACGTGGAAGTTACTGATCGAAGAACTGCTCGCTTCCGAGTCCTTCGGTGAGCGTTGGGCCAGTGCATGGCTCGATCTGGCTCGTTATGCAGACACCAAGGGTTACGAACAAGATGGAATGCGAAACATATGGCCCTGGCGTGACTGGGTGATCCAGGCTTTCGACCGCGATCTTCCCTTCGATCAATTCACCATCCTGCAACTGGCGGGCGACCTGATCGATACTCCGAATGAATCCAGTCGCCTCGCCACTGCATTTCATCGCAACACCATGACCAACGACGAGGGTGGCACACAGAACGAGGAGTTTCGTGTGGCTGCCGTGGTCGATCGAGTCAACACCACCATGCTGGTCTGGCAAGGGCTGACCGCCGGCTGTGCCCAGTGCCATGATCACAAATACGACCCCCTCTCCCAGGTCGAATATTACCAGTTGTATGACTTCTTCAATCAGAGTGAAGATGCAGACCTCAACAGTGAAGCACCGCTGCTCAAGGTCCTCGGTAATGCAGAAAAATTACTTCTGGGCGATGCCCATCAACAGGTCGAAAAAGCGCAGGAAGTCCTGGATCAAGCGGCAAGGGCTCTGGTGATTTCAGACCCGGAAGCGGCCCCGGCCGAAGCAGGGGCTCTCGAAGAGATCGCATTCAGCGGCAAGATGCCGGCACTATGCCAAACACAGGTCGATGGCAAGAAAAGTGAGTGGCCGTGGGTTCAAGCGCCACCGGATGCGCCCGAAGAAATCCACCGGGTGATCCGCCAGAGTGCTCCGGAGGGACAAACACGCCAGGTTTTCTTCGAGAGGTCTCTCCATACTCATGTCGCGGCGCAGGGTGATCGCTATCACATCGATGCACGGATCGTGGAACCTCCGGAGTGGATGCTGCTGCAGGTACGGCTCGCCGACCCAACCGTCTGGGAACACCGCGGCTACTGGGGCACAGGTACCTTTGCCCACGGTGTCGATGGCACCGAGTCTCTCCTGTTCCAGGGTGAACTTCCTACAACAGGCGATTGGGTTCACCTGGTAATCGATGCCGAATCGATCGGAATCGAGTCGGGGAAAATCGTCACGGGAATCGCGATGACCCAGCAGGGCGGCGTGATCGAGTGGGGAGGTGTGCGCCGCGAGAGTAGCCAACCGACAGAGCGCGACGATCTCTTCTCTTTCTCCGCTTTCGTCGATCGCTGGGGTGAAGACCCGTCCGACCTGTTCGAGCCGAGGATTCGACAGGCCATCGGAGCCATTCACAACAAGACCGACGATGAATTCGACCTGGAAACATGGTGGAAGCAACAGATCTCGATCGAGGGAAGAAGACTCCTGATCGCGCAACAGCAACTCCTCGATCAGGCGATGAAGCGACAGGTGGAGGTCGAAGCAATGGCCGTCTCGGTGCCGGTGATGGCTCAACTGGCTACCGAAAAGTTGAGAAGCACCCATCTGCTGAGGCGAGGCTCTTATCTCTCCCCTGGAGATCCCGTTGCCGCAGACATCCCTCAATTTCTTCCAGCGATCGATGAGGCGTCCGCTCGCAACCGACTGGCACTGGCTCGCTGGCTCGTCTCTCCTCGGAACCCGCTGACCGCACGAGTCCATGTCAATCGAGTCTGGGAACAACTGTTTGGCACCGGCCTGGTCGAGACCCTGGAAGATTTCGGAACCCAGGGTGCTTTACCGAGTCATCCACAACTGCTCGACTGGCTGGCCCTGACCTGGCAGCAGGAAGATGGATGGAGTCATAAGGAATTGCTTCGTCGAATCGTCACCAGCGACACCTACCGCAGGAGCAGTCGAAGAACTCCTCTCCAGCAACGGATCGATCCCGACAATCGACTGCTGTCCCACGCCACTCGCGTCCGCCTACCTGCAGAACTGGTCCGCGACCAGGCGCTGGCGATCGGCGGAATCCTCTCCCCCAAGAAGTTCGGCCCCTCGGTCTACCCTCCTCAACCGGATGGAGTCTGGCAGGTGGTCTACAACGGCTCCGGCTGGAAGGAGAGCCAGGGAGAAGATCGAGTGCGGCGCAGTCTCTACACTTTCTTCCGCAGGACAGCGCCCTACCCTTCGATGCTGACCTTCGATGCCCCGACCCGTGACGTCTGTACTCCCCGGAGGATTCGCACCAATACGCCTTTGCAGGCGCTGGTGGTCCTCAATGATCCCGTCTACATCGAAGCCGCTGCAGGATTGGCGAGATGGTCCCTTGCCGGAAGCAACGATCTGACCCGGGCGATCCAGCGCGCTTTCCAGCGAGCCACCTGTCGCCAAGCGACCCCACAAGAACTGAAACTACTGATGGACCTGACCGATCAACAGAAACAGGTCTTCCAGCTCGATCCAGCCAGTGCACACTCATTTCTGGAGAGTGGACGATGGACTCTCGAGGAATCGCAGAATCCCATCGATGCGGCAACCCTGATGGTGATCGCCAACGTTTTGCTGAATCTCGATGAAGTCCTGGTGAGAGGATGACGATGGATTCAAAAACTGACCTGTTACTCCAGAGTCACCTTGAAGGCACTCGCCGCTGGTTTCTCGGTCGTGTCGGACTGGGGATCGGTGGACTCGCTCTCTCATCCCTGGTCGGAGATCAAGGGTTCGGCCAAACGGCTTCTCCCGGATTGCTTTCAACTCCACACTTTGCTCCTCGCGCGCGACGCGTCATATGTCTGCACATGGCTGGTTCTCCACCGCAGCAGGAACTGTTCGACCCGAAACCGTTGCTGAAGGAACTGGATGGCGAGCCTTGCCCAACCCACCTGATCGACGGCGAGACCTTTGCATTCATCAAAGGTCATCCGAAGATTCTCGCCAGTCCCTTCCAGTTTTCCGCTCACGGTGAATCGGGAATGGAAATCTCGGAGCTACTTCCCCACCTGGGAGAGGTCGCCGATGAACTGTGCCTGATCCGATCGATGCATACCGATCAGTTCAACCATGCTCCTGCCCAGCTGTTCATCTACAGCGGATCCCCCCGCTTCGGTCGCCCTTCGATGGGCTCCTGGCTGACCTGGGGTCTCGGCAGCATGAATCAGGACCTACCCGCATTCGTCGTACTCGTTTCAGGAAGTAAAACCCCCAGTGCGGGAAAGAGCGTCTGGGGATCGGGTTTCCTTCCCTCGGTTCACCAGGGAATTCAGTGTCGAACCAGTGGAGATCCAGTGCTCTATCTTGGAAATCCTGGGGGAATCAACAGCGACACTCGAAGACGAACCGTCGACGCCATCCAGGAGCTGGATCAGATCGCCGCCCTACGAGATGGAGATCCAGAGACCCTCTCTCGCATCGAACAGTACGAACTGGCCTTTCGGATGCAGGCCTCGGTCCCCGAGGTGATGGACATCTCTCGCGAGAGTCCGAAGACGCTGGAAGAATACGGAGCAGAGCCGGGTAAATCCTCCTTTGCCAACAATTGCCTGCTCGCCAGACGGCTGGTCGAACAGGATGTTCGCTTCGTTCAGTTGTTTGACTGGGGCTGGGATATCCACGGCACCGCTCCTCACGATGACATCATGACCCAGTTACCCAAGAAATGTCGCGAGACCGATCAACCGATCGCCGCATTGCTGAAAGATCTGAAACAGCGAGGCCTGCTCGACGACACCCTGGTGATCTGGACCGGCGAATTCGGCCGGACCGCCATGAATGAGGAGAGGAATGGATCCAAGTTCCTGGGTCGAGACCATCATCCCCATTGCTACTCGATGTGGATGGCGGGAGGAGGAGTGAAGAAAGGTCATGTTCACGGCGCCACCGACGAACTGGGATACCGGATCGTGAAGGACCCGGTCGGGGTCCATGATCTGCAGGCGACGATTCTGCACCTGATGGGCATCGATCACGAACGACTCACCTACCCCTACCAGGGCAGAGATTTCCGATTAACCGACGTCAGCGGCAAGCTGGTCCCGGGGATTCTCGCCTAGAACCCCAGATCCAGCGGCTCTCGCTCTGAGACGATGTGGTGTCGGGGCCCGGGGCGGGGACCGGCTGTACCAGGGGTGATCCACTCTCAAAGAAGTACACCAGTTCACGGATCACATCCGCGAGGGGAATCCAATCATCATCACGAGCATCCCTGCAGCCGACCAGTGGGCCATCGAAGCCAGTGGTGCTGGTATATCCCTGAGTGTGGCTGGAGGGATCGCTGCAGAAGAAGAAGCCTAGTTTCCTCCCACTGAATACTCAGGGTCGGATCCAACGAAAGCGAGTCAGAACGACCGGTGAGGAAGACGGCATCGTCGAGTCTGCGGGCGAGGTCTGAACCTTAGAGTAGCGCTCCGAGGCCAATAATGGTGATTCGGGTCTTCAATAGACCACTCCTCAGATTTCACTCCAATACAGCGTTTCCAGATTCGCTGTCCCGGAGAATATGGCAAAACCACTTTTTGATAGATCTATAGTAAGCTGCCTAATCAATATCCCCGCAACATATAGATTATCAAACTTATCCAAACTGAACTGTATGCCATCGATATTGCAACTACTGGTATTGCCCGCAAAGGATACAGTCGGGTCTCCTGGGGATCTGGATCTGCCGAAAAGAACCCTTCATGGCATCGATCAGCAGCAGACGACCGCTCATCGACTCCCCCTGCCCGAGCAAGATCTTGATCGTCTCCGCCGCCTGGATGGTGCCGATGATTCCTGGCATCACCCCCAGCACTCCAGCCTCGGCACAACTAGCGCAACTTCCTTCTGCAGGAGGCTCCGGATGGAGACACCTCAAACAGGGACCCCCACGAGCCGGGTCGAAGACGGTCAACTGCCCCTCGAAGCGGTAGACGCTGCCATGGACCACGGGAACCTGCTGCTCCACGCAGAGATCGTTGATCAGAAATCGAGTCTCGAAGTTATCTGCGCCATCGAGCACGACATGATGATCTCGAATCAGCTCCGGCGCGTTGGCGGCAGTGACCCGGTAGGGGAAGGCCGAGATCTCGATCGACGGATTCAATGCAGAGAGGGTCTTGGCCGCCACTTTTGCCTTGGAGTGACCGATCTCGTCGGTTCGATACAGCACCTGGCGCTGCAAATTGGAGAGTTCCACCACATCGTCATCGGCGATGGTGATGTGACCGACTCCTGCTGCTGCGAGATACAGCGCCGCCGGCGAACCCAGCCCACCACCTCCCACCACCAGCACTCGACCGGCGAGAAGCTTGGATTGCCCCTCTTCCCCCACCTCCGGAATGGTCAGGTGGCGAGCGTATCGTTGCAGATCATCCGCATCGAGATGATCGCTGCCAGGACCTGCAGCCAGCGGCAGGTGAGCACTCCTCCACGCCTCGATCCCTCCCCTCAGGGAAGCACACCGATGGTAGCCCTGCTGACGTAACCAGTGCATCGCGTCGTAGGAGCGAATCCCCTTGGCGCAGTAGATCAGGATATTCTCCTCGCTCGAGATCGGAGCGCTGAGATGGGGATGAGTGCCAGGACTGACGATGGATGGGATTTCCCTCAGCGGGATGTGGATCGCCCCGGAAACCACCCCGGAGTGCAATTCCTCCACCTCCCGGACATCGATGAGCCGAGGAGTGGGCTCAAGATCGAGCCACCGAGCCGCCTGCTCCGGGTCCAGTTCCTGCGGAACAGGATCTGACGGGTTCGCACTCTCCACCGATCACTCCCCTTCCTGAAGTCGCACTTCCAACGATTCCTTGCCCCCCAACGGCGAGTTCCTGGTCCACACCCAGATCTGGTCTCCATCAGAGATTCCGGATCAGAAATGGACCTTTCGTGCAAGTTGGTGCAAGAACAGTCAGGATACGGGACAATCGAGACGAAGCAGAGACCCTTCGATTGGAGTTTCTTGAAACAAGACCAGTGGCTGACAGGAACCGGAGACCGTCCCCCATTGGAGGTGGCAGATCGCATCGCCGAGCGTGCTCTGCAGGAGAAGGCCATCGATGAGCAGCAGCACGCCGAGTTGATCGAGTGTTTCTCGGCGATCCCTCCCATCGAGGACTGCGGTCTCGCCGCTGCGGATGCGGAGCGATTCATCCGAACCACCTTGCAACTGATCGAGTTATGCCTGCTCGAGCCCAGTGACGAGCGAACTGGTTTTGTCAATCCACTGCTCGATCGAGAACTCGATCGCATCCGATCGATCGAAGGTGGTAAGTGCTGGAGCCTTGGAAAGGTGACAGAAATCGGCCGGCGGGGTTCAGATCGACGCTTCACCTTCGGCCAGGTGAAAGAAAATCCAGACGACCCCAATGATCCATCATTTTTCGGTGGAGTCTGGATAGCGGACTGTGATGGAGTCGAGAAGCGCATCGTCTTCGCCATCACTGCCGAGTCGATCCCGGGAAGTGAAGACTGGTCGCCGGTCGAGATCCGAACCGACGAGGACCACAACCTGGATACGGTCGTACGAGCGAGGGGCGAGAAGCCCTGGTCCCTGCAGGTGGAGGCAGACTCTCCCCTTGGAGTGTGGATTGCATCCCTTACCGGCACACCCAATATCGGGCAGCACTCGGGCCACATTCCACTGGGAGTGTTGAGTGAGGCGGTTCGAAGAGATCTGGAACCGAGAGGACTCACTCATCTACTGCTGGGACCCAGTCGTCGCGACCCTCCGACCCGGCCCTGGCATACCGGGTCGTTCCTCAACAGAGTCGGCATTGGATTCGATTTCAAATGGTCCGGTTTTGCCATAGATCAGCGTCGAGACACTCTGGTGGAGGCGCGCTGCACCATCGGCGTTCGAGGAAAAATCATCCGGATGCTGGATTCTTGAGCTCATCTCCTTTCAATCTCTTCAGCAGGGTGTACTTGCCTCTTCCAGGCAGGACATTAGGATGCGGCTAAGCCCGGAGTTCGCCCCCGCATTCGAATTCCAAATTCGACCTTAGACTCCCGGAACGGGAACAACTCCTCTGGACCCCATCGGAGGCCACATGCCGCATCATTTTCCGAATTCATCCCTCGCGAATTCAACCTTCTCGAATTCATCATTCTGGAAGTCTCTGATCGCCCTTTCATTGCTCATCGGATGGCTGGCTCTGTCCTCCGGGATCAGCGCAACCGCCGCTCCTGATGATCCGGTTGCCGAGCCGGAAAATCCCCTCCAGATCCCTGGAATGCCGTTGCCGCGACCATTGCGAACAGCATTGCTGGAAGGTTCCATCGAGGAGGGGCTCCAGTGGCTCGAGCAACTCGATCAGGAACAGCCCAGTCGTCGCGACGACTGGCTCTGGTTCCGCTCCTCTTTGCTGCAAAGAGCCGATCAAATTGAACCGGCCATCGAAGCCCTGAAAGCCCTTGAAAACTCTTATCCAGATAGCGCCTGGTTGCACAAGGCCAGACTGCAGCGCAGCCAGTTGCTGATGAAACTGAAACGCTACGGCGAAGCGCAGAAAATCCTCGAGCAAGAAACCACCCGACTTCGTTCCGGAGAACGCATCCAGGAACTGGCGCGGATTCTCCTCGATGTCGCCGATCGGATTTCCGCCGATCAGGACATGAGCCTGCCCGATCCTCCAGCCCCTCAATACGGACGTGCACGAGACCTCTACATCCAGGCAGCGGAACTGACACCGCCCACCATTCAACTGGAAGAATCGCTCTGGGGACTGGTCCGCTGCTCTGTTCGAATGAACATGAACCACTCCCAGTTGATCCGCGATTGCGATCGTTACTTGAGTCAGTTCGATCCAAGAAAATCGGATACTGAAGCCGGTAGCCACCTGTTCGATGTGCTACTGGCACGAGCTCGATCCACCACCAGTGTCGTCGCTCGACGTAGTTACCAGAAGCTGATCGAAACCGTCGATTCCGCCCTCAAGGGAGAAGCCCCCTGGGGTGGCCAATTCCAGGGCGAATCCGCAGCGAACCTCCAGAAGATCCGCGGGGATGCACTGTTCAATATTGCAAATACCTACAGCACGGTCGACCTGAAGGTCGCGGCTCTGAAACGATTCCGGACTGAAGCACCCGAGCACAAAAATAGAATCCAGACCGAATACCGCCTGGGAGAGATTCTGCGTAGCGCCGGTCAATCGGAAGCGGCGCTGAACCACTGGCTGGAGTTCATCGAGAGGCCTGTTCCCGGCGACCAGGAACAACTGGAAAAACTGAAGCGCACTGCACAGTTCCAGGTCGGCAAGTTGTTACAGCAGTTGGAGCGCTTCGAGGAGGCTCGACTGGCCTTCAGCAAATACGGCCAGCGCGCGCCCGACGGCCCCGACTGGGCTCGATCTCAGGAGTCGATCATCACCATCGATGCGAGTATCGGTGAGCGCTTCCTCGATGAATCCAGATGGGAAGAGGGACGATCAGCCATCGAGAACTTTTCCTCACGATATCCTCTCGATCGGCGCACCCTCTCCCTGTTACTGAGAAAAGCCTTTTCCTTCTCACTGGAGGCGAAGGAGTTGCAAGGCGATCGAGCCCTCGATGAACTGAACGATCAGGATCATGCTCGGGCTGTCGCCCTCTTCGAGGAGTGCATCTCCCAGTTGAAGAGATTGTCTGGCAAGTATCCCGATACCCAGCAAGGCATGGAGGCCAGGCTAAACATCGGAATCCTGCTCGAGGTCTCTTTGCTTCAACTGGAAGAAGCGGTATCGGCTTACAAGGATTGTTTCGGTTCTCCGGTCGAGGGTGCAGCCAGGATGAGGCTCTTCAATCTCACAGAAAAGAGTCTTCAGATCGAGACTACTGGTTTGCTTCGATCGAATGAAGAGGCTTCCTTCTCACTCGACACCAGAAACATCAAAAGTGTCGAGGTGCGCATTTACCCACTCGACATCGAGTCATACTTTCGCAAGTACTACTCCAGAAATGATGTGGAACAACTCGACCTCGACCTGATCGATCCATGGAAAACAATTGAAGTCGAGGTGGACGATTTCGCTCGTTACAAACCCTGCCATCAAAAGGTCAACCTCCCTGTCGAAGGGACCGGGACCTGGGCAGTGATGGTGGCTTCCGAGAAGTACCAGGCCACAACGCTGGTCGTCAGAACAGACATCGACATCATCGTCAAAGCAGGACGAAGTGAAGTACTGGTCTACGCTCAGGATATGCTGAAGGGGGAACCGGCTCCCGATGTCGAGATCCTGATGGCGATCCAGGACTGGGACCAAGACTTGCCGCTGGAGAATCTGAAACTCAAGGAACTGAAAACCGGTTCCGATGGAACTGTCCGTGTCGTGTTCGACAAGCCAGGAGTCAGTGAGGATGTAAGAGTGCTGGCACTGCGCGGTGGTGACTCCGCAGTGACCGGGTTCAACCTGGAAGGAACCCTGCTCCCCCCCGGCCGGACTCCAAGGGTTCACTTTCTCACCGACCGAGCCACCTATCGACCGGGAGACACGGTTCACTGGCGTGCCCTGGTGAGGGAAGTGGACAAGAATACCGGTCTCTGGTACAGCCCGGATGGAGCCGAGGGCCAGGTCTCCATCTCGACTCCTGAACTCATCGAGGTTTCTCAAGGGACTGCGATATTCCGCAAGTCAGGGACCATCGCAGATTCCTTCACACTCCCCTTCGACGCCCCTCACGGAACCTGGACCATCATGGTGAGCGGCCCTGACAGTGCCGTGGGACGTGGCGCATTCATCGTCGAGGATTTCTCTCCGCTGGCCATCGATCTTCGCATCGAGCCGGAGCAGCTGGTCCATGTTCGCGGAGAAATGATTCACGCCACCATCTCTGGCCAGACCTGGTTCGGAGAACCCCTGACCGGGACCCCTCTCATCGTTCGATTCCAGGATGGTCACAGCGAACTGTTCACCTTCGACGAGAAAGGTCTGGTGGAGATCGAGCAAGATACTCGCGATGTGGTCGGTTCGATGGTGAACCTCTCGGTGACCGTCCCCGAGTATGGAATCAGTCGTTCCACCATCGTCACCATCGCCGAATCGATGTGGCAACTGGCGATCGAAATCCCGCGAGAGAGTGGCGATTACATCGTGGGTGAAACGGTTCCGGTCCTGGTCACGGCCACCGATGCATCGGGTCAGCCGGTCGAACGCGATGTCACCATGCGATTGGTCAAGAAACTTCAGCACCGATCCAGTTGGGCAGAAACCACCGTAGAAGTACGAGAAATACGCACCGACAAGAATGGAAACGGCGAGGTGCGCCTGCCCCTGGAAACAGCAGGGAAGTACTCGATTATCGCCGAAGGCCTCGACCGATTAGGGAACCGTATCTCCAGTACCGCTTCAGTTCAGGTGTCAGGAGAAGATGAAGAGCGCGGTTTGATCTGGTTGGTCGAAAAAACCAGAATCGATGTCGGCGAAGAACTTCAACTGGATCTCCAGAACACTCGGTCCAGTAGCCCAGGTCTGTTGACGGTCATCGGCGATGGGATTCTGGAATATCGTGTCCTCCAGCTCGCATCAGGTCGCAATCGCATCGGCCTCGATGTGCTCTCCTCGATGTACCCGGAAGCCACCGTTTCGCTGGCGATGATGAATGACTCCAGATTGCACGAAGCGGATGTGGTTTTCCGTGTCCGGAAACAACTTCTGCTGGAGGTGGTACACCCACAGGAGCCTGTGACTCCCGGTTCGGAAGTCACACTTGAAGTGATCACCAGAAATCTCCAGGGAGAGCCTGTCGCGGCAGAGATCGCCCTGGCGGTGGTCGATGTGGCGGTCGACGACCTTTATCCCGGCTGGTTTCAGAAACTCGAAGCGGGGGTGAAAAAACCCATTCCAGCACCGTCCCTCCTCCACACCTCCACCTCTTGCGACTTTGAATACCAGGGAAGCACGGAGGAGATCGCCCAGGCTCTACTCGATGAAGTCGAACTGGCCGAGATGGAGATGGAACTACTCGAGCGACGGGTGATGGTCGGTTCCACTCTGGAAGCGGAGGGACATATGGCTCGCATCGCACCACCGGGGAGCCTGGGGAATGCTGACCGCCAGTTTTCTTATGGGGCGCCTGAAGAATCCAACGATTCACTCCAGATCCTTGGTGGCGGAGGAGGGCAGTTCGGAGTTCGATTTGGCAAGGGCTCAACTCGCTCCCGCGGTGGTCGAGCAGGCAACGACAAGGGTGGTGAGTCCTGGGGCGAACAGCGACCCACCATCCCTGACGAGGCGTTCACCGCTTTCTGGGATGGCACTCTGATGACCTCAGAGGATGGAACTGCAACCATCACATTCACGGCTCCACCACGAAGCACCACCTGGAGAATTCGTGCCCAGGCGATCGGTGAAGATGATCTCTTCGCAAATAGTGAGGACAACTTCGTCGTACGCGCAGACATCTTCATCGACCCGATACTTCCATCCAGTGCGATGGAAGGTGACCTGATTGAACCCCGCCTCCGTATCGTCAATACCTCTGGTATTCGTGGCAAAGGAACCGTCTCCATTCGTATCGGTGGTGGCGACGGGGCCTTCGAGATCCATTCGGAACTGGTACTCGTCGATGGAATGCAAGAGATCACGCTGGGACAGATCGGGCCTCTGCCTGGCGACCCAGCCTTGCCGGTCGAGATCGTCTTCGAGGTCGACGGAGAGAAGGAAAGCCGGACCATCCGACAGGTCCGTACCATCGCGGTGCGCCCCTGGGGACTGATGGCCCGCGGGCGCGCCGGCGGCAGCCTGGAAGACACCTCGACACGAATCGTCCGTCTCCCTGGTTCCTCCGACTGGCTCGACCGCACCCTTCAGGTGTGGATCGGTTCCAACCTCGATCAGATCCTCATCGATCTCGCGGCAAATCCAGGACAAGGGCTGCGCATCCCTCCCGATCGAAACCTCGCCTCGAGAGCGGCGCGACTGGAGGGAGCCGTTGCAGTACTGGAGATGGCCTCGAAATCCGGTAACCAGATTGCAAAGCAACAGCTGGACAGGATTCGCGGTCAAATCCACGGCATCATCGGCCAGCTCTCGATGACCCAGAACTCCGACGGAGGTTGGGGTTGGGCAGGGGGACCATCGATTCCTCGAACCAGTGCAGCGGTGTTGATCGCCCTTCAACAGGCTCAACTCTCCGGATTTTCCGTCTCCGATGTAGTTCTGAACAAGGCCAGTTCTTCACTGGAGAAATCATTTCGCAACACCGAGTCGTCCAGAGATGACATCAAGGTTCAATTGCTACGAGCACTCTCCTTTGGCAAGAACCGCGATTTCGGAACGGCCAATCGATTACACCGATCCAGAAACACACTCTCCAGTTCATCCCTGGCCTACCTTGTCGAAACCCTGGTCCAGATGGATCGGTTACCGATGGCCAAAGATGTGGCGAGGACCCTCATCGAGCGAAGACGAGAAGATGGTTCATGGTCCAGTGGCGCTGAAAAGGTCGCTACCAGATCCTCGATCGGTGATCCGCTGCTGATCTCTGCGATGGCATTGCACGCCTGTGCCAGTGCCGGTCTGTCAGCAGTCGAACTCTCCAGTAGCTCCAGCTGGCTGGAAGATCAACGCCCGTGGCACCCGGGAAGAGGATCAGGCCTGGCACTGGCAGCATTGTCCAGGGTTCAAGGATCTTCGATACCGGCTGCGACTGATTGTGAGATCGAGGTGTTCATCGACGGAGACCCGGCACGCCTCCTCTCCATCGATCCTGACAAGCCCTCCACCACCGCGATCTTTGATCTCGGCGATGGTCGGGGTGAGACCGAGGTGAAACTGGTTCTACGAGGAGCGGGTAAGCCTCACTGGGCAGCTCTTCTCTCCGGTCGCACCACCGGTTATCCGGCAATGACCGAGGGTGCCTTCGCTCCCCGTGCCACTGCTTACCTTCGATCCGCTCCCCGCCAGGAAGGGCAACCGATCGGCATCGGATTCTCCGTCACCAAGAAGAGAGAAGAACTGTGGCGAAATCCGGTGCGACAATTGCCGCTCGGCAGTAGCACCGAGGTGAAGTTGGAGATCCGAAATCAGACCGGTAAAACCCTCTCCGACCCGGAGACCCTGCAACTCGACCTGATTATTCCTTCGGGAATGAGCATGGTCGAGGGGAGTTTGAAAGGACGGATTGATTCGCACCAGCTCGACGGCAATCTGTTGCAAATCTGGACCCGAGCCAGGAGTCACTTCAATGTCTCCTATTCCCTGGTGGGCACGGTACCGGGAGAGTATCGGGTTCCGCCGCCGATCATCCGCAGTGTTTCCAAACCATCGAGGATCAGTCTCGGACAGGAAACACAACTCACGGTTCTCACTCGTGGTCGCGCCAGTGAAGACGAGTACCGTGCGACCCCCGATGAGATCTACAACCGTGGACGGATGCACTGGGATGCCAAGCACTGGCGAGAAGCCCGCGAACTGCTGACTAGGTTGTGGGACGAACACAAGGATCGATTGCGACCTCCGGTCAAGAAAGAGGTGGCAAGAATCTTGCTTCTGAGCGCCATCGAAGCGGG
>JABHOG010000040.1 GCA_018694835.1 Planctomycetota bacterium | reverse complement strand
TCTGGAGGAGAATGCGATCGTCCAACTGACCGGTCCCATCGATGCGCCGGTGGTGATTCGCTGCTCCGGCACCGGGAATCCGGATGACCTGGTATTCCTGATGTCGGGAACCCTCGACCTCTCCGGCCAAGATGGTCTGGAAGGGGTGGCAGGGACCACTCCTGCTGCCGGTGGATTGGGCGGTCCTGCCGGAGGTGCTGGCGGATCGGGCTCGATGATGGAACTCAATGCCGCTACCCAGCTGATCTCTAGTGTCACTCCGTCGACTGCAGGAGAATTCGGAGGAGGCGGCGGTACTTCTCTCGACCTGGTGATCCCGGCGTCGATCTACGCCACTCGAGCCGGCAATGCCGGTGGAGGAGGTGGTGGAACCCACGGCAAGCCAGGAATTATCACCACGTCCTACAACCTCACCAATCGAGGCCACAATGGAGATGGCGGCTTCCCGACAACCGATTCCCTTGGGGTTCAACTCAGGGGTGGCGGTGGCGGAGGCGGTGGTGGAGCCGGAACACGGCGCGCCACCACGACTGCGGTCCCCGTCGTCAACAATGGCGGTGGCGGTGGCGGTGGCGGCGGAGCGTTGGGCATCGTGGTCGATGGTTCGATGCGGATCAACGGCTCCATCCTGCTCTCCGGTGGAAGCGGCCAGCGCGGCGTTCAGGGAACGACTGCCGGAGCCGGTGGCGGTGGCGGTGGTGGAACGCTGATCGTGAGAGCGACCGGTGACCTGGAAGTGGGTGCCTCGGCATCGATTCAGGCGATCGGAGGATTCGGTGGAATCCAACTCGAATCCCCCAACGGATCGCAGATCCAGAAGGGGGGAGCGGGTGCAGATGGTCAGGTTCGCTTCGAGATGAATGGTGCCCTGGTGGCTCCTGGAACGATTGATGTGAACACCCTCTTCCCACCTCTCGGAGTCGGTGCAGGGACCTCCTTTGGAGTCTCCTCCGGCCTGATCGAGGTGGGTGTCGGGACCACGGTGATGTTTTTGACCGCTGCCGATAGTCCATATCTGGCGGATACCGATGCGGGAACCATCGTCAATGGTGTGGGTAGTTTGATCTACGACAACGGCCTCGATGGAGTTTTCGAGTTTGCTTCGATCATCATCGAGGAGTTTGCCGTACTCGAGGCGGTAGGACTCAACTCACTCATCCTGAGATCTGCCGGCAGTGTCGATTTGTCGGGAACCGTGGATGTGAGCGGACTGCCGGGAGGCATCCCTGATCTGACCGATCCCGTCAATCCAGTGATCGCCCCGGGTGGTGGTGCTGGTGCCGGTGGAGGAGTCGGGGGCCAGGGTGGATTGGCCCAGTCAGGGCTCCTCACTGATGGCGAAGATGGGGGGATTCCTGACGGAATTCCTGCCAACTTGATTTACGGCGGAGTCCCACCTGGAGGCGATCCAGGCGGCACGATTCCTCCCGATCTGATCGCGGCATCGACGGGTGGCCAGGCCGCTGAAGGATCCGGAATGACCTGCACGGTCGGTGGCGGTGGTGGCGGTGGCTATGCCGATTCTGGATCGAATGGAACCGGCGCCGGCGCGTGTACCGATCCAGAACTCCCCGGGGCGGGGCAAGGGGGAAGTGCCTATGGTACTGCATCCTTCATCGTTCCCGACCCTGACAACCCAGGGTCCAGCCTTCCGCTGAATGTGGGCGGCCTGGGCGGTGCTGGGGGTGGCTCCATCTATGATACCGATAGCGATACTGAGATTCCGGGATCGGGTGGTGGTGGTGGTGGTGGATACTTCGAGATCACCGCTAGCGGACCGATGGTGATTCATTCTACCGCTGGCATCTATGCCACCGGAGGGAAGTCATACCTCGCCCCTGAGGGAGCGGCTGCCGGTGGTGCGGGTGCAGGGGGTGCGATCCGGGTTCGTGGGCGAAGCGTCGTCATCGTTGAACCGGGTGCCACCCTCGACGTCAGCGGAGGATTCGCCAATCAGCCGTACCCAGGAGGTAGTCCCTATCCGATCACTTCTTCCTCCAACTCTGGTGGAAGTGGAGCGGAGGGTTGGGTGAGAGTCGAGACTCCGCTGGGCTTCTCCGATACGGGGATCGACGTCACTCCGGCGCCGTCAGTGGGTTCTTTCTCGCTCTTTGGCGCCGATCTCAGTTCTGCTGCATCGACTCCATATGTGCTGGTCAGCGATGACGGAAGCTTGAATTCTGGTCTGCTAGTGGATCCTGCAGTGGCCGACCTCCTGGCTGGAAGCGCACTCAACCTGCAGGTGCTCTACGAGGGCTACGGTCACAGTGACACCGCATCGGGACAGCCTGGTCCCTTGCTGGGAATCGTTTCCGATCCCTCGAAGTTGAGAGACCCCCAGTCGGTGGTGATGCGTTACTTCCTTTACGCAGATCCGGCCAATCCGGGATCGACTCCCCAGATCGATAGCGTGACGGTCGGATTTGCAGAACGTCCGCTGGAGATCTGTGACAACGGTCTCGATGACGACTTGGACGGTTCCATCGATTGTGTGGATAGCGATTGTGAAGACGATCCGGCCTGTCCATAAGTCGAGCGGCTACCTTCCTTCGAGTGGTTCTGCCAACAAAGAGGCCCTTCGGGAGATTCCCGGAGGGCCTCTTCTCATTCCTCGAGGATGGCTTCCAAGGCAATTGGTGCGAGATTTGTCGCACCAGCCAGATTCATCGAATATTCTCGATGGAGGAGAGTCGAAGAGGCTCCCTGGGCCATGTCGACGTAGCATGTCGGCTCACCATTTGGAACAGACGGATGACTCAAGTCAGAAACTATCTGGGGGACCGTGATGTCTAGAATTGTCCATGTCGTGGGTACCGGAACCATCGGCGAGCCACTCATCGGGTTGCTCTGCCACCTGAAGGATCAACTCGGGATCGACGAGGTGACCTTCAACAAGCGTTCACCCAATCTGATAGATCGATCCAAGGTGAAGACTCTTCTCGACCGCGGAGCCAAGCTCTCGACCGCCAAGGAAACCATCTCTGGATTCGAGAAGATCGGAATCCGCCCCTCCTTCGTCACAAGTGATGCCATCGAGCGATCCTCGGTAGTGATCGATTGCACTCCTTCCGGTGCGGGTCTTACCAACAAGGAGGAATATTATCAATCCGCCTCGGGCGTCAAAGGTTTTGTCGCGCAAGGGTCCGAGTTTGGCTTTGGCAAGATGTATGCTCGAGGCATCAATGATGACGCTCTGATCCCCGGGGAAGATCGGTATCTCCATGTCGTCTCCTGTAACACCCATAACCTCGCAGCAATCATCAAGACGATGGCCCTGGGGAATGGATCCCTGCCAAATAATCTGGTCTCCGCCGACTTCGTTTGCATGAGAAGAGCCAATGACGTCAGTCAGGATTCAGGATTTGCTCCCTCACCCCAGGTGGGGAAGCATGGGGACGATCAGTTTGGGACGCACCATGCCAGAGATGCGTATCACTTGTTTCAGACCCAGAATCTCGAATTCCCACAGTTGTTCTCGAGTGCCGTGAAATTGAATTCACAGTACATGCACACCCTCAGGTTCAGGCTTGAGGTGAAGGAGCCGACCACTGTCGAGAAACTGCTGGGACTGGTGAAGGAAAATGACCGATTGGCGCTCACCTACAAGAAGTCCGCCAACCAGGTGTTCAGTTTTGGCCGCGATCATGGCTTCTTCGGCCGGATTCTCAACCAGACGGTGATTCCCCACGAAACGTTGTCGGTGGTCGATGGGACCCAGATCACCGGGTTCTGCTTCACCCCTCAAGACGGCAACAGTTTGCTCTCTTCGGTGGCGAGTACCTGCTGGCTGCTGGATCCGGAAGGCTACGAGGAGAACTTGCAGGCGCTCAAGCCGTGGTTCTTCGAGGAGGTCTAGGCCGCTCCTCAGCGGGGTGTGGCCTCGGGATCGGCATCATCCGCAGCTTCGGATGATGGCAGAACTTCGCTCAGGGAATCCTGCCACAGAGCCGGATCCAGATCCCCACCGGGGACGATTTCATCCTCCAACCACCGAACGACCTGTTCGATGGGATCCTCTGCATGCCCCTTCAGCCCCTCGGGATTCTCTTGCAGAAATTCGAGAGCGTCGAGGATGAAAGCATTGCCTCCGGGGTAATCCCTCCGCAAGACCTGCTCCATCAATTCTGTAGCTTCTGCCACGCCCAGATGAGCGAGGGCGATCGCCGTCGCTTCCTTCCTCAGGTTCGGAAGGTGAGGTCGTGTCAGGTCGAGGCGTAGCTGGGTCTCGATGCGATCACGGCTATCGGGGAGGTCGTGAAGGGAGATACCCTCGAGGCTCTCGATCATCAGTGCGGCCACCTCACCTTCGATGTCTGGATCTTCCAGTCGTTCAAGAATTGTATCGAAGGAGCGGGCGC
The DNA here is from genome assembly GCA_018694835.1 of Planctomycetota bacterium. Lineage (GTDB taxonomy): Bacteria > Planctomycetota > UBA8108 > UBA1146 > UBA1146 > QNYK01. The sequence goes on along the minus strand of JABHOG010000040.1, from coordinate 10,769 downwards.
CGATTCGCTGGAGGGAGCGTGTGGAGATTCGCTGAAGGATCTCATCCTCTTGTTGCAGGCATCTGAGCAGGGTGTCGGTGCTGGTGGCGCAACGAATTTCGCCCAGGATCAAAGCGCAGCAGAGTTCTCCGCCATCGAAGCCCTCCCCCTGATCGAGGGTCCATTGGATCAGATCGATCAGGTGCTGTTCCAGTTCCGGGTCATCAAAAACGATCGGGACCAGTTCCAGGCAAGCATCGCCCACGGTATCGGGCTCATCCGAGAAGATCTGGTCGAGACGAGGGTCTCGCTGTGGTCTGGTGGAATTCGACATTTCCTGATTGTCCCGGCTGGGAGGATAATTTCCAGTCGATCGTGGGCTGTAGATGAAGCTAGTTGGCGATATCCTCCTGCCATGTCTTTGCTCGATTGGCTCGTCATCGGCGGCTACCTGGCTCTGGTATTGACCATCGGACTTCGTGTGTCTCGTCGTAGCGACAACGCCGATGATTTGCTGCTGGCGGGCCGTGGTCTCGGCCCGACTGCGGTGATGCTCTCGCTGATCGCTACTGAACTGTCGGCGGCCACCTTCATCGGCGTTCCGCAGAATTCTTTCGCTCAGATGAACTGGTACTACCTGCAGTTCGCCTTCGGGGCGCTGATCGCCAAGATCCTTCTCTCACGAACCCTGGTTCCGCTCTACCACCGACTCGGCATCAAGACGGTGTACGGGTTGATCGAACAGAACTTTGGCCCGGTGGCCTGGCGCGGCACCGCTCTGGCGTTCGTGGTCGGGCGGATTCTCGCCAGTGGGGTTCGGCTCTATCTCGCAGCCATCGCATTTTCTGCGCTAACACAGGTTTCGATGGAGTTCTCTGTGCTGATTTGCGCAGTGGTCGCGGGAATCTACTCGGGAATCGGTGGGATCCGTTCGGTGATTGCGACGGATGTGATCCAGGGCGGACTGTTCATCGTCTCTGGACTGGCGCTCCTGTTCGTGGCGGTGGCGACGATTCCCGGAGGAGTGGAGACTTTTCTCGATTGGATGGGACAGAACGATTCCACCCGGATCATCTTGTGGCCTTCCGAGGTGGCTCGCCAAGGTGGGAGCGGTTTCTTTGGCTGGTTGTCGGACGGCAAGTCGTTGCCGGTGGCACTCATCGGAGGATTTTTTCTCACGATGGCGACTCATGGGACCGACCACGACATGGTCCAGAGGCTGCTAACTTGCAAGGACGGTCGCTCTGCAGGTCGGGCGCTGGTGTTCTCTGGAATCCTCAACATTCCCCTGACGATGCTGTTCCTGCTGCTGGGAACAGCGCTGGCGTGCTCCAGTGCCTTTATCCCACCCGAGACCCTCATCGATTCCCAGGATGTGGTGCCGCTCTTCGCCCGGACCCACTTGCCGTCCGGCTTGCTGGGGCTTTTTCTTGCCGGGCTGCTGGCGGCTGCGATGTCGAGTCTCGATTCTGCCATATGTGCCATCTCTGCGACCTGGAGCGTCGATGTGTTGCAGAAGCAGGCCAAAGATCAGCCGCGGTCGATGCGAATCATCGCAGTGGTGATCACCGCATTGCTGGCGCTGACGGCGATGGGATTTTCGTGGCTACAACAACGGGGCTGGTCAGCCACCGAGGATCTGGTCACACTGGCACTCTCCTCGATGACCATCATCTACGGTGCGCTACTCGGTGTGTTTCTGTGTGCCGCATTTCTTCCGCGACGCGGCAGTGGGCGCAGTGCCGTGACGGGTCTGATCGTGGGTAGCATCGTTGGGCTGGCACTGTTTTTTCAGAAACCGTTACTGGGTATCGAAGATGCGTGGATTGCCTGGCCCTGGTGGATCGTCATCAGTGCGCCATTGACCGCGGGGATCTGCGCTATCGAACCGAGGGAGAAGCGATGATCGGCAGGCGATTATGGATCGGCATTCCCGATCCTGAAATCTCACCGGAGACTTCCCGCCACCTCGAGCAGATCGATCCGGGTGGGGTGATCCTGTTCGGCAGAAACGTCACATCTCGTGCAAGGTTGGCCGACCTGGTGACTCAACTGAGAGAATTGCTGGGATCCCATCTTCGCATCTGCATCGATCAAGAAGGTGGCAGAGTGGTACGGATCCCCGAGGGGATCACCATCTTTCCCGGCAACCTGTCGCTGGGCGCGGCGGCCTGCAACGATCGAAGCCGTGCGCTCGAACTGGCCAGGCTTCAAGGCCAGATCTCCGGCCAGGAATTGCACCAGATCGGCATCGATGTGAACCTTGCACCCTGTGTCGATTTGATCGAGTGCAGTGAATCTCGCGGAATCGGATCTCGCTCCTTTGGCTCGGACGCGGCACTGGCGTTGGCACTGGCGACCGAGATCGGTAGGGGGCACCGGCAGCAAGGGGTCCACGATTGCTGGAAACACTATCCAGGAATCGGTCCGGTCCAACTCGATCCTCACCATGGCCTGCCCCGGTTGGACAGTCAGGGTAGTGAGACTCACCTGCTGCCCTTCGCGGGAGCGAGTGCTGCGGGAGCATCGATGGTGATGACGACTCACGTGATCGCAGAGCGTCTCGACCCGGTCGATCCGGTCACGACATCCGCTGCTGCGGTGAGTTACCTGCGAGAGGATCTTGGTTATCGGGGAGTGGTCATCACCGATTGCCTGGAGATGGGTGGTGTCGCTGGATTTGATTTCGAGCAGGTGATCCGAGGGGCGGCAGAAGCGGGCCATGATGCTCTGCTGGTCAGTCATACTTCGGCTCGGCAGTTGGAAGCTCTGCGGGTACTCGAATGCCTCATCGAAGAGGACCAGGACAGGCAGGCGCAACATCAACAGAGTCTTACTCGACTCGACTCGCTGTCGAGGATTCCAGTGAAGGATCCGATCGCCACTCCCCACGGCGAGTCTGTGGCGCTGGAGATCGCCCGCTGCGGAACGACTCTGCTGGCGGGGCCAGCGGCGACACTGTCACGATCGACAAAGGGATTACTGGTGTTGCCTCAACTGCACACCACCAGCCCGGTTGAGGATCCTCTTCAAGGGGTGGAGTTGAATCTCCTGGCAGAAGAGTTGGCCGATGGCGTGGAGACCCTATCGATCGATTCGGAACCGAGCCGACAACAGATCGAGCGGGTACTCACCACAGCTCGAGGGGTAGCGGAAACGATCCTGGTGCTGAAGGGATTCCGCCACAGTTCATCGGCTCGAGCGCTGGTCGAAGCGGTGGCGGCCCAGCAGGATCGACTGATCATCGTGTTGCTGGAAGATCCGCGCGATCTGGTGGCCGTTCCCGCGGGAGCGGCGATTTCGGTGATCACTGCCCATGGCTACAGACCGGTCCATCAGCAGGCGATTGCCGATGCCCTGCTGGGGCGAATTACACCCTCCGACCACTCTCCGATGAAGTGAGCCCCCGTCGCGGACGTATCCCGCAGGAGCAGCCTCTCGATCAGAGGCGGACGTACTCGAATTCCAGCGTCTGGCCATTGATCCCGCGTGAGGGAGCAGCGATCCAGTTGGCCATCTTCCCCGGTTCGATCACCTGATTCATGATGGAGACGAGGTAGTCATTGTCTTCGGAGTTGAGTAGCCAGCGGCTGCTGTTGGCTTCCAGTGCCTCTTTGGTGATGAGGTTCCCCTCGGGGTCAAAAGGATGATCGGAATAAATCCCCTGGTGCCGGTGGAATCTTCGACTGGGAAGTGACAACTCGATCCCCAATCCTGACTTCTCGAGGGTCTTATTCCACTTGCGCAGAGCACGCTGACAGTCATCGATGTACTCGTCACGCAGCACCTCGTTGATGGCATTACGGTAGGGGACTTCCTCCTCGACGAGTCTCCCGGCGAGGACCTGAGGAACTACCTTGATTCCATCTTTCATGACGTGATCTTCGTAGCGCGACTTCTCTTTGAATCGCCCCTTGAGACCCTCGCCAAAGAAGTTGGCTGCATTGGAAGAGATCTCACCGCCGAACAGGTCGAGGCTGAAAGTGAACCAGTAATTGATGGCGCGCTGGATCATGTCGAGCGGAATTCCGCCGGCTCTCGTCGGGTCACCGTCGGTTTCCCGGGTCAGTTCAGCGCTGCGCTTGATGATTCGATCGAGGCCGGTTTCTCCCACGAACAGGTGGTGAGCCTCTTCCGTGAGCATGAAGTCGCAAGTTCGGGCGAGCGGTTCGAATCCACTTTCGGCGAGTGAGGCGAGCTGGAACTTACCGTCGCGGTCGGTGAAGTGGGTGAAGCAGAAGAAGGAGAGCCAGTGATCGCAAGCCTCATTGAAGGCGTTGAGGATCCTCGGCTTGTCTTCGTCCCCACTGCGGCGGCTGAGTAACTCCTCCGCTTCGTCGCGACCATCTTTGCCGAAGAAACGAAACAACAGATAGACCATCGCCCACAGATGTCTGCCCTCTTCGACATTGATCTGGAACAGGTTTCTCATGTCGTAGAGTGAAGGCGCAATCGTTCCCAGAAAACGTTGTTGTTCCACCGATGCAGGCTCGGTGTCTGCCTGGGTCACGATGATTCGACGCAAGTTCCCACGATACTCTCCGGGGATCTCCTGCCAGGTCGGTTTTCCGTAGTGGTCACCGAATCCGATGCTGCTGACTGAATCGTTCGGTGTGAGGAAGATTCCCCAGCGATATTCAGGCATCTTGACATAATCGAAGTTGGCCCAGCCACCGGCTTCCACCGAGACAGCAGTTCGCAGGTAGATGTCATTGGTCTGGAAACCTGCAGGTCCCATGTCGTTCCACCACTCCATGTAGAGTGGGAGCCAGTGCTCCAGGGCTCGCTGGAGTCGTTTGTCTCCGGCGAGGTCGACATTGTTGGGAATCTTTCCGGTGCGATCCACGCTGCTCATCGATTTCCTCTTCTCTGGGATGCGATGCAGAACATTCAGACTCGATCCCAGGCAAAGTCAGGCCTCTCGGGTCTTCCGTACAGGGTCAATGCGCCATTGGGCCCCGTTGCATTGGGGCGGATGAAGATCCAGTTTTGCCAGGCACTGAGGCGACCGAACACCTTGCTCTCCATGTTTTCTGGGCCGGCGAAGCGGAGGTTGGCCTCCATGCCGGTCAGCGAGTCGGGGGAGAGGCTGACTCGTTCCTGGATGGCCACGGGAACCATGTCTTCGTAATCGAATTCATCGAGTGCCTCGGTGACCAGCCCCATCTTCTCGGCGGCGGTGGCGTTGAGGCGGGAGTAGTTCCCGATGGTGGAGATGGCCAGCTCGACTTCACCCAGCAGTCGGCAATCGGTACGGGTGATATCGGTGGTCATCGGGAGCAAACCTTCATTCATCGGCGAGCGCTGCACCTCGACACCATCCTCATCCAGCATGTAGATCCGATCACAGGCGAGTGCGATTTCTAGCATCGAGCCACCGAAGCAGCAATCCTGTTCCACCAGTGCGAAGAAACTGCAGGAAGTACGCTCCAGCCGCTGAATTACATGGCTGAACAGATGGAGGACCTGATCGATGAACCAGTCTCCGCGATGGTCGATGAGGATCTGATCCCACGCCTGGATGTCATCGAGATTTCCCTGGGTACGAATCAGTGCCAGCCCGATTCCTGTTCGATTGACCCGCAGGTCGAGCAGCGCATCTTCCAGTTCTCGAGCAAATCTCAATGGCCAGAAGGAATCTCCGGCGGCGTGGATCTCCTTCAGCGTGGTGGGGGCCCCCGCCACGGAGGGGATCTGGAAGGTGAACTCGGCGGTGCGTTGTTCAGGTTTGTAGGCGACGGATAGGGTCGAGGTCTTTCTCACACCGTTCTCTTCGGTGACCTCGATGGGCCCGAGTGTGATCCCCTGGCGTTCACTGCGGCCGGATCGATCCGCTTCGATCTGATCGAGATACTGTTGCAGTTGCCCATCGAATTTTGATCGGGGGGCGACCACGTCGACCAGACCCCATTCGAGAGCTCGCTTGCCCTTGAATCCTTCGGCAAGGGTACAGAACACATCGGCTCGGTCGCGGCGAACCTTGCGCTTGTCGACCAGGCGCGTCAAACCGCCAGTGCCGGGGAGAACTCCCAGCAGTGGAGTCTCGGGTAAACTCACCGCGCTATTCCCGTCATCGATCAGCCAGATCTCGTCGCAGGCGAGGGCCAACTCGTAGCCACCCCCTGCACAAGGGCCGGTGACGGCACAGATGGAACGAACGTTCGCCTGGGCGGCCCAGTCCTCCAACTCGCAGCGAGTCTCGTTGGTGAACTTGCAGAAGTTCACCTTCCAGGAATGACTCGAGATTCCAAGCATGTGAATGTTGGCTCCGGAACAGAAGACCTGTTCGTGACCGCTGCTGATCACCAGGGAGGTGATCTCTGGGTGCTCGAATCGAAGCCGGCGAACGATGTCTGCGAGTTCGATATCCACTCCCAGGTCGTAGGAGTTCAACTTCAGTTCGTACCCCTGCTGCAGTGGAAATTGCGGATCGACATTCATGTGGATCCGCATCACCGAGGCCTGCTTGGAGACGTCCCAGTGCCGGTATCGAGCGGGATCTACCTGGAAGGAGATCGTGTCCATCTGTGGCCCCCTTCCGCGGGATTTGATCGGAGTCATCTGGATCCTGGGTCGGTGGGCTATCGCCTCCCCCGAGATCTCGATCATCCTGCCGTATCGAGCCGGATGGGGCAACCAATCTGGCATCACGGAAGATCGAATCTGGTGGCTGGATCGAGTCGAATCACTGTTCCCAGACGGGCCCATGAGGATATGATCCTCACTTCACCAGACACTGCTAGTTCAGGCCCGAGAGGATAGGTGCGAGTCATGCGGCGTACGATGCTGCATTCAAAGATTCATAGGGCCACGGTGACCGGGGCCGACCTGGATTACGAGGGATCGGTGTCGATTGATACCGATTTGCTCGAGGCGGCAGACATCGTCTCGGGGCAGCAGGTCCACATCTGGAACATCACTCGGGGCAGTCGAATCGTTACCTATGCTCTACCCGGAGAGTCGGGATCGGGGACCATCTGCATCAACGGTGCGGCCGCCCATCAGAACTCGCCAGGGGATGTGGTGATCATCGCCAGCTGGGTTGAGCTGGAGGAATCGAAGGTTCAGCATCATCAACCCAGGGTGGTCAGGGTCGACTCCAGCAATCGCATCACTGGTACCGAGCAGGAGATTCCAGGGCCTTCACAGCCCTACGACTCCCGGGTGCCATCCTTCGAGTAAATCCGCGAATCGGGGGGACATGTCTCAGCAATCCACCACCCGGACCCTGAGGGTCAACGGTGAGCCACAACAGGTCGCCTTTGCCGTCCATCACAGTTTGTTGGAGGTGCTCAGGGAAGAACTGGGTCTCACCGGCACCAAGCATGGCTGTGAGCTGGGCGAATGTGGCACCTGTACCGTGCTGATCGATGGCAAGCCGGTTCTCAGTTGCCTGGAACTGGCCGCCGAGTGCGAGGGCCGATCGATCGAGACGGTCGAGGGCATGATGCAAGGTAACGAATTGCATCCGCTTCAATCGTGTTTCGCCGATCTCGGAGCGGCCCAGTGTGGCTACTGTACTCCGGGCATCCTGCTGGCTGCACAGGCGCTGCTGGCAGAGAACGATTCGCCCACACGAGATCAAATCGTCGAGGCCCTCTCCGGTAATCTCTGTCGCTGTACCGGCTACCACAAGATTCTCGAGGCGATCGAATGGGCTGCTGCCCAGCTGCGGGGAGACGATCAATACCAACCGCCTGATAGTGCGATCTATGGCGATCCGCTGCCCGGGAAGCAGGCTGCAGATGTCTGATACGGTGCACGCCGATGACGAAGAGGGACCGGTGACCAGTGATCAGTTACGACTGATCGGAACGCCCTTTCGACGGGTCGATGGTCGCGCCAAGGTAACTGGCCAGACCCGTTTTGCCGACGACCTGTCCTTCCCTCGCATGGTTCACATGAAACTGGTCCGCTCGACGGTGCCGCACGCAAAGATCGTCTCCATCGACACCTCCAAGGCGAGTGCGATGCCAGGGGTGGTGGGCCTCCTGACCGGGGATTCGATGCCCGACCCTTTCGGTATCTTGCCGGTCAGCCAGGATGAGCATGCACTCTGCATCGACAAGGTTCGATTTGTCGGAGATCCGGTGGTGGCGGTGGCCGCTCTCACCGAGGACCAGGCGCACGAGGCGGCACTGGCAGTGGAGGTCGAGTACCAATCGTTGGAGACGATTGCGACGGTCGAGGAGGCGATTGCCACTCCTGAGCCCCGCATCCATGAGTACGGCGATGAGGGCAACCTGCACAAGAAGTTGTCGATGGAGTTCGGCGATGTCGATGCTGGCTTCGAAGAAGCGGATCAGATCTTCGAGGACGTCATGTACTTCGAGGGCAATACTCCCCTGCCGATGGAGCAGCACGCAACCGTAGCTCTGACCGAGGAAACCGATCGGATCACCGTCTACTCCTCGACCCAGACACCTCACTACTTGCACCGCTCGCTGGCCAAGGTGCTGGGACTGCCCGCCGCAAGAATACGGGTCATCGCTTGCCCCAACGGTGGTGGGTTCGGTGGCAAGAGCGATCCCTTCAATCACGAGATCTGTGCGGCAAAGATGGCGCTGGCCCTCGGTCGACCAGTCAAGATCTGTCTCACACGAGAAGAGGTCTTCTACTGTCACCGGGGCAGACACCCGGTGCTGATGAAGATTCGTACCGGGGTCAAGAAGGACGGCACTCTCACCGCCCAGCATCTGCAGACCGCTCTCGATGGCGGTGCGTACGGCAGCTATGGCGTGGCGAGTACCTACTACACCGGGGCTCTACAAACGGTCACTTACGATCTGCCGAAGTATCGCTTCGAGAGCATCCGTGCCTTCACCAATAAGGCTCCCTGTGGCCCCAAGCGGGGCCATGGAACTCCACAACCCCGATTCGCCTTCGAGGTGCACCTCGACAAGATCGCCCATCAACTGGGCATCGATCCCGCTGCTCTTCGAATGCAGCAGCTGGTCAAGCCAGATAGCATCACCTCGAACTGGCTGAAGGTCGGTTCGATGGGCCTCGGCAAATGCATCGAGGCGGTGGTAGAGGGAAGTGGCTGGCACCAACGCCATGGCAAGATGCCGGAGGGCAGGGGGCTCGGCCTCGCCTGCGGTTCCTACCTCAGTGGAGCAGGCCTTCCCATCTACTGGAATCACATGCCGCAATCGGGAGTGCAACTGAAACTCGATCGTTCGGGAGGGGTGGCACTCTTCTGCGGCGAGACCGAGATTGGTCAGGGATCCGATTCGGTGATCGCAGCCATCACGGCCGAGATCCTCGGGATCGACCTCAAAGACATCCGTCTGTGCGTTGCCGATACAGATCTGACTCCGGTCGATCTCGGTAGTTACTCCTCGCGAGTGACCCTGATGGCTGGAAATGCTGCCATCGAGGCTGCCGAACGGGCGCGCACCCTGGTCGCCAGGGGAGCCGCAAGAAAGCTCGATGTCCCGGCACGGGAACTGGTCTTTGCCGATGGTCGCGTCTTCCATGGCGAGAATCCGGACCACGGAATCAGTTTCCAGGAAGCCGTGGTCGAGGCGGAATCGCGTTTCGGTACCCTGGGAACCACCGGAAGTTACACCCCTCCACGTTCTCCCGGTCGCTACCGCGGTGCCGGGGTTGGACCTTCCCCCGCATACAGTTACAGCGCTGCGGTGGTGGAAGCAGAGGTCGATCGAGAGACCGGCATCTACCGCATCGAACATGTCTGGATGGCACACGATGTCGGCAAGTGCATCAATCCGGCAATGGTGATGGGGCAGATCGAGGGATCGGTCTACATGGGCCTGGGCGAGGCGATGATGGAAGAGCAAGTCTACCGCCGCCTGCCGAAGAAACGATCCGATGCGCTGGTGCACAAGCATCCATCGATGCTGGAGTACAAGTCGCTGACCTTTGCCGAGATGCCGCCAGTGACCAGTTACATCATCGAAGACCCCGATCCCAATGGCCCCTTCGGAGCCAAGGAAGTGGGGCAGGGTCCATTGCTTCCGATGATGCCTGCGGTCGCCAATGCCATCTTCGATGCGGTGGGAGTACGAATCGATCAGGTCCCCATCGCGCCGCACATGGTCAAGCAGGCGATCGAGGCGAAAGAGAAGGGCAAGCCGGGCCGCTTCGGGCCAAAGTCCTTCCCCGAGATCGATTTTGGAGTGCCGCTACTGGTTCCGACACCTGCGGAAGGTGGCGATGGGAAGGCCATCAACATCGAGGATGCGGGAGTTCGAGATGGAACCGGCACCATGACCGAACGCAAGGATGCGGTGAAGGGGGACAACTGATGCTGAGATTACCTGCATTCACCTTTCATCAGCCGGAAACCATCGAGGAGGCGGTCGCCTTACTCGCCACCGATCCAGCCAACACGAGAGTGGTTGCCGGAGGCACCGATCTGTTTCCCAACATGAAGCGTCGTCACCAAAGTGCCGAGTCGGTCGTCTCTCTGAGAGGGATCGATGCTCTCCATGGCATTACAGAATCAAAAGATGGCAGTGTGGTCATCGGAGCGACGACGACCCTCGATGCCATCACCAGGGATGAACAGATCCAGCAGAAGTATCCCTCGCTGGTGACGGCGGTGGCCAGTATCTCCAGCCCGGTGCTTCGAAACGCCGGCACCATCGGCGGCAATCTGTGTCTCGACACGCGTTGCACCTACTACAACCAGAATGAGGAATGGCGCCGCAGTATCGATTACTGCATGAAGGAGCGGGGCGAGACGTGCTGGGTCGCTCCCAGTAGCCCCCGTTGCTGGGCGGTCTCCAGCGGCGATTCGGTACCGATGCTGTGTGCTCTCGGTG
>JABHOG010000001.1 GCA_018694835.1 Planctomycetota bacterium | reverse complement strand
TTTTCTCGCTTCAATACCACTTTCGTTCCCGGTAGGGCGTCGAACCTTGTGGTCAGTGGACCCATCCCCCTCAACCGTCGAAAGTTCACCGGTCCCTCTCTCGATGAAGGAACTCTTCGGGGGGAGACCATCGCCTACGATCGTGATTCTGGAAACTACGGCTTCGGAGCGGTGGGATTGCTCGAGGTCGAGCACTTCAACGAGACCATCGAAGGATACGAGCTGGAAGATGGTTCCTGGAAGCGTTCAATTCTACTTCAGCAAGAAACTGAACCGACTCAAGGCGGTGGTCGTAGAGGGCGGGCATTGCGAGAGCCTCAAATCGAATTGACGCCGGATCAGGGTGCCAACAACGACGCTCTTTCGACAGTTCCTGCACTGGTCGATTTCTGGTATCGCCCGCGCTGGGGATCGCGCAGTGGCAACCGTGTCATTTTTGATTCGGTCGGCCCGACTCTGGATCGCTATCGTGATCGAGTGAGATTGTTCTTCTCCGGGGATACACAGGAGTTGGTGCTGCAAGTCTTTGATGAGACCGGTTCTGCGGTTGCGTGGGATACCAAGGTGTTACCAGCGGCAGAGGTGCGATACCCGGTGACAACCGTCACCTTCGCCGATGATACCTGGTATCACATCTCTGCCGGTTGGAGATCGACCAGACCGGGAGATCTGGTCCTGCTGATCGATCGTCGACCGGTGGGTCGACAATCGTGGTTGTCGCGTCTCAATGGTGCCCTTTCATTCTCGGGAAATCGAGTTTCTATCGTCGATGCCGACATGGCGACCAGATTTCCCCCGACCGGGACCTTACTGGTCGGTTCGGAAGCGGTCGATTACTCCGGTCGGGAGGGGGCATCCTTCATCGTCAGGCCGCCGGGGCCCAACGGCTCACCTCCGATCGGGCGAGGTGTCCGCGGGACAGTGCGCTCGAGCCATGCGTCCGGTACTCCGGTGAGGCTTCTGGGCTATTCACTGCCATTGGCAAACTCCGACCCGCGACGAGCGCTGACCGATTCTTCCAACGACATCATCATCGGTCCGGGGGGAGCATCGCTGGAGATCGAACTCACACCCACGATGAGGGTCTCTGACTTCACCAGTAGCGGAGCAGTGGTACTGACTCCTGCTACATTTTCCCGAGCCTCGACGCAGATCCCTTTCGTTCCCGGAAGTCCGGTGACCAGTACCCTGGAACTGGAGCCGTTTGCCGCCAACTCACTCTCTTTGCTGGTGCAGACCAACGGGAGCCATCCTCTCGAACTCGGTTTTCCGCCGCGGGGATACTTGCACATCCAGCAGTGGACCCGGCAAGGTTCCGAACCGTACCAGGTGGTGGCGACCGAATTCGCCAAGTATTCGTCGATCACCCCGGGACCGATACCGGGCCTTTATCGCTTCACGGCGATGGGTAGGGCTCTCCTGAACTCGACCGCGACCGAGGGGATCATCAGTGCCACCACCGACACGTTCCTGCAGGTCAGGGGTGTTTCGATCGAGTCGAACACGACCGATTTGAACCTGAGTTATGCGCCATCCGGAGTGATCCAGATCGACTACATGCCCGGGTCGCAGAGGATCGGCCTACTTCAAGATGCAGAGTGGATTCGATACACCCAGATCGCCGAGGGAAAATTTTTCATCTGTGATCCGGATCAGGTCGATTCATTTCGCGGCTTCACCGGGGACCAGTACATCAACACCGGGGATCCATTCCGTCGTAATCGCCCGCTGTGGGATATGAATGGGATCGTGCGCCATGCCGCGGGTCAGGAGATCACCCAGGTGGTCCGGGCAGTGGGGGCCTCCGCTGGGTTTGGTGACGAGGTGATCCTCGGCGATGGATTTGGCGATCCGACCAACAGACTTCGTGAAGATACGCCGCTGAGAGTTCGCAAGGTACGAGAAACCGATAGTGGAACCTACGTCAGTTTCTACTGGCCTCCGGAAGGGACCTATCGTCCGGGACAGGATCCACGGATCCGTCGATTCCCCAGCGGTGGATTGCCTTCCTCGACCAACGGGGAGATTCGGTTCGGCTCATCGATGATCAGTGGGGATGGGATCGATGCTCCGGGGACTCTGGACGAAGTGCGTTTCAGCCGCCTTGACGCGAGTGATGTTGAAACCTATGCATTTCCAGCGGCTTCCAACGGTGGATTCCGGACGATGGCGATCCAGGCGTCACCTGGCTTACCGTCAGGGGTACGTACCGAGGTGCTTCGAAGCGGCTATTCGATACAGGATTCTGAACAACCGGGCGGAGTTCTCGACAAGATCCATCTGCTGGCTCGATCGAAACTCACCGCTTCTGCTCCGCAACCGCAGGCGGGGGCCAACGGTGCTAGTGCCTTGCCAGCGGGAGTTTCTCGTTCCTTTTCGCGGGGCGATCCGCGTGGATTTGGTCTCGGCAAGCGAGAAGGCTTGTTCCAGGTTGATGATGAGGTGATGCACTACACCTTTGATCCTGGCCAGGTCGAGCCCGATGTGGTGATCCAACTGGAGCAGGATCTGCCCCGCGATCCCTACCTCGACGAGGACGCCCTCGGTGAAGGGGAGGTGGTTCCCTATGACCCCAATCGTGATCTGAGAGTAGAAGTGGTCAACTCGATCCAGGTCGATAACACGGCCAATCTTCCACCCAATGGTGGGTTCCTCGAAATGATCACCGGTCCGACCAACGAGGTGCTGTATTACGAACAAGCTTCGAACGGTGTACTGCGCAATGTGTTGCGCGGTCAGTTGGGATCATCGGTGGGTGGGTACGTCTATCAGTGGTCTTATACCGACGCACAGGACGTTGTTCAGGTCGTGACCAACACTCATCGGTTGCGGTTGATCCCCTCACGCGTCATCGATGTGATGACCCGAGGAATGCTCGCCACCGAACGCACCAGTAATGAACTGGGACGTGAACCTCTGGTTCCCCTCCCCGGTATTCCGGTGGCTCGGCTCGCCGGGCAGGTCGCTGAATCAGGATTGACACTGGAGGTGATGGGGCTTCCAGGAACCGAAGGTGGGAATCTTCGGTTGAACGGCTTCCCCTCCGGTGAGGGTTACCTGCTGGTGGATGACGGCATCAATTCGACTCCCGACGAGATCATCGCTCATACCGGTGCGCAGGGCAGCAACTTCGGGCTGTTTCGCGATGATCGTACTGGAAAAGGAATTTTCCGCGGTCGCTTCGGTACCGACTTCAAGGTTCATCCCGCCGGGACTCCAGTCATCGAACTGCTGGCTCGACATCACGATCGCTATCAACCACTGGTGGAATCGAAGGATCTGCAGTACCTCGAGCGAGCCTGGACGATGCCCGGAACCATGTGGGATCGAATCCGCTGGGATGTGGAACAGTCTCGCAATCGAGCCACCGCAGGAACGGTCAGGGTTCTCGCTCGATTCGATGGCGTTCCGGGGTGGGACTCGATTCCGACCAATCAGCCCGGTGGCCTCTATTTGTTTGACGATCCGACCGATGTCAATCGCCTCGGACAGTTTGGCGACGCTCTGGAAATTCGGATCCACTACCGTCACCGAAAAGGAGCCCATGGCCAAACGCGACAGTCGGGGGTGTGGAATGATGAATGGAAACATCTCCCCGTCTTGAAGACCCTTGGAATCGAACACCGTAAGGAGTGGCGAATTCTTCATCACGAGGAATATCCGTACTGATGAACAAAGAACAGGGACTGACACTCATCGAGATTCTGGTGGCGCTGGGTATCTTCGTGATGCTCGGTAGTGGGCTGGTCGTGTTCCTGAGAGATGGAATTTCCACCTGGCAAGTCGGCGAATCGAGACGCGAATCGATCGAGCGAGCAGAAGCGATCCTCGAGCCACTCTGCGCCGACCTGCGATCACTCTTCTCACAACCAGATCCGGGACCCGGTGGTGGTCTGGTCGAAGTATTGCTGCTTTGTGACCGAGATGGCCGGGGGCGATCCCGTTTGAGGATGGTCAGCGTGCTCGACGAGGAGGTCAGGAATCCGATTACGCGGATTGCTGGATCACTCACCGGTGGTCTCGCCGATATCGATTACAACAATGACTCGATGGAAGCTCGACTGGGAATCCTGCGCGCCCCTGGTGGCCTGTGCGAGGTCAGTTACTCGATGGGACCCGAAGAGGGGTCCGAGGTGTTGTGGAGAGGCTTCAAGAGTCCTATCGGGGGCGAAGGTACCCTTTTTAATGATGTCAACCTTGCGCCGGATGTCGACGGGACGCCGCGGCGCAGTCGTCCCATCGCAGATGGAGTACTCCACATCGAATGGTCGTTCTGGGGTGGTGATCGTCGTCGCTTTGTCGCTGGCAAGGTGCAACCACCGCTCTCCTTCTGGGATTCGACGCGGGGCATCTTGCCGATGGACCGTCAGTCGGGAATCTACTGGGATTCAGGAAGCCGAGATGATCCCTTCGATGATGTCTTTCCCGATACTGTCGAGGTACTGCTGGTGCTGAGACCGGCCCGTTCCGCTGCACTTGCCCGTCTGAGTGCGGATATCGACGGGAGTACCGGAGACATCCTCGTCGATTCGACCGCACAGTATCCGGTCGGTCCCGACAGTTACATCCGTATCGACTCCGAATGGATTCGAGTGGGGCGGCTCACGAGTAAGGCATTTCTTGACTGTGAAAGAGGGATGCGAGGCACCACTGCGGTGGAGCACTCCCGTCTTCAGTCTGTCGTCCATGGTTCCGAATTCCGTAAGACGGTGAGGATCCCAGGGGCCAGGGATCCGGGGTGGCAACGATGAAGATGGAGAGCAAGGAATCCGGATTCACCCTGCTCGAGGTCGTGGTGGCTCTGGGAATCCTCACGGTGGGGGTGAGCGCCGCGATCGCTCTGTTCGCCGCAGGTACAGCCTCTCATCGTCGTGCGGTTGATCGAATCCGTGCCATCGAGGTCTCGGAGGTGGTTTTGTCTGCTCTTGAGGGCACGATCCGCGACGGCGGAACCGTCACTGATTTGATCAATAATCCACCATGGGATCCGCTGCTGGCTCACTGGCCCGGAATTTCTGTCGAAGTGCGATACGGTACCGTGCCCAAGGAAGAGTACACCGATGAACTCGTGGTAGAAATTCATGTCCAGTGGATCGCACGCGGGGTCGATAGTGAGGAAGTCTTTCGACAGATCGTCCCCAGGATGAGAAGTATTCGACTGGAGTCTCCCTGAGGTAGTCGCCGATCAGACGCTGACCACGGCTCGTTCCATCAACTCCACCGGCAAAGCTCCAGCACCACTCTTCAGTTGCCAGTCCATCTCGATCAGGGTTTCGATGATTTTCAGAGTCCTGGGAAGATCACAAGTTCGATACTGTTTGCGAATCCTCGGAAGAAACGGTCGGGCAATCCCGGCCTGCTCGAGAATCTGCTGCTCTCCTCCACCCTCCGCCACGATGCGATGAACGCTTCTCAGTTCCCGTGCACGTTTGAGAGACAGCGCCAGGAACTGTAGTAGCAATCGTTGAGGATCCCGCACTCGTTGATTCTTTTCATCGAGTGCGCCGCGCTCGACGATATCGGAAAGCACTCGGAGTGATCGTGCTCGATCCTGTTCGAACCAGGAGTCGACCAGCTCAAAGGCAGTTCCGTCACCACCAGCGGCACTATTCTCGACGATGATGCTCTGGTCGATCTGGTCGATCTGACGGGAGTCACAGATGGTGGAGATCTTCTCGATGGCGCTGGCGAGTTGATCCATCTGGGGGCCGATGCGATCGATGAGTAACTGGGCCACCGGAGCCGTTACCTTCAGCGAATGATTGTGAAAGCGATGGATCACCCAGGAGTTCAGTTCGTGATCCCAGGGGTTGGCATCCGGTTGCCATGGGGGTGGACGGTGAAAGGGCCGATCCGCCGAGATGGTGAGTCCGAACTTGCCGATCGCCTTGGCCACCTTGCTCCGTCCATCGAGAGCATCTGCGGTGAGGATCAGCAGTGATCCGGTGGGGGCGGATGAAAAGAACTGGACCCAGGAATCGGGGTCCGATTTGAACCAGTTCTGAGCATCCTGGACGATCACTACCGGCCCACCCCCGAACAGGCTCGGTGTCCTCAGTTCATCGAAGATTTGACGAATCTGTTCATCGGTGGCGCTTCGAGTCCCCTGGTAGCGAAGGATCGAGTCGGGGTCTGGGGTGCCGCCAGGCAGAGATTCGAGCAACATCGCGATCGCTTCACGGCGTAGTAGTTGCTCCTGCCCGACCACCACGGTGATGGGGGGTGGCCCCTCCTTGAGCCGTGCGGGAAGGGTGGCCACGGTCACCTTGCGGTTGGAAGATCGGGATCTGGAAGATGATTTGGCCATGCCACATTGTCGGCCTGGATCTGACTGATTTCAACTGTTGGCCCTTGAACAGCCGTGAAAGGTTCTGTATCTAGAGCCGTGACAGGATTGATTCGGGGCAACCCGGGTCGGAAGTGTGGTGAGAATCCACCGCGGTGCCGCCGCTGTAACCGGGGACAACCCCTGCATCTCCAGGCGTGGGTCTGGAAAGCCACTACGAATTGTCGTGGGAAGGCGCAGGGAGAGGACGATCCGGAAGCCAGAAGACCTTCTGTCAGTGAAATCGTCGGGGATTGACCTCCTTCGATTTCTCCGCTGGATCCCTCCGATTCACGCACAGTGCGTGGAATCGGACCAGAACTCCGAGCAGAGAGGTCGCATTCAGTTGCTGCAATCGTTCTTTAATCTCCTTCTCAACGACTTCTATCGATGCCGCTGGAGAAAATCCGTACGAGTCGGCTGGATCGTAGTCGGCTGGATCGTGGTCGGCTGGATTCCGGTCCTCTCTATTGCGGGAGATCCGATCGCCCAGATTTCCACCGAGATTCCCAATGCCAACGTCGACTCTCACCCTTACTCGATCGTCATCGACGATGCACACCAGCATGGTTATGTCTCCATCTGTGGCGATGTCGCGCCCTTCGGTGAGGCGGTCGAGGATCACAGTGCGTATCAGGTGATCGAGTTCGATGCTCGGACTCTCGAGGTCCTGCGTACCTTTGATGTCGGATATTATCCGACGGATCTATTGCTCTCCGGTTCCGATCTGTGGGTCTGTTGCTCGACCATCAGTAGCCTGTTCAGAGTCGATCTGGTCAGTGGGAACGTCACCGCTGTACCCTTCAGCGACAGTTCGGGAGCCGCCATCGGATACCCATCGGGACTGGCCCTCGGCTGGAACGGGGAGATCATCGTTTCCTCCAATGGCGGTAGTTTTGATGGGTCGGATGAGAACATCGTGATCCTCGATCCACTGACTGAAGAAGTGGTTCAGCGGATCGAAGTTGCCGGTGGCATCTCGACTGTTGTAGCACTGGAAGATGGATCGTTGCTGGTTCCGGTAGGCTTCCCGGGCGATGATTTCACGGCTGCTCCCGAATTGCAGTGGATCGACCCCACCAATGGACAGTTGCTCGACCAACTGGTGATCGACGTCGAGACTTCCGATTTTCCAGCACCCAGTGATCTGCACGTTCTGGATGATCAGAGTGCTTTGCTGACCATCTTTGGCGGCAGTGCGGTGGTGTATCGCATCGATCTCAACAGTAGAACTCTACTGATGGAATACCCGATGGAATCGTCGGACACCGTGCAAAGTGCCGTGGCCCAGGGGGCCGCGGGTACCTTTCTCGTGGCGGAATACTTCGCCGGCACCGTGTCGCGCTACCAGCTCGACAGTGGTGAGCGGCTAGAGATCCTGACCGGTGGGGATCTTCCCAATCGGATCTGCGTCTCCGGCGGACGTGTTTATACCACCCAGCAGGGAATCGAATCGATCAGCGTGCACGGGGTCATCGGAGCCTTCATCCGTGCTGATCTGAATCTCGACGGACAACTGGATCTGGCCGATCCGATCCTATTACTCGAGCACCTGTTTCTCGGAACATCGATCGCTTGCGACGATTCCGCTGACACCAACGACGATGGAACGCTGGATCTCTCGGATGGAATCCAAATCTTGTCTTTCCTCTTTTCACAGGGTCCTTCTCCGCTATACCCTTTCCCCGTCGCAGGGAATGACCTCAGCGATGACGACCTCGATTGCGAGACCACCGGATGAGTAACTCGACCTGTCCATCCTCTTTTGAGAAAGGAATCTCCATGTCCTTCAGTAGCAAGTCCTTTAGCAGCATGATCCATCTCTTCTGGATCTGCTGTGCCATCGCATTGCCGACCTTGCTCCACGGCCAGGGCGCCTGGTATGGCGACCAGCAGACTTTGTGGGTCCATGGAGAGTCGGGTTCCACTCCCATCGTGAATCTGTCCACCGATCTGAGAGCCATTGCACGCACCGCCAGTGGCGGAGGCTGGATCGCCATCGAGGAAAACAACCAGGTGATTCATGTCGATCCCAGTGGTGCCGTCATCGAGGTCATCGATACGGTGGTGGGCGTTCAGTCACTGGCCATCGCCGCCAGTGGACAGCTGTGGGGAACTCGACCGGGGCTCGATGATGTGATCCGGATCGAATCGGGTGCCGGAATCGTCTCCACTCATCCGGTCGGCTCGGTTCCTTATGGCATCTCCATCGATGCCGAGGGACACATCTGGGTCAGTTGCTCCTACGCCAATCAGGTCTATCGACTCGATGACTCCGGCGAGTGGCTTGCGACCTATCCGGTCGGTTTCTTCCCCACCGGGATCAGTGCCGCTCCTGCTGGAGGGGTTTGGGTCGCTGAAAAGGGCGGCTTGACCAGATTGTCGTCGACCGGAGAAGTGGTGTGGAGTTCGACGGTCGGAACCTTTCCCATCGCAGTGACCACGGATTTGCAGGGACGAGCGTGGTTTTGCTGTCAAACCAGCAACGAAGTGGTGGTAGTGGGAGATCAGGGAGTGGAATCAGTGATCGACGTTCCTGATCGACCCCTCGGAATCGCTGCCAATGGCGATGGCTCCGTCACGGTGGTTTGTCGAGATGGCTCTTCGCTGGTCAGAATCTCACCTGATTTCGCGATTGTCTCGGTCGATCTGGTCAGCAACCCCAATGGGCACGGAGACCTGACCGGGCTTCAGCGAGCGTTGCTGGCGGATCCGCTCGGAGACCAGGATCTCGACGGGGTCTCCAATCTCGAGGAGGCTCAGTTCGGATTCAATCCGCTCGATGCCAGCTCGGTTCCGGCGATCTTTATTCGCGGCGATACCAACCGAGATGGAGTGGTCGATCTGACCGATGCGATTCATGAACTGCTGGTGCTGTTTGGAGTGGAGACGAGCCCCTGCCTAGAGGCGCTAGATGTCGATGATGACTCGCGCCTGACGCTGGGCGATCCGATCCGGATCCTTGATTTCGTCTTTTCTGCGGGACCTGCTCCGGCGGCCCCGTTTCCCGAATACGGCCCCGATCCATCGCCTGCACAGGGATTCCCCTGCGCCCTCTGAGCATTTCGGCGTCGATCTTCGTCAGATCGACGCCCGAGCGGGGTTGCATCGACAGGGTCTCACATGCCATGATGCGCAGGTCCGCTTCCCTTCGGGGAAGCAGTGCGTCGATCCTCGGTCGGGGATCGACCCCAGGTCCAGTAGTGGATTCCCTTCAGGGAATCGCTGAAGGACTGATTTCTCCAGATGAACTGGCGTCCTCTTCTGTTTTCAGGAATGGCGGACGAGCCGGTACCCCGATCGAAGGGGGACTGAATTGAACAATAGTAACGTCGACCAGGAGCACCAGATCGCCGTGTTTGTCGACCTCGACAACATCGCCATCGGTGTCAGGGAAGCCAAGATCGCCAAGCTGGATATCGTCAAGATTCTCGATCGTCTGGTCGAGAAGGGCAAGATCACGGTCAAGAGGGCCTACGCCGACTGGTCCAACTGGACCCACTACAAGCGGCCCTTCCATGAGTGCGCCATCGAGCTGATCGATATTCCGGAGCGCAAGATGTCGGGAAAGAATAGCGCCGATATCAAAATGGTGGTCGACGCCCTCGAACTTTCCTACTCGAAGCCACACGTGGATACCTTCGTGTTGATCTCCGGTGATAGCGATTTCTCTCCACTGGTTTCCCAGTTGCGAGAGAATAACAAGAAGATCATCGGTCTCGGTGTCAAGCACTCGTCCAGTAACCTGCTTATCGATAACTGTGATGAGTTCATCTTCTATGAAGATCTGGTTCGAACTCGCAAGAAGAGAACCCGTAAGACGACCAAGAAAGTCTCACGCAAGTTGAGCAAGGATCAGGACGCCGCATTCTCCCTGCTCATCAGTTCCATCGCTGCACTGCAACGAGAGAACTACGAGGTGATCTGGGCCTCGATGGTCAAGCAAACGATGAAGCGCAAGCAGCCGACCTTCAGCGAGGAATATCACGGTTACACACACTTCTCCAAGTTGCTCGTCGATGCCGAGAAACACAAGTTGATCAGTGTCCACAAGGACCAGAGAAGTGGCACCTACATCATCGATGAGTTACTCGAAGACGAGGTCTAGTCGGTCACGATTCGATCTTCTGGCAGGCATTCTATTTGTTGGGTCACCCCGCTTTGCAGCGAGAGTGCTACCAGTGCTCCTCCATAAACGCAGCCGGTATCGATGCTGATATGCTTCTGATGTCGAACCAGCCCAAGAGCAGCCCAATGGCCAGTGATGGTGGCGTGTTCGCGTGTCGCACGATCCTCGACCTGGAACCACGGAGTCACGGTCGGCGGACAGGTATCGAGCGCACCGGTCCACTGATCTGCCAGTGACAGGTCTTTCTTCAATCCTCGGACCCGGGTCAAGTAGGCTGCAGTGACTCCATCCGGATCGGTCGGATTGCGATACCAGGACCAGTCGCCACTGCGAATCCTCTGAGAGAGGCGGATGGCTCGAGTCATCACCTCGGCGACACTCCACTGCGGGTGAAGCCCGGCGTGAACCACCAGCCAGGGTGTTCCGGCGGGTTCGGAGACGAGCAGTGCCAGAGGCTTCTGCGCCAGCCAGCGAGGCCAGTCCCACGGCTCCGGCTGTGCGATAGCGGTGTGTTGTAAGCACTCTTCCAGGCGGTCTCCAGCACGTGCTGTGGCGACCTGGGCGTGAATCGCCAGTAGATGGAGATCATGATTACCCAGGATCACCTCGGCACGATCTCCGAGGGAATGAACCGTCTTCAGCACCTCGAGGCTCGAGGGGCCCTTGCCCACCAGGTCGCCGACGAAGACGAAGTGGCACGCTGGATCGCTTTTCTGCAACGATTCGAGCAGCAGGGAGAGGGTGGCGTGACAGCCGTGAACATCTCCGATGACCCAGGTGTCTGGCTGGTCCTGAGTTGTATTCAGTGAGTTCAGAACTCCTCCTGCAACGAAGCCAGCGCCGGGAGATAGGACTCCCGGCGCCGATTTGAACGACCCTGGCACGATTCGAACGTGCGACACCCGGCTTCGGAGGCCGGTGCTCTATCCACTGAGCTACAGGGCCCTGGTAACAGGGAAACAGGGGTCCTTCGACTGGACTGGACCCCGCATGCGACCCGTTTTTTAGCAGATCCGCCGACTGGAATCCAGACGCACTGGCCTCAGCAGCGCAGTTCCGGCACAATCAATCGCCATGGACCTCTTTTCTCACTCGATCCGTGCTTTGCTGGGGCTCACTGCATTGCTGGTGATGGGGCCCTGGTTCCTCAGTCCAGCGGGCAGCATGCCGGTCGAGGGGTGGACCACCGTACCCCTCCTGCTGGCTCTGCTTGCCTTCAGCGATCTGGTCCTGCAACTGCGTTCTCAGCGGGAACGCAGTGCTCTCCCTGGATTGACAGTGCTGCTGCTCTGCCTGACCGGGTGCGGCTGGAATCAGCAGTTCCTGGTGATCTTCAGTGCTCTGCTGGCCCTCGGCTTTACCTTGATGGATTTGTTTTCGACCTTACTGGAGCAAATTCGGCGAGGTGGAGCGCTGGTAATGATCCTCTTCTTCCTGGCACCAGTGGTGGTAGGAACCGCCCTCATGACGATGCCACGTTGTCAATCGATCGAGAGTTCGATCGATCCTTTGACCTTTTCAGATGCTCTCTTTACCGCCATCAGTGCGGTGACCGTCACCGGACTGACCGTTATCGATGTCGGCTCTCGGCTGTCGATCGAAGGACAGTGGGTTTTGCTGGGTCTGATCCAACTCGGTGGCCTGGGAGTGATCAGTCTCTTCGCCTTCTTTGCCCTGGTGCTGGGGGAGGGTCTTGGCATCCGTCAGGGCAAGGCGCTGCGAGAGGCCCTCGCTGGAGTGGGCATCTCTGAACTGAGAAACTTGCTCGGTGTGATCGTCATCTCCACCTTGCTGGTGGAGTCGATCGGAACCTTGTTTCTGATCTGGGTGGCCGACAGCGAGGGTGGATTTTTCGATGCGCTATTCCACGCCGTCAGTGCCTTCTGTAACGCCGGATTCTCCCTCCACGCATCATCGCTGGAAGGGTACTCCACTGCTGCTCGGTTGGTGATGACGATGCTGATCATCGTCGGCGGACTGGGTTTCCCTGTTCTTCTCGATCTGTGGCGGAAGTTT
>JABHOG010000039.1 GCA_018694835.1 Planctomycetota bacterium | reverse complement strand
GCCACCAGAAGTGGGCGCCGCTTGGACTAACTTGGGAGTGTTCTTCTTACTGGATCCGCCGCGTCTATTTTTTCGTGCGGCGGGTTTACTGCGCTTGGCCATCGGATCCTCTCGTGTTCGTTCAGGAATCTAAAATCCTAGCAAGCAGAGAAATCGGGTCAAGGGAGAGGAGGCAGTGGATTCAAAGGAACTGTGAGCGGGAAGAGGTCGGAAAGTGCCCCAGGTGAGGGTGGAGCGCCATCGCCGATCCCTGGAATCAGCTATTGTGGTCGAGCGCTCCGAGGTCTTCCAGGGAGCGGTGGAGGCCTTCCAGAGCGTGTGGTTTGCGATTTTGAGGTGCGTGGTTCACTTCTTTCAGCGCTTTGAGATCTGGCAGAGCCGCTCCTTCGAGAGAGGCTCCTCGCTTCATTTCTCGGCGGGGGCGTTCTGGGAGGGGGCGTCGATCTGTGCCATCCGGTCGTAACCGGCGTGGCCCGACTCCTGGTGGGGGTCTTCGTTCCTGGTCGGCGGCGCCAGGCGAATGATTGCGCCCTCTGGCTCCCGGAGCAGGAGATCTTCGATCCTGGCCTCCGGGCGCTGGTGGCCGAAAGCCACCCTTCGTCCTGGAGCGTCGATCAAGTCCTTTTCGCAACAGTTTCTGGATTCGTTGCTTCATCTCATCACTCAACTGTGCGACGGCTTCTTGCAGTTGCGGGTGACTCTCCTCCACTTCCCCAGTTTTGATGAAGCGATTCATCTGCGCCCGAGTGAGGTGGCGAGCCAGATACATGACACGATGCCCATGCTTGGAGAGAGAGAGCGAGCGATGGATTCTTCGTCCCAACACCCGACGTTGCTCATGTGGAGGGAGGCTCTCGATCTTCTGTCGCTCCGCTGGGGGAAGAGCGGAGAGAAGTTGTGGCATCCGCAGGTTGATCTGTTCGTCGAGAAAGGCTTTCTTCTCCTCTGTGGAGCACTGACGAAAGCGTTGACGATCTTCCGCGGAGAGTTGGAAATCCCACAACCGTAGTGCGGTTCGCCGTTGACGGACATCTTTTCGATCGGCATCGGATGACTTCATGAACTGGCGAAGTCGATTCACCACCTTGGGCGCCTCTTGCGGTGGCAGTTGTCTCAATCTCTGAATCAACTTTTTGCGCTGTGCTGCGGGCATCTCTTGCAGGGTCGAATGGACACGAGCCAGAGCCAAGCGCCTCTCGTCCGACAGTGATTCCCACCGTTCGAGGGCTTCTGATCGCTTTTCTTGCGAGGATTGAGCGGAGTCATCGGTGGTCTGGGCGGGGCCGATCGCAGGAGATCCCAGCAGCAGCAGCCAGCAGATGAGCAGGAGAAGCGCAGTGCTCCCTTTCATCATTCCTCCTCTTCTTCGACCACGAGTAACTCCAGCGGCAGGTCCGCCAGAGCGAGATCGAATCCATCGACGGTGTCGATGTGGGAGGGGATCAAGGTCGCGACCAGTTGCGGATCGAGACCTTCGAGCAGTTCCAGGACGTCGAGCTGTTCCAGCAGTTCCGAGGTTGGACTTTCGACCAGCGACGAGAGAGCGATGGAGCGACTGGAGTCGGATCGACTGGAGCCCGCCCCAGGAATCGTGGCATCCGGCATCGTGAAGGGGAGGATGATGGCCGCCAACAACAGCGCTGCAGCGGCAGCAGTAAACCATCTTCGTTGTCTTTGACGCTGCTCGATGCGTTGCTTCAAGCGGGCGAGAAAGGCCTCTGGATCGGTAGCCTCTACCGTATCCATGGCGAGATTCAAGGTGGGTTCGAGGCGAGCCGCTTCATCGAGGAGCGACTGCAATGCCTTGCTCGTCTTGTGGTCCTCTTCGTGCATCAATTCTCCTGTGTTCCTCGGGGGAACATTGGCTGAAAACTCAAGATCGGTCTTCTCGGGTATCGTCGATGTAATCGGTCAATTCGATCAGCAATGATTTTCTCGCCCGGAACAAAACCGACTTGGTCGCGGAAACGGTCATTCCGAGAGATTCGGCAATCCTCACCACTGACCAGTCCTCAAAATTTTGGAGCCAGATCGCTTGTCGACCAGGTTCCTCAAGACGATCGATCGCATCACGCACCGCCTTTGCCTTTTCTTTACCCAACAACTCCTGCGCCGGGTCCTTCGATCGAATCGATCCGCCCACCCACTCACTACCGACCACAGCGTCCGGGTCGCTGGAGAGAGAGGAGCGCGGAGTCCAACGTTTTCTTTTCCTCGTGCGAATCTCGTTCAGAGCGATCCGCGTGGTAATTTTTGCGATCCAGCCGCGGAAAGAGATCGCTTCACGAAAGCGGTCTCGAGATTTCCAAACACGCAGGAATACAGCCTGTGCCACGTCCTCTGCGCCGGCCAGATCCCGTAGATATCGTCGAGCCTGACGAATCACGAAATCGAGATTTCGACGAACCAGCGTTTCGAAAGCGTCCTGGTCACCGCGCTGGAAGCGACGCATCAACTCCTCATCGTCAGCTTCCATTCGAATCTCTCCGACCTGTCCATCTCAACCCCGTAAATAGTCACAGGTCGCCTGGAAAAGGAGTATTCTGGCGACAAAGGCCATAGTTTTACAGGTAGGAGCCCGAATTGCCTCCTCAATCGGCAAATATACACAACGATGAATTTTGCCCTTCTGGAAATCCGGTGCCTGAGACCCTGTTTTCTGAGGTATCTCCGGCTGTATGCATCATCGATGTCCGATCTCCGGGTGAGTTCACCGAGGATCACATCCCAGGGGCTCGAAATGTCCCGTTGCTCGACGATGAGGAGCGTAAGGTCACCGGAACCTTGTATCGAGTCGAGGGAAACGAATCCGCCACCCGCTGGGCACTAGGTCGCTTGAATCAACGGCTCCAGGCTTTTCGCAAGCAACTGATTTCCCAGATCCCTGAAAATAGCGAGCCCATCATCTGCTGCGCCAGAGGGGGAGATCGTTCGGCACATGTGGTCCAGTTCTTGATCCAGTCAGGGCAGCCTGCAAAACAACTTCACGGTGGTTATCGCAGTTTCCGGAAGTCGGTGTTACGGCAACTGGAGCGCTGTGATCTGGCACAATTGTGGATTCTGGATGGGTACACCGGTGTTGGGAAAACCGATGTTTTGCGCCAGGTGGCTCTTCGATATCCAGATCGAGTCATCGATCTGGAACTCTACGCCGGGCATCGATCATCGATCCTCGGGGATCTGGGATTGATGCCAACCAGTCAGAAACAATTTGAAAGCATGCTCGCCGCAGCACTGACCCGTGTCGATGGAGGTGCGCCCTGGCTTCTCATCGAGGGAGAAAGTCGCAAGGTGGGAAATCGGCAGATTCCTGCAGCACTGTGGCAAAAGATGGGCGCCGCTCCACGAATCGAGCTGATCGCTTCGATGGAGCAGCGCGTTCGGTGGCTGGTCGATGAGTACGACACCGGGGATGGGTGGAAAAAGTTACATGAGCGGGTCGATCGCCTACGAAGTTACAGCCAGTTGGGCGACGATCGAGTCGATCATGTCCAACGCTGTCTCGAGCAAGGGGATCCTCAATCGGCAGCGCGATGTTTACTCGAGTATCATTACGATCCGCGCTACCAGCACGGGGATGAGAAAACTTTCCAGATCCGCCTCGAAAACCACGGCGCTTCACTCGCCTGTGAAGCGTTGGTGGAACAACTGGAGTCGACTACCGAGAATCCTCAGGAGTGAGGTGGAAGCTCCTCAAGGGCGGGGAGCATCGTCGGAAAAGCGCCCATGAATCAGGAAATGAATGATCTCCTGCTGGGTACGAGAGCGCCAGAAGACGAAGGTGTGTGAGCCGGGTAGATGGATCTGATCGACCGCCCCATCGAGGTGGGTCAATTCCTGGGGGACCAGAGTGTCGCTGTTGGCGGCAATCACCCCGGTGGTGGATCCGGGGACAGTGCCCAGTGGGAGGGGACCTCCTTCGCGATTGGAGAGTTCCTCGATCGAGGCGATCCACGAACCCAACATCCCCTCCAGCGAACCGGCCCATGGAGATCCCAGATTGGGCGGGCTGATCTGTACGACCCGACCGATACCGGGGATGGTCGGGGTAGTGGCTTTTACCGCGATCACCGCCCCAAGGCTGTGACCGACGACGTGGAGGGGAACTTGTGGTTCCAGGGCGATCTGATCGATGAGGAACTGGCGCAGTTCACGCCCCAACTCATCGACACTCTTGCGGGTGGAAGGGTAACGATATTCGATCACATGGAAGCCGGCGTTACTCAGTGGGGTGCGTAACGGCCGCATCGCACGCTGGGTCCGAAACAAGCCATGCACCACCACGACGTTTTCTTGCTGAGCCACTTTCAATTCGGTCTCCTCGGTAAGGTCAGGCAAAGAGTTACAGCCGATGAGGCTGACCGCCAGCAATGGGGCGAGCCAGTTCCAGCGACCGATGATTGCGCTCAACCAGAAACCAGTCTTCATCATTCCTCCCCGAGCATCATGAGAATCCCTGGGTCAGATGCAACCCGTATGGCGGGGAGGGGCGTGCAGGGGTTGGTGGGGTGGTCAGGCGTCGTGGACTCTGCCGTCCGATGCGGCTCCAGAACCGGATAGAGGCATCCACAGCAACCCACGAAAGGGAGCGGACATGACCGACGACAACAAGCGAGATGACCAGGAGAGCAAGAAACTCTGCAACGAAGACCTGAAAAAAAGGGGTGCCCAACTCGGTTCGGGCACCCCTGTAAATTCTGGTGGACCTGAGGGGGCTCGAACCCCTGACCTCTGCATTGCGAACGCAGCGCTCTCCCAGCTGAGCTACAGGCCCTGATTTTTGATCTCGCCAGCAGTTGAAGTTCAACAGTGCCAGCGGGTCGGATGATAACGAGTTTTAATTTATAGAGAGACGAAGTGGAATCGGCAAGGGATTAGGAGGATCTAGGAGGATTCTGCAGATCCTTCCACTGCTCTTCCAGCTGTCGAATTCGGTCGCGCAACTGCGGTAACTGCGAGATGATGCTGAAGATCTTGCGTGTCTGGCTCGCATCGGCGGCCGGGGTGCCCATCAGCAGCTGGTTCCCCTCGAAACTTCGAAGAACTGCAGATTTGGCCGCCACCTGGGTCCGATTCCCCAGTTCCACATGTCCGATGACTCCACTCTGGCCACCCATTTCGCAATCATCTCCGATGATGGTGGACCCGGCGATTCCGACTTGAGCGGCGAAGAAGCAGCGCGCTCCGATCACCACGTTGTGAGCGATGTGAACCAGATTGTCGATCTTGGTCGCTTCACCGATGAAGGTGTCATCGAGTGCACCACGATCGATGGTGCAGTTGCAGCCGATCTCGACATCGCGACCGATCTGGACACCGCCACGATGGGGGACCTTCAGCGGGCCTTCGGATCCGGGTGTATAGCCGAAACCATCGCCGCCAATCACGCTTCCCGCATGAATGGTGGTGCCCTCTCCGATGGTGGTATTACCGTAGATCACCACATTGGAGTGCAAGGTGACCCCGGCAGAGATGGTGGATGGACCAAGAATCACTACTCCTGGATGAATCACCGCTTCGGCAGCCACCACGACTCCTGCATCGATGAACGCACCCGGTCCGATGAAAACCTCTGTATCGACCGTGGCTTCCGGATGAATGCGTGCTCGATCACTGATGCCAACGAAGGGTGGGTCCGGTTCGGGATGGAGCAAAAGGATGGCGCGAGCGAACGCCTCATTCGAGTTGGGGTGACGGATGATGGCGGGCACCTCGATCAGATCTTCGCTGTCGCGATCGGGTCCAACAATCACCGCTGAAGCGGCGATTCCCGCAGGTATCGCCCTGTCATCGGAGACCCATGCCAGATCTCCATCCCCGGCGCTTTCGGGCGGGCGGACCCGCACCAGTAGTGCGTCTGACTGCCCTTCGAGTTGCCCACCGATGCGATCTGCCAGTTCCTGCGCTTCCATCGGCATTATCTCCTCCCCGCTCGGACTACTCCGAGAAGGTCGATGATCAGCGGTTTGGTGTCCTCGGCATCGAGTGTCACCTTTAATTTTCCGTAGATTCCACCGGCTGTGGAAGGGAAGGGCTCGGCGACGAATGCGAGGATCTGGACGGCGCCATCGGCGAGATTCTTCGAGGTGAAGGAGAGTTCGATCCCACTGGTGTTTCGAATCAACTCGAGCTGGGTATCGGTGACCTTGAGCGGTTTGCCATCGACTCTTCGCAAGGTGAGCACGCTGTCGGAGAAGCCGGACTGCTTGACCTGGTTGAGATTCCAGGCCTGCGGCTGGTAGACCACCAGTCCAAAGGCCCTTCCGCGGATGGGAACGATGAAGGGGAGCCCATTACAGAGCCCGTGGATCTGACCGACGAATCGGTCCTTGCTGCTTCCCTGACGGGCAGTGACCTCCACTCGAGCACGGTTCTTGATCGGTTCGAGCAATCGCACACGGAACATCGAGTCGCTACTGGTAAGTTCGGTGATGGTCGGTGCTTGTTGGGTAGAAATCTGTTCAAACTCGACCACCTGGGTCGCTTCAGGAATCTCGGCAACGGTCGAGGTGGAGAGGACCAGTTCCCTTCGAGAAGTACGGATTCCAGGATGATGGCTGGCGATCACTGGGAGTCTGAGGACCGCCTGGTTGCCGACATGGACTTCAATCTTCTTGGAGAAGGAACCCCAGCCACGACCGAGGCTCAGTTCGAAGCGAAAGGTCCGTTTTTCTCCTGGCCCGAGGGGGGTCCTGACATCGTGAGGCTTCATCTTCATGCAGCCGCAGGTGGGGCGAATCTTTGTCAACTGGACCGGCTCCCGGGTCACGTTGATCACCTGGAACTCCAGCGTTTTCTTCTGGCCGTGCCCGACGATGCCTACATCGAGTTGCCTGGGTGACAATTCCAGTGAAGAAGCGGAGGATTGGGCCTCCAGCGAGGTGCACAACGAGGTGGGCAGCCAGTGGCACAAGAAAGCGATCAGGAGGACTGGCCACAGCCGGTGGTGATTACTCAAGTGGTGCATCAGGTCTTCTCCTAGCGCCACATTGTAACCTTTTCTCGGTCACTTGGGGGGCGCTTCTGGTGCCAGGGGGCTGCGTAGTCTATTTTCCAGAATCCCGTTCTCGCGCGGGCACAAGGATCGAGCCAGAGAGGTGGGTAGAGTGAACCACGGCGTGATCGAGCAGGTGTGGGGCATCTCCCGCACGGTGATGGAGCAGCAGATCGGCCGATTCCAGGGTTTCCTTGCCGATGATGGGGATCTGGCCTCACGATGTCAGTCACTGGAGCCATTTGGTTCGTTTCGACCACGGGATCAGGTCGAGCAGGACTCGAGCTGGAAACAGGTGATTCCCTACAGCGTCTTGCGCCACGGCGACCATCTCCTGCAACTTCGGCGACTGTCGACCCAGGGGGAGGCACGCCTGCATCATCGCCTCTCCATCGGCGTCGGAGGCCATGTCAATCCAGAGACGGGAGACGATGAGCCGCTGTTGATCCGTGGAATGAGACGAGAACTGTCCGAGGAGATCTGCATCGATGCGCACCAGGTCCAGTTCCGCATGCTGGGCTGGATCAACGACGATCTGACCGAAGTCGGGCAAGTTCACCTGGGACTGGCGGTCGAGGCTTTTCTCGATCACCGACCTGGAATCCGCGAAACGGACCGGATGGAGGGAACCTGGCAACCCTTGCAACGCCTGGATGCGACCGATCCCGGCTGGGAATCGTGGTCTTCCTTGCTCCTCTCGACTCTCGAGCCCGATCGATCTGCCTGTGAAGAAATCCAATCTTCTGAGTGAAACCGTATCGGTGCGATTGACGCTCCTTCCGCTGCCGGGCTAGAATCCAGCAGAGTCGAACGGGACCGATCTCAGCGCTACGGCGACCGAGGTGGAACTACAGTTCGTCACGCGGAACTACCACTACCCGGTGGTGTAATTGGCAACACAACTGGTTTTGGTCCAGTCATTCGAGGTTCGAGTCCTCGCCGGGTAGCCATTCGCGCAGTTGCAGATCCACGTCATCCGTCACCCCTTGGCGACCGAGTCGCCTTCGTTTTCTGAACTCATCGCCGAGTGAGGCGGTGCAGCAGGACAGGACCCATTCGATGGACGCCTCATTGTCCACCATCATCCTGGCTGCCGGCCGTGGTTCTCGGATGAAGTCGGATCTTCCCAAGGTCCTGCACCAGATCCTCGGCATTCCAATGATTGAACTGGTGACTGAAAAGGTAAGTCAGGTCGGTTCCGATGACCTGACCCTGGTGCTGGGGCACGGTGCAGATCAGGTCCAACGGGCACTGGGGGAGACATCGATCCGCAGTGCCATCCAGGACCCACAACGAGGCACAGCGGATGCTGTTCTGGCCGCATTGTTACAACAGCCTCCAGTGCATCCGGATGTGTTGGTGGTCAATGGAGACCTCCCCGATCTCGATCTCGAACTGTTGACTCGTTTTGTTGCCGACCATCGCAGTGGCGGAGCTGCTTTTTCTGTGGCGAGTGCACGGGTCGCCGATCCGCAAGGAATGGGCCGCATCGTTCGTAACGATCGGGGCGATTTTGTCGCAATCGTCGAGCAGCAAGATGCGGATGAAGATGTCGGTCGCATCGACGAGGTCAATCTCGGACTGTACATGCTCCAGGTCGATACGCTGCTACCGCTCCTCGAAGAGATGGTCTCGCAGGATCTCTCCGTCGCGGACCCCGCTGCCGAGAGTTACCTGACCAGAGTCGTCGAGGTGATGGTGCAGAAGTCGCTGTCGGTGGCTGCGATCCCGGTTGCAGCGGATCGTCAATTCTTGCAGGTCAATGACCGGAGAGGGCTGGCGCGGGTCTCTAGAGTTTTTCAAGATCGCCTGCAGGAACAGTTGCTCGACGCAGGAGTGACCATCGTCGATCCCCTCACGACCTGGATCGAACTGGGTGTGGAGATCGGATCGGATACTGTGATTCACCCGCAAACGGTGATTCGACGTGGAGTACAGGTGGGTAGACACTGCGAGATCGGGCCTTTTGCGCATCTTCGTGGCGGCACCGTGATCGAAGACGATGTGAAGGTGGGCGATTTCGTCGAGATCAATCGCAGTCACCTGGAATGCGGTGTCCGTGCCAAACACCTCGCCTACCTGGGGGACGCCCGGGTCGGGAGTGGGGCCAACATCGGAGCAGGAGCCGTGATCGCCAACTACGATGGAACCCACAAGTCCTCGACCGTCATCGGAGAACGTGCATTCATCGGTAGCGGAAGTGTCATTGTGGCGCCAGGAGAGATCGGGTCCGATGCAGTCGTCGGAGCCGGAGCAGTGGTGCCACCCGGGAAAATTGTCGAGCCTGGCACCGTCGTCATCGGTGTGCCCGCGCGAAAGTTGAATCAAAATAAAACTCGTTCCTGAGACTCGTTATTGTGAACTCTGTGAGGATGAAAGAGGAATCCGATGAGCCTTCAACTGTCTGATCGAATGGTGGTTCTGAGTGGCAACTCGAATCGCTCGCTGGCTGCGGATATCTGTTCCGACCTGGGGCTGGAGCCGGGCCGAGCAGAGGTGACTCGATTCCCCGACGGTGAAATTTCCGTCACACTTGGCGAAGATGTTCGAGGGAAAGATGTTTTCGTGGTTCAGTCGACCTGTCCTCCCGTCAATGAGAATCTGATGGAACTGCTGGTGATGATCGACTGCGTCAAGCGCTCATCCGCTGCCCGGATCACCGCCGTGATTCCGTACTTCGGCTACGCTCGCCAGGACCGCAGGGAGCAGGGAGCACGGGTCCCGATCACCGCCAAGATGGTCGCCAACTTGATCGTGGCTGCAGGTGCCGATCGAGTGGTGACAATGGACCTGCACTGCGAGCAGATTCAGGGATTCTTCGATATTCCGGTGGATCATGTCTACGCAGGATCGATCATCATCGATCACTACGCCGCAAAGAACCTGTCAGACCTGGTGGTGGTGAGCCCCGATGTCGGGGCCATCAAGATGGCTCGTGCCTACAGCCGTGGACTGGGGGCGAGGTTGGCCACTGTCGATAAGCGTCGAGTCAGCGGCGAAAAGACCGAAATCGGCTTCATCATCGGGGATGTGGCCGGGTTACATGCGATTCTCGCCGATGACGTCATCGCTACCGGAGGCTCGATTACCGCTGCAGCGGAATTGATCCTCCAAAAAGGTGCTAAATCGGTGTTCCTGGCCTGTACCCATCCGGTGCTCTGTGGTCCTGCGGTGGAGCGGCTGCAGGCGAGTCCGGCCAAGGAGATTGCCGTGGTGGACACCATTCCCGTGGACGGAAAGATATCCGGTGATAGGGTAGCCCTGTTATCGTGCGCCTCGGCCTTCGCCAATTCGATCAGGCAGATCCATAAATCGGCCTCGATTGGGCGCAACAACTTCTGATGAAAATCGGTCCGCAACGGTTGGACCATGAAAGGCGACGAGACGATGGACAAGTTCGTGATGGAGGGCCAGCCGAGAGCGGCCTCTGAACAGGGTACCCGTGCGGTGCGAAGACTCCGCAGTACCGGACAGATGCCTGTCAATATTTATGGTGGGGGAAAACCCAACCAGACCTACTCTGTCAAAGCCACTGATTTCTACGGAGCACTCGAGCAGAGTCACAGGCTCTTCGAGATCAATTGCGATGGTAAATCCGAGATGGGCATCGTCAAGGAAGTCCAGTACGACACCTTTGGAGATCATGCAATCCATGCGGATCTGGCCCGAGTCTCGATGGATGACGTGGTCGATGGCACCATGCACATCAAGCCATTCGGTGTACCCAAGGGCCTCAGCACTGGCGGAACACTGGATGTCGCCTATCACCACATACCGGTACGAGGCAAGGTCAGTGCGATGGTCGATTCGGTGGTGGTCAATATCGAACACCTCGCATCCGACGAATCGATCCGTGCGCAAGACATTGAAATTCCCGAGGGTGTCGAAACGTCATTACCCGGTGGAACTCCGATCATCATCGTGCACGGTCGCCGCGGCGGATAATCGCCCGGTCAGGTGCGTCTGGGGGAATCGAGACGATGCAGCAGCGTGGGCCAGATCGGTCGATTCCACTGGTGCTGATCGGACTGGG
>JABHOG010000038.1 GCA_018694835.1 Planctomycetota bacterium | reverse complement strand
TCACCATCACCGTGACAGATACTGAAACTCCGCAACTGCTCGGCATGCCTTCCGGCATCACCCACAGCGCAGATGCTGGGGATTGTGGAGCCGTGATCAACTGGACGCTTCCGACCACGACAGATAACTGCTCTGGAGCCGTGCTCTCCAGCACTCACCAGCCGGGGGACAACTTCACGGTAGGTACGACGACGGTGACCTACACTTCCTTCGATGCTAATGGTCTTTCGACCAGTGCTTCCTTCGACATCACAGTCACCGATGATGAGTCTCCTGCTTACAGTGGATTGCCACTGTCGCAGAATCTTGACAGCGATCCCGGTCTTTGTGGGGCTGTGGCCACCTGGGCTGCCCACAGCGCTTCAGATAATTGTGGCATCGCATCGGACGTGTCGACCTCCAGTTCAGGAGATCTCTTCGATCTGGGTACTTCTACAGTCACGATGACCCTGACTGATAGCCACGGGAACTCGACGACTCACCAGTTTTCCATCACCGTGACCGACTCCGAAGCACCTGTGATTAGTGGATTTGACCCGGGAAATAACACTGCGACCTACACCAAGGTGGGTGTCGGGATGGCAAGCCTCACCGCAGGCAAGTTCTCATTTGCCCCGCCGATGCCTTTTGCCGCGGGAGACATCTCCGACAACTGTACTGTCAGTGGTTTGCAGGGATCCTTCACGATTGAAGTCACTGGTGTGCCGACTGCCGTGGGGTCCGTCATTCCTGGAGATACCCAAGGAGATTACTCTTACGGTCCTGCAGGTACCGAACTGACCTGGATGGTGACCGATTCAAATGGAGTGTCGAGCGAGCCCATTCTTCAGACCATCATCATCACGGTTCCCGATGGGTATGACTGTAATTCGAATGGCCTTCCTGATCCATTCGAGATCACCGAGGGCATCGGAGGTGCGAGCGATTGCAATGGCAACGGACTGATCGATTTCCCCTGTGATATCGAGACCGGGTGCGACTGGGATCTGAACCAGAATGCCATGCTGGATAGTTGTGAGTGCCAGTTGGACCTGACTTCAATGGTCCAACCCGATGGCAATTTCATGATCTCTTGGAATGGATTCGAATCCATCTCTGGCCTGTTGATCGAGCGAGAGATCCTCGATGGGATGGAAATCATTGAGGTGCTGGAATCTGACTACGAGGGGTCGTCATTCACGGACCTGAGTACGCCTTGCTACGATGGAGTTCGTTACACCGTGACCAGAGTTTGTGAGAATTCGCGCACTCCATCGGTCGCCAACATGAAAACTCCGATCGACAACAACGGAGACCCGTTGTTTGAACCGAGTTTGGCTGACTTGAATCCGGTCGTGATCGATGGAAACCACGCACTGATGGCGAGTCCAGCGACAGCCACCAGCAATGGAAATGTCTCGGTCTATGAGAGAGACGTGTTGGGAGAATGGAGCAAGATCCAGGATCTTGCGGGTACTCAGTCCGGTGACGGATTTGGCCAGCACCTGGCGCTGAAGGAGCAGCAGTATCTGATCATCAGTACTCCAGATTCCGCTCCAGGTGGGTCGGTGTTCCTCTACCGCTGGGACCTGAACAATCTGAATTACACCATGCAGGGTGAGATCAAACCTCAACTGGCCAGTGGAAGTTCCATCGACCCAGCATCGGGTGACCGCTTCGGTGAGGGACTGGCTCTCGATATCGCCACAGATCGTTTGCTCGTGGGAGCCAACGGAGACGACAGCAGTCAGGTCGATGCGGGAGCGGCTTACCTGTTCCAGTTGACTTCACAGGGATCATTCTGGGCGCTTGACCAGCTGGCGAAACTGACGCTTAGCGCTTCGGATGCGCAAGTCGATGATCGTCTTTCGTTGGGACACAGGGGTTCGCTCGCCATCGCAGGTGACTACCTGGTGCTCGGTACCGACACAAAGCCCAATCCTGAATCTACCGCAGATCTTCAGAGTCCGATCCATGGACAAGCGTTCCTCTTCTACCCCGACAACAGCGGCAACTGGGATAACTCTTCCTACGAGCGACTGGAGGTTCCGGGTGTGTCGGAAGGGCAAGCTTTTGGTTCAGCTGTGGCCATGTCGAACAACACCATCATGGTGGCCGCCGACGAGGATAGCGTGGCAGCCGAAAATGAGGGAGCCATATACGTCTTCCAGAGGAATCTGGACGATAGTTGGTCCTTCCACTCGAGTATCGCAATCGATGCTTCGTGGATCGATCCGTCAGGCGGTCCCCTCGGATTTGGTCAAGCTCTGGCCATCTCTGGTGATCAGGCGTTCATCGGATCGAACCGAGAAACCGCCTTCATCTTCGACAATCGTTGTGGTGCATGGGCGATGACCGAACTGATGGAGAATGTCGATCCCGATTTTATTCACTTTGGACAGCATGTGGCCCTTTCAGGTACCACTGCATGGACCTCGGCTGCAGGTTCGCAAACGGGTCCGCACAGTGGAACATCGCAGGGGCTCTCCTTCGCGCCTGACCCTGCTCTGATCAGGACCACTCTCACCGAGATCGAGGTGCACAGACAAATGCTCGCTCATCCGGAGGCAGGTAGTTTCACCTTCTCTGCTTCGTCTGTTGCGGGTCCCATTACCGTTTACAACGGGACAGTGGCGACCACTCTTGAGGTGACTGCCTCCATCGAAGAGGCCCTCACTCCAGGAGGATCTTGTGGATATGCGGAGACCCATGGATTCACCATGTCGATGTCACATGTCGTTGGCGACCAGGGACTGTCGGTGGTGGATCTAGAAGCGTTGCCATTCCTCGGTTCAACACCTGATTTCGTTTCGCCAAGGATCGACAATATTGGTGGTGGAACCGATACCGGATGGACTCTCGGTGTCATCTACTCACTGACTCCTCCAGGTCCTGGTGGGCCAGTCCTCGATCGTACTTTTGATACCCCGACTGACGTGGTCAGGGCCAGTTACGAGGTGGTGTGCGGAGATTGGCCGGAAGCAGGATCCACCACACTGAGTTTTCAGGATCTAGACCTTGGCGGCAGTAATGGAATCATCTCCAACCAGGTAGCCGTCGGTAGTCTTGGTTACACAGCAAACTCAGGGGGAACCCTGACGTTGCAGATCGAGAATAACTCGACCAATGAGGTATTCATTCGAGGTGACTGCTCCAACGACGGAAACATCAACATTCAGGATTCGGTGCTGCTCTTGAACCATCTGTTCTCGGGGACACCGGTGGATTGTCGAGACGCCAGTGACGTCAACGATGATGGTTCGATCAACCTC
Source organism: Planctomycetota bacterium (assembly GCA_018694835.1). Lineage (GTDB taxonomy): Bacteria > Planctomycetota > UBA8108 > UBA1146 > UBA1146 > QNYK01. Next base: position 53,250 of record JABHOG010000038.1, on the reverse strand, counting down.
GTCGATCCGATTTATGAACTGATGTACATCATGGGACTGGGTCCGGTTCCCCCTTCACCGGGGGTGGTCTGCGGAGCGGATCCCACTCCGGATGATCTGGAGTGTTCCAGTTTTAATGCCTGTTCCCAGGAATGTCCGGCAACTCCATAGATTCGAAGCCAGGTCAGCAGGACGGCCACGGTGCCGACCTGCTGTCAGTTTCAATTCGAATGTGAATTTGAAGCAACAAACAATGGACCTCCGAGCGACTCATGGGTGACTCGGAAGGACTGAGAAGAGAGAGATCTTGAAGCGTCTGGTGTTCTCACTACTTGTGTTATTCGCGGGTCTGTTATTCACAGGCTCGATCACATGTGGACAAGATCCCACCTTTCAGATCACATCTTCGGATCAAACTCTTCCTGCAGGGCTGAACCCGGTGTTCTTCTCAGTGACCTTCAGCATCGAGCAGACCAACACTCCAGTCGCTATAACTAATGGGTTCACTTTTTGCTTCGAACATGACCCGTTGGTGCTCCAGGTGGTCGATCCATACTTTCTCGACCGCACTGCAGCCTCACCATTTCTGGGTGATCTTGCCGCTCTCAATGCCGGTACGGGGCCAGACTTTGTTTCGGCTACTATACTGTCGAACGGTTTCACATTCGGTGTGATCTATGACTTCACATTGAATGAAACGATGACCTTTGAAGCGATCAAGCCTGTGATCGAAGTCGGCTACTCGACCAACGGTGTGCTTAACAATTTGCCTATCACGACAACTGTGATACCAGCGGAACTGGGGACACCACCACTGGCAACAGTGGTGGCGATACCACCAGGAGAATCCGCACCGGCGGACGCATTGCCCTTCGAGATCACCTTCACCCCGATAGAGGACTGTTTCAATTTGATCGACGATGATCAGGATTCGCTCATCGATTGCGCCGATCCTGACTGCGCGGCGGAAACCGACACAGATGGTGACGGATTGTGCGATGGCGGAGACCCCGACGATGATAATGACCTGGTACCTGACAATCTCGATAGCCATCCTCTCGATGCATTCTTGTGCCGGGATGATGACCAGGATGGCTGCGACGACTGCTCGAGTGGAGTCGACAATCCTGCAGAGGACGGTACCGATCTGGATTCAGATGGTCTGTGCGATGGTGGCGATCCAGATGATGACAATGACGGGGTTCTGGATGTCGATGACCTGGACCCGAGTGACCCAACCATCTGTGAAGATGTAGATGCAGATGGTTGCGACGATTGTTCCATCGGATTGGACGGATTTGGTCCCTTGCCGGACAATGATCCTCTGAATGATGGCACCGATACAGATAATGATGGTCAATGTGATCCGGCGGTGGCACAGAAGACATTCCAGATCTCTTCCACAGATCAGTTCATCCCGCTCGGAGCCCCGCAGGTCTCCTTCAATGTAGTCTTCAGTATCCAGCAACTCACCGGTACGGTGCATCCGACCGCTGGATTCCAGTTCTCTTACCAGCATGATCCGTCGGTGATCTCCGTGACGGCACCCTACTTCCTCGGTTCTTCAGTTTTAGCTCCAACGCTGGGAGAACTGGCTGATTGTAACAACGGTGCAGGGCCAGACTTTTTCCACACCACGCTGTTTCCGGATGGATTCACACTAGGGGTGATTTACGACACCACTTTGCTGAACGTGATCCTCTGCGAGGTGAATCAGCCGATGCTCGAGGTGGAGTATTCAACAGTCGGTGCCTTCTTGAACTTGCCGTTTTCGACCACGATTTTACCCGCCACGCTGGGGACTCCTCCCGTGCAATCGGTGGTGACTCTCACGGGTGGATTGAGCGCAAGTACCACAGAATTGCCCATCGTGATCACCTTTACAGATCCAGAGGATTGTAATAATGGTCTCGATGATGACCTCGATACACTGACCGATTGCAACGATCCGGACTGCTCCGCGGAACTGGACACCGACGGAGATGGCATCTGTGACGCCTCAGATCTTGATGACGATAACGATGGAGTGGCTGACGTTGACGACAGTGCGCCGCTCGATAACAGCCAGTGCCGTGACGCTGACGGCGACGGCTGCGACGATTGCTCCAGCGGAACCGACAACCCGGCTGCTGACGGTACCGATACCGACGGTGACGGTCAGTGTGACGCTGGTGACACCGACGACGATGATGATGGCGTGGCGGACGGCCTCGACAGCGCGCCGCTGGATAACACCCAGTGCCGTGACGCCGACGGCGACGGCTGCGACGATTGCTCCAGCGGAGCCGACAACCCTGCTGCGGATGGTGCCGATTTCGACGGTGATGGACTGTGCGACATCGGCGATCCCGACGACGACAATGACGGGGCGCTCGATGGCGAAGACAGTGACGACAACAATGCCAATGTTTGTTCCGATAGCGACGGTGACGGCTGCGAAGACTGCTCCGGCGGAAGTTACAACCCGGCTGCCGACGGTATCGATACTGACGGTGACGGTCAGTGCGACACCGGTGACTCCGACGACGATAACGACGGAGTGGCGGACGGCCTTGACAGCGCGCCGCTAGATAATACCCAATGCCGCGACGCCGACGGTGACGGATGCGACGACTGTTCCAGTGGAATCGACAATCCTGCTGCGGATGGTGCCGACTTCGACGGTGACGGACTGTGCGACGCAGGCGATCCCGACGACGACAATGACGGTGCGCTCGATCCCGTCGACAGTGACGACAACAACGCCAATCTATGCTCCGACACCGACGGTGACGGCTGCGACGATTGTTCCGGCGGAAGTTACAATCCTGCTGCCGACGGTACCGATACCGACGGTGACGGACAGTGCGACGCTGGTGACTCCGACGACGATAACGACGGAGTGGCGGACGGCCTCGATAGTGCGCCGCTAGATAACACCCAGTGCCGAGACGCCGACGGTGACGGCTGCGACGACTGCTCCAGCGGTACCGATAACCCGGCCAGCGACGGCACCGATACCGACAGCGATGGCATCTGCGACCTGACCGATTCCGATATCGATGGGGATGGAATCCCCAATATCTGTGATACCGATCAATCTACAGGTGAAGATTGTGACGGAAATGGCCAGCTCGACTCGTGCCAGAACGACACGGATGGCGATGGGGTGATCGATCCCTGTGATAGCGATCTCGATGGGGATGGAATTCCAGACATCTGCGATGCGGATCAGACGGTTGGAATTGATTGCGATCAGGACGGCCAGCTCGATAACTGCGAGCTCGATACCGATTCTGACGGAACCATCGACGATTGCGACCCAGATGACGATGGCGACGGTGTAGCGGACGGCGCCGACAGTGCACCGCTCGATAACACCCTCTGTCGTGACACCGACGCTGACGGCTGCGACGACTGCTCCAGCGGTACCGATAACCCGGCCAGCGACGGCACCGATACCGATGGGGATGGTATTTGTGACCTGACCGATTCCGATATCGATGGAGATGGATTCCCCAATGTCTGTGATACCGATCAAACTGCAGGTGAAGATTGTGATGGAAATGGCCAGCTCGACTCGTGTCAGAGCGACACGGATGGCGATGGGGTGATCGACGCCTGTGATAGCGATCTCGATGGGGACGGAATTCCAGATGTCTGCGATGTGGATCAGACGGTCGGAGCCGATTGTGACCTGGACGGCCAACTCGATATCTGTCAGCTCGACACGGACAATGATGGTCTCATCGACAACTGTGATCCGGATATCGACGGAGATGGATTCCTCAACGGATGTGACGCTGACGATCACAACGATGGCACCGTCGAGGGGATCGACTGCGACGGGAACGGGCAGGAAGATGATTGCCAGCTCGATACCGATCTCGACGGGATCATCGATGAATGTGATCCTGACGATGATAATGACGGATCTCTCGACGCGACCGACAGCGACGACAACAACCCCAATATCTGCTCCGACACCGACGGTGATGGTTGTGACGACTGCAGCGGAGGTTTCTACAACCCGGCTGCCGACGGCACCGATACCGATGGCGACGGCACTTGTGACGTGACCGACGACGATATCGACGGAGATGGCGCGCTCAATGCGGCCGACTCCGACGACTTCAACGCCAATGTCTGCTCCGACACCGACGGTGACGGCTGTGACGACTGCAGCAACGGTAGTTACGACGTGGCCAACGACGGCACCGATACCGATGGGGATGGCGTTTGTGACCTGACCGATCCCGATATCGATGGAGACGGAGTGCTCAACGCTGCCGACTCTGACGAGTTCAATGCCAATGTCTGTTCCGACACCGACGGTGACGGCTGTGACGACTGCACCAGCGGTAGTTACAACGTGGCCAGTGACGGCACCGATACCGATGGGGATGGCGTCTGTGACCTGGCCGATCCCGATATCGACGGAGATGGTGCACTCAACACCTCCGACTCCGACGACTTCAACCCCAATGTCTGCTCCGACACCGATGGTGATGGTTGTGACGACTGCAGCGGTGGTTCCTACAACCCAGCTGAAGATGGCGTGGACTTCGATGGTGATGGCCTATGCGATGGGGGCGACCCGGATGACGACGGAGATGGCGCCCTCGATGCGGTCGACAGCGACGATCAAGACCCGAATGTCTGCTCGGATATCGATGGAGACGGTTGTGATGACTGTTCCGGCGGCTCCTTCGATCTGGCCGCAGATGGACTCGACACCGACGGGGATGGACTCTGTGATTCAGGGGATACCGATGACGACGATGATGGTGTCCCGGACTTCCTCGATACTGCTCCGCTCAACAACCTGGTGTGTCGCGATGTCGACCTTGACGGCTGTAACGATTGCAGCAGCGGAATCGATGATGTTGGAGCAGATGGAATAGATACCGACGGAGATGGTGTCTGCGATCTTACCGATAGCAATATCAACAACCCGTTCGTTTGCTCGGATACGGACTTTGACGGCTGCGACGATTGCTCGAGTGGGGCGTACAATCCCAACAATGACGGGTGTACAGGAGATAACGATTGCAACAACAACGGCATTCCTGACGATGTGGAATTGCTGGACCCCGCCTCTGATTGCAATCTGAACGGAATCGTCGACCAATGCGATCTTGCTCAGGGCGTGGCTACAGACATGAATAATAACGGGATTCCGGATGAGTGTGAGTGTGAGTTCGCGCTGGACTTGGTCTGTACCCGGTTGCCTGGTAGTTCGACCATCGATCTCTTCTGGGGCGAGTTTGCCACAGGTGTTATCGTCATCAGAGATGGCGTCGAGATAGCATTCCTGACCGGTGGAGAAACCAGTTATAGCGATCTGGTAGCGCCTTGTAGCTGCGGCATCGATTATCAGATATCGAAGGTGTGCTCCAATGGTCAAACGGCCACTCGTAGCGCCTCTTACATCTGGAATGAACCGCACCCCGATTGGAACTTCAGTTTCAATGCCGAACCTGCGGCGGACAATGTCACCCTGCTACAAGGGGGTTCACCCACGACCATTGAACTCGAGGTGAGCATCGAGGGCTTTGTCGATCCCCAGTCTCACTGTGGTCCTGCGGCAACCCATGGGTTCACCATGGCGATGTCGCATGATGCCAGTCAGGTTTCGATCCTCGGGCTGGAACTTGCCGGTGCCATGTTGGTGGCGTCGCCCGATTATGTTTCCTTCGCAATGGAAAACGATGCCAGCGTCAACGCCAGTGGCCATGTCGGCTGGAGTCTCGGAATCCTCTACAGTTTTGATCCGTTTGGTAGTGCCAACGGATTGCTCGAAACCGTGAGTTTTGAAACCAATGAACCGGTAGCCAGGGCAATCTACCAGGCGAATTGCCAGGATTGGCCCGATCCAGGTGAGTTCCAACTCGACTTCCAGTTCGAAGGACGCTGGTTGGAAGCGGATGCCGAGTTGATTGATAATGTTGTGGTTGTATGTGGAGTGGGATACCCCGCAGATCTGGGTGCCACCATTCCTTCGGCCAGTGTCTCGCTGGTTGTCGGCGAGCCGCTACCGATTTTCATTCGTGGTGATTGTTCCAATGATGGAGACATCGATATTCAAGACGCAGTGCTGTTGTTGAATCTGATGTTCTCGGGGGTCGCAGTGGATTGTCTGGACGCCAGTGACGTCAATGATGACGGCGTCATCAATCTGGTCGACCCTGTCTATGAGCTGTTATTCATCATGGGTCTTGGCCCGGTGCCTCCAGCGCCCAGTTGGCCCTCCTGCGGAGGAGACTCCACTCCAGATGTTGGAGGAGGAGACCTCGGATGCGACACGCCTCCCACCACATGTACTCAGGGATGTCCGGTGTCACCGTGATGAGTTCAGCCTCATGTGGAAGAAGTCCCATTTGGGACAAACTCGGAGTGTCTTTGCGGAAAGACTAAGAAAAACTATAATAGTATTGTATGGGTTTTTTGACTGAGATATTCACGGCAACAAAAGGGTTTGAGTTTTAATGGGGATAAATGGGGAACAAGATATTTAAGCTGGGAGTGATCTTGTGCTGTATTTTACAGTACGCATCGCTTCATGGCCAAATTCCACAGTTCCAGTTTCGTGCTGAGACTGGCACGGGAACCTACGAGTTGCTCGACGGAACGGGAGTATTCGACTCTTCACTTCTGGTCAGACAACTCCCTGGGACTCCCGCACCCACCCAAGGAATCTCGATAGGTTCCACCCATGATTCCTCCCTCCTTCAGGTCACAAGTGTTTCGAGTTCGGGATCGATTGCCCTTCTCAATGGAGGAGCGGGCCCCGATTTCTTCGCAAGTAATATTTACGGCGATGGTTTTACAATGGTCGCAGTATTCTCCTTTGATTCTTCTGTCACCATCGACTTCACAACTGAGCAAGCAGTTGCAGTGGCTTCGTATTCCTTGATCCCCAGTGCCCTCGTGGGGATTCTCGATGGTGCCACGGCCACCCTGTCATTCTCCGATACTGTAGGATCACCCGGAGCCCCAGTGGTGGAGAACATCGTCACTGTGGCTGGCCAATCATCTGTACCGGAGTGCATACCTGGAGTGATCACATTGACTCCGACCATTTCGGTCGGAGATTGCGATGGAAATCTCGTACTGGATGCGGATGAAATTGCTGCGGATCCGTCACTCGACTGCAACTTGAACGGCTTTCTCGACGATTGCGATCTGGTCCAGGGGTACGATACTGACATGAATAACGATGGGGTTCCCGACTCCTGTGAATGCAACTTTCCCAACCAGCTCACATGCACAAGGATTCCCGGAGAACTGTTGATTGAACTGACCTGGGGCGACTCTTCCAGTCCAGTTCAGTTGTTCCGAGATGGAGTCTTGATCGCCAGCCTGATCGATGGGCAAACCAGTTACATCGATGACGGACTTCCCTGCAGTTGCAGTGTGGACTACATGATCCAAAAAGAGTGCGATAATGCGCAGATTGCCACCGAAACGTGCACCTTTGATTGGCTCGAACAGCATCCTGATTTCGGTTTCAATTACAGTGCGGAATCGGTCGATCAAAACTACACCCTGGTTCAGGGCGGTGCTCCGACCGTGGTAGCAGTAGACCTGTTCATCGAGGGAACTGTTGCTCAAGGATCACCTTGTGCGCCAGCGGCCACCCACGGGTATTCGATGTCGATGTCGCATGATCCAACTCTGTTATCCGTGATGGATTTGGAACTGGCGGGAGAAATGTTGAGCGTTTCTCCAGATTATGTTTCCTTTGCGATCGGAAACGACAACACCGCAAATAGTAGTGGAGACGTCGGTTGGTGCATGGGAGTGCTGTACAGCCTCGATCCCGTCGGCGGCGGAGTGCCCGGTGGACCCGCACTCGAGACCGTCACATACGAGACCAGGAAGCTGGTCGCTCGTGTGACCTATGAAGCGGCCTGTGGAGATTGGCAAAATAGCGGCGTGACCGATCTGCAATTCGAGGGGCTTGCGCTCAACGATAGTTCACCTCCCATCGATAATGTCGTGGGAGTTTGCGGAGTGGTGTATGCGCCGGTACTGGCGACACCCTCTGCCCAGGTAGAGATCATCAAGGGACCAGAGCAACCGCTTTTCATCCGTGGAGACTGCTCCAATCAAGGATCGATCAATATTCAAGATGCAGTCTTGATGTTGAACTACTTGTTCTCCAGTACCGAGATCACCTGTGCCGATGCCTGTGATGCGGACGACGACGGATTGCTCAACCTGGTGGATCCCCTCTTTGATCTGATGTTCATCATGGGATTGGGACCGATGCCTCCGGCACCAGCAGGAGTCTGTGGAGCCGATCCTTCTCAGGACTCGATCGACTGCGCAGCCAGTGTCAGCAACAACTGCGAAGACCCATGTCCCTTCGAGGATTGCAGCAACGGGATCGATGACGACCTGGATGGTCTGACCGATTGCGAGGACTTCGATTGCGAAGGAACTAGCGACTGCCCATAGCAGAGACACTCAACAAAATCATCCAGGAGTCCAAGAGGTGAAGGAGCGATGAGCTCGTTCACCTCTTTGGCATCTAGTCTCTCGCAAATCGAACTCTCGATGAGTCCCCAGGCTTCGAATACCTACGTCACCAAATCTATCCACTACTGAGGTGAAACAACGTCCTCGAATTGAAGGTGGTCGCCTCGAGAACGGTGCGCCGATCGGTGCCGTGGATCTTGGCCAGCTGGTCAGCGGTGTGTAGTGAGTGCACCGGTTCGTTACGTTTCCCTCGCTTCGGTTGCGGCGCCAGAAATGGGCTGTCTGTTTCCAGCAACAATCGGTCGAGCGGGACCACCTTGGCCGCATCGCGCAGATCTTGCGCCTTTGGATAGGTGACATTACCGGCAAAGGAAAGATACCAACCGAGATCGAGCGCAAGTTGCGCTTCTTTGACGGTACCGCCAAAGCAATGAAAGACGCCGGTCACTCCAGTTCCATGTTTTTCGATGACCGCCAGCGTATCGGGCCACGCTTCACGACAATGAATCACCACCGGTAGCTTGCGCCGACGCGCGATGTCGAGTTGTGCGATGAAGGCGCGCTCCTGATCTGCCGGGCTGACTTCCTTCCAGTAATAGTCCAATCCGATCTCTCCGATGCCGACCACCTGCTGAGGGTGCTCATCGCACAACTTTTCCACGGCCGCGAGTGCGGTCTTCAGATCGTCGGCGGACATACCGGAATGAGTCGGGTGAACACCGACCACTGCATGACAGAAACCCTCGTTTTCCATCGCCAGCTGGATGACCTGGCGACTGGTCTGTTCATCGACGGCGATGTTGATGATGGCGACAAAACCCGCATCCTTGGCGCGTTGGATCACCTCGTCACGATCGTCGTTGAAACGATCGAAGTAGAGGTGGGCATGGCTGTCGATCGCTTCTGCCGGCACTGGAGACTCCTTGCTGATGTTCTTGCTGTTGTCATCTCTGCTTTGAATGACACTCCATCTTGACCCCGAAGAGGGTTTCGTGACAATGCCAATTGTCCAGTCTGTCGGTCGATTCCCAGCATCGACCGCCCACCCCGCTCGAGAGCGTTGCAAGGAGTTCACGACATGATCATCGCCTTCCCCTGGCAACGCATCCCCCGTCTCCCCCAGTGGGGGCTACTCACCCTGATCTGCGCCGCCCTGCTCGCCGGAGGCTGTGCAGATCCGATGGTTCGATCGAGCGATGCACCGGTCGCCGCCGCCGATGACAATTTACGGGTGCTGGTGTGGAACGTCTTGAACGGAGGGAACAGCGTGGTCGACGGTGCCGAGAAGGCGCTGGCAGTGATCCGCGACTCCGGTGCGGATCTGGTGCTGATGCAGGAGAGTTACGACATCGATGGGGAGCGGCCACTGCTCGGCGCATGGCTCGCCGAGCAACTCGGCTGGAACCAGTGGCAGGCGGACAGTCCACATCTTTGCATCCTGACCCGCTTCGACATCACCGATCGGTTCACCCACGAACCTTGGCATGCGGTCGGGGCCAGACTGGTCGACGATCAAGGTCGCGACTTCATCGCCTGGAGCATCTGGATCGACTATCGCGACTACATCACGACAAAACTGCGCGACACCCCCGATATCACCGATGGCGATCTGCTCGAGTCGGAGTTCGTGCGATCGCAGCGACTTCCCCAGGCCCAACGCATCATCGCCAAGTTGGATGCAGTCGGCCATCTCGACCTGTCGATTCCGCTGCTGGTCGGTGGCGACTGGAACACCCCGTCGCATCTCGACTGGACTACCGACACCTCTCGCGTCTACAAGCGACGTCGTCCGCTCGATCTACCGGTCAGTCTCGCCATGGCGGATGCGGGCTTCATCGATTCCTTCCGGACGGTCCATCCCAATCCGGTGCAGCGGCCGGGCATCACCTGGTCGCCGATGTACCGCACCAGCGGCGGCAAGGATCAGGGATTCGAGCGGATCGACCGCCTCTACATCCACGATCCGGATGCGGCGAAAGATGGTGATGAAGATGGCCCCAAGGCTGGCTGGAAACTGGAGCCGGTGGCGGGGCAGGTCTATCCCATCGCCTGGGAGGACGAGGCGATTCCGGTCGCGGATCGGCAGTTCCCGTCCGATCACGGGGCGGTGCTGATGGAGTTGCGATTCGTCGGCTCCAGCGAACGATCGAAATAGATGCGTGAATCGCCTTCGATGGATTGTGCCGGCACAGTGCATTGCTCGGTGCGGATTCTACCCACTCATGAAACTGGATCGGTGGGCGGGTTCGATGACAATGCGAGGGTGGAAATAGTGCGGGTGTAGCTCAGTGGTAGAGCGTTAGCTTCCCAAGCTGAAAGTCGTGGGTTCGATCCCCATCACCCGCTTTTTTTCATGTCAGGTACCGTGCTACTGAGAACCGTTGAGTATCTCCGGCTGTAACGCTCGACCGTCGATCCAGGTGCCGAACACTTCGCCGGCCAGCGCCCGCTCCAGCAGCGGACCATCTCCCTCGGGGATCGACACCGCCACCAGGTCGGCGGGATCGCCCTCTTTCAGGGTGCCGCTCCCGAGCAGTTCCGGATGGCCCGCTCGCGCCAGCCACTGGCGCGGGTGGACGATCGCCATCTTCCAGATCGTTTCGATGTCGAGATCGGCGGCCGCCGCGCGAGCGGCACCCATCTCATCGAGCATCGAGAGGGTGCCGGCAGAGACCTTTCCATCGGTACCTAGCATCACCGGTACACCCGATCGGGCAGCGTCTGGTGCCGGGTGCGGAGTTCTGCCGAAGAAGGCGTGAGAGCGGGGGCACCACACCAGTGCCGATGCGGATTCACCGATGGCAGAGATTTCATCTTCGGAACACTCGTTGCCGTGGACCACGAGACCGTGTCGGGTCAGGTCGCCGGAGCCGTGCAGTGCTTCGATCATCGTCTGGCCACGGCGAAACGATGCAGGATCGGCACCAAATCCTTCGAGAAATCTCGCACCCTCGCCGCTGCCGTCGACGAGCAGTTCCCGTTCCCACGTCGGCTCGGCGATGTGCATCGCCCACGGTACATCCTGTTCACGGCACCAGGGCAGCAGGGTCGCCAGCACCTCTGGATGCACGGTGTAGGAGGAGTGGGGGGAGATGCCTCGTAACTCACGGTCACCATCGTTGGCGCCTCGAAGAAAGTGGCCGAGTGCTTCGAAATCGATTCCCGGTCGAGAGTTCAAGGCGATCACCTCGCGCAGAAGCAAGCGTCGCAGCGGGCTGTCGGTCAGCGCAGTGATCGAAGCTCCGGCAGGATCGATGTCGAAGACGGCGGTGGTGCCTCCGGCAAGGGTCTCTTCGACACCGAATGCGGCGTGGATCGTCCGTCCGTCTTCACCCAGTTGCTGGCGAGCCTCGACCACCGAGAGCAGCCAGTCGTCGAAGGATCCGACCATCGTCTCGGTCGGGCGAGGCAGTGACAGGTCGAGATGCAGATGTGCATTGACGAATCCGGCGCAGAGGATCGCTTCTCCGAGGTCGATGTCGGCGGGCCCGGGAGGCAAGATCTGCTCGATTCTACCATCGCGGATGGAGATGCGACCGGGACGAGCTGTTCCGTGTCCATTCCAGATCGCCTGCGCCGAGATCCGCATCCGCTCCTCCTGACTCAACTGTCTCCGCTGCTATCCCGCTGACCACCGGTCTCTGCTATGCTGCAGTGGAGAGGCACTCGTAGCGAGGGCCGGGCGGATATTCAGGTTGGATCTTTTCTCGTTAATTCCTGGGGATGTTGAGGGGCCACCGATGACCATGGTGAACCGATCTGAATTCCTGCAACGCTGGGTCGGGCAAGGGGGAACCTCTTCCTTCCTCGGCAAGGGCAAGGGAAGACTACTGTGGTGGGTGCTGGGGATCTGGGCTGGTGTGGTGTGGGTTGGCGTGGTCGGCTGTAGTCATACCACTTCGCCAGAGAGAGTGCCCATCCCGGTATTGAAAGATCAGGGAGCCATCCATCGAACCGGCAGCGGTGAAACATTGCTGTGGATCTCCCGCGACCGCGGCTATTCGGTGATCGAACTGGAATCGCTCAACCCTCGCTGGAAGGGCGTGACGATCGCTCCAGGAACGGAGATCCTGTTGCCGGTGGGAAAACCGATGATCAGAAGAGTCCAAAAGAAATCGGGAGGCCGTTGAATGAGTGATGGATCGATCGAGACGACCGGGTCGGATTCCGATCCCGCCGCAAAGGTCTGGCTCGACCCCCACACCCGGGAGCAGCAACTGCTGGCACCCTATGCGATGCAGAGTGCTCGTAGTCGTGGTCGAGTTCATCCAGAGCCGACTGCGCCACATCGAACTGCCTATCAGATCGATCGGGAGAGAGTGATCCACTGCACTGCTTTTCGTCGTCTCGAGTACAAGACCCAGGTATTTGCCAGTCACCAGGGTGATCACTACCGCACCCGACTGACCCATACCCTGGAAGTGGCACAGGTCTCTCGTGCGGTCGCCCGTCGTCTCGGTCTCAACGAGGATCTGGTCGAGACGATCGCGCTCGGACACGATCTGGGTCATCCACCCTTCGGTCATGCCGGTGAGAGGGAGTTGGACCAGCTGATGGCTTCTCATGGTGGCTTCAACCACAACCGCCACGCATTGAGGGTCGTCGATCTACTGGAACATCGTTATCCCGGGTTTCTCGGTCTCAATCTGTCGTGGGAGGTACGAGAGTCGATCGTCAAGCACTACGGACGCTTCGACGAGCCGGGGTTGGCAGAGTTCGAGCCCGGGGTACCGCCGACGCTGGAAGCGCAACTGGCAGACATCGGCGACTCCCTCGCCTACGACAGTCACGATCTCGACGATGGCTTGCGCTCGGGTGTGCTGGAACTGGAAGCATTGCGTGAGATCGAGATCTTCGCTCGATCGGAAGCCGCAGTTCGACAGCAGTACGGAGAGGCATTGTCTCGCAGGGTGCTGATCGCAAGGACCATCTCGGGTGTAATCTCGGATCAGATCAACGATCTGGTGGTGACCAGCAGTGGGCGCATTGACGAACGAAATATCCAGAGTGTCGAGGACGTACGGACGGCTCCCGATGACTTACTCGGATTCTCCGATGCGATGAGTGCCGAGAAGGCACAACTTCAGACTTTTCTTCATGATCGTCTCTATCGGGATCCGCATTGCGTCAGGGTTTCTCAAAAGGGCAGGAGGATGGTGGCGGCACTGTTCCAGGAGTTTGTCCGTGAACCCGCGCAATTGCCCAGAGATTTCCTCGACCGCTGTGCAGAGATTGGCAGGGAGCGTGCGGTGTGTGATTACATCGCAGGCATGACCGATCGCTACTGTGTGCAGGAGTACGAGCGCTTGTTCAGCCCCCATCAAAATGACCCCGGACGATTGTCATGAGGAGAGCGCGATATGGTCTCTGACTATCACGTCGTGCTGGTGGCCGCCGGTGAGGGCACCCGTCTCGGCCAGCGGACCAGAAAGGCTGCGGTGCCGCTGGCGGGGCGTCCGATGGTGATCCACTCGCTGGAGGCGGCGACCGCTCATCCATCCTGTCGCAGTGCGGCGCTGGTGGTCCATCCGGGGGATTTGCCGGCGGCGAAAGACTGGCTCCAGCAGTTTGATTCAGCAGCGGTTCCGGTCGAAATCGTCGTGGGAGGCGACACTCGCAGGGCAAGCGTGCTGGCGGGACTGGCAGCGATCTCCGCCGCTGGGGGAGATCTGGTGGCGATTCATGACGGCGCCCGACCGCTTCTTCACCCCGATGATCTGGCCCGAGTGCTGGATCGTGCGAGTCACTCCAGAGCGGCGCTACTGGCCAGCCCGGTGACCGATACCCTGCATCGGCTGGACCGGCAGCATCGTTGGCATCAAAGGGTTGATCGAGATCAGTTATGGCAGGCGCAAACTCCCCAGGTATTCGAGTTGGACTCGATCCGTCAGGCACTCTCTGGAAGCGGCGCTGAGGGCACAGATGAGGTGGAGGCGGTGGCTTGTCGTGGTCTCGATGTTGAATTCGTCGAACCCCAGCACCCCAATCCGAAGATCACCACCGTCAAGGATCTCGACGCGGCAGAGGCGCTTTTTCGACGCAGTGAGTGAGATCTCTCCTCCCCCGGACCTCATGGCCGGGAGACCAACATCCGAATATCTCTCCCGAGCCTTTGGAGGGCACCCTTGACCGGGCGGATCTGATTGCGCAGACTCCACCGATTGATCTGACCTGTGGAATGGTCGGGTGTCCAGTTCGGATGCCGGATGCGAGGTCGGATTTCAACGCAGCCTGACAGTATTCAGGTTGTTGTAATTCAGGTTGTCTTCATCCGGAGAAGGGGGGGAACACCCCATGAACAGAATTCACAGGCTTCCCAGCCTCGTTGTTGCAGTGGTACTGGCGATCTCGGTCAGCAGTACGGCATTTTCTCAAACCAGTCTAGGTGGCGATGTCAAACCGGGTCGTGCGCTTCGGTTGACCATCACCGGCGACATGACGCTCAGCCTGGTCGATCGCAGCGATTCATTCGGTCGCGCTGGACTCGCAGCGGCGGGAGGATCCGGTGACGATCCACTGCTCCTGGGAGGCAGTTGGCCGGGAGATCTGGCGGGAGGCTCCTTCTTTGATCCGCTCGTCAACATCGGGATCGTGGCCTCGATCTCAGAAGGAGTGACGGCGAATCTGATCCTTGAAACTCCCTTTGACATCGACAGTAACGGTCGGGATGGGAATCTTCCAATGTCCCTCGGAGAAGCCAAGGTGAGCTGGGAAGGTGCGATGGACGCCGCACTCGATCTCGATTTCGGGGTGGTGGAATACGCCATCGACTTTTCGGGGAACCACCAGCCTTTCCTGCTTGATCTGGGGAATGCGGAGTCTGCCTACGACAATGGTGGAGGAGACAGCGGTGCGCCACAGTCTGCTTCCGCCGGTCGGGTCCGTTCTCTTCAGGCGGTCGGAGCAGTGGGCCATTACGATCTCGGCGAGAACACTCTCGATGTCCTGATGTTTGATCTGTCTCCGGTCGATAACGAATCCCTGTTCGGCCTGGTCTACGGGTTGCCACTCGATACCGGTGACTATACCGGTGACATGGGAATCGTCCTGCTCAACTCGAAGAATGACGGAGGTAGTGATCTTCTGACCTTCGGAGGTGGTGGACACCTGTCGGGAGATGACGGTCTCAAATTCTACGGTGAACTCTACTGGCAGTTCGGCGACTACAGCAGTTCGGTCAACCAGAACAGTGCCTACGGATTGGTCGCTGGAGTTCATTACGACATTCCTGAGGCGGATGAGAATGACGCTCCATGGGTCGATTTTTCCCTGTGGGATCTGTCGGGAGATGACAACGGTGCCAACTCCAGTAACTCGAACTTCGTCTCGTACGAGTTCAACAATGATCTACTGGTACTCGAGGACGCCTACTACGGTCTCGATGTCGACACCAACTACCGTGCATTCAAGATCAAGGGCGGTATGAACCTGACTCCTGAATGGTCGGTGCAGGGGCTGTTTGCCTATGCGACCCTCAATGCCAACAGCAATGGTGCGGCCTCGAATGGGTCCTCCAGCAGCAAGCTGGGCGACGAGTTCGATGTCCGTGCGACCTACCGTGCGACCGACTACCTGACCTTCTACTTCAATGCTGGCACCCTGCAGAATGCCAAGGCATTGGGAGTCGGATCGGGAGTCGAGGTGATCTCGATCTCCTCCGAGGTCCGCTTCTAGTAGACTCATTCACCGAGTACGGGCCCCCGGCGCTGGCCAGCGCTGGGGGCCCGTTCTCATCCGGTAACCGGAGAAGTGAGAAGCATCGCCTGAACTGTTGCCGTGGGGATTTGGTGGTGGATCTCGATCCGGCGCAGGGGACGCGATACGATCCGGCTGCGAAAGTAGAGGGCATCTCGATGACGAATTCTTCAGATGAGTCCGCAGCAGTGGGGCAGATCCGGGTCGGGATCGGCACCGATCGACATCGCCTCGAGTCGGGGCGTCCGCTGATTCTCGCAGGAGTGGAGATCCCCTCTCCACATGGTCCGGTCGCGCATTCCGATGGAGATGTGATCTTACACGCTCTTTCCGATGCGATGCTGGGTGCCGCAGGCTCCGAGGATATCGGAACCATCTTCGAAGACACTGATCCACGCTGGAAGGATTTGTCCTCCCGACGAATCGTTGAGGAAGTGTTGAGAACCATCGGCGAACTGGGATGGGCACCACTCAACATCGATTTGGTCGTGCACCTGGAGATGCCGAAGCTGTCCCAGTATCGAGAATCGATCCGGCAACAGCTGTCGGAGATGTTATCCATCGAGCCAGGAGCCATCGGAATGAAGGCGAAGACCGGTGAAGGGGTCGGGCCGGTCGGAGAGTCGCTGGTCATCGAAGCTCTGGCTGTGGTTCAACTGAAGAGTACGGAGGAATAATGGCACTTCGATTGTGGAATACGCTCGAGAACCGGCTGGTGGAGGTGGAGCCGGTCAAGGCAGGTGAGATCCGCATGTACAACTGCGGCCCGACCGTCTACAGCGATCCCCACATCGGAAACTTCCGCTCGTTCCTGCTGGGAGACCTTCTGCGTCGGGCATTCGATCAGCGTGGATTCAAGACCACGCAGGTGATGAACATCACCGATGTGGGGCATCTCACCACCGATGACGTGGCGGATGCCAGTGGAGAGGACAAGCTGGAAAAGAAGGCCAAAGAGGAAGGGCTGGACCCCTTCGAGATCGCCCTCCGATACGAGCAGATGTTTCACGAGAATGCTTCGCAACTCCACCTGGTGAAGGCTCATGAGTATCCTCGAGCGACCGATCACATCCCGGAGATGATCCAGATGATCGAGCAATTGCTGGAACGAGGACACGCCTATGCAGTCAAAGATGTAGGGGTCTACTTCCGTGTTCATTCCTTCGAGAAGTACGGTGGTCTCTCCGGCAACACTCTCGAAAACCTCGACTCCGGTTCGAGAATCGAGGTCGACGAACGCAAGGAATCCGCTCACGACTTTGCATTGTGGAAAATCGATGACAAGCATCTGATGCAATGGGACAGCCCATGGGGACGTGGGTTTCCAGGTTGGCACATCGAGTGCTCGGCGATGAGTTTGAAGTACCTGGGAGGTACCTTCGACATTCACACCGGTGGTGAAGATAACATCTTTCCTCATCACGAATGTGAGATTGCTCAATCGGTGGGTGCTGGTGTTGGAGAGTTTGCACGGATCTGGGTTCACGCCAGGCACCTACTGGTCGACGGTCAAAAGATGTCGAAGAGTAAGGGTAACTTCTACACCATCAACGATCTGGTCGAGCGTGGCTTCAGTGGCCACGAAATTCGCTACTCGTTGATCTGTAATCACTATCGTCAGCCGATGAACTTCACCATCGATGGGATGGATGGGGATACCAAGGCGGTCCAGCGTCTTCGAACATTGAGAAAAAAACTGGAGGAAGCGTCGGTTGGGAGTGCTGCGGATACCGAGGTCGACGCGCCACTGGAGGAGTCGATGCGACAGTTTGATGCATGTATCGACGACGACCTCAATCTCTCGGGAGCGCTGGGAGTACTTCATGATCGGGTGAGAGCCCTCGGTAGGGATTTGCCGGAAGGGTCTGCGGCGCTGCGTGCCCTCGAATTCCTGCGCCACTGTGATCAGATCTTGGGAGTCATTTTCGTCGAGGACGAGTCACCCACAGTGCCCCTGACCGACAGTCAGCAGCAGCTGATTCAGCGGCGAGAAACTGCTCGAGCCGAGCGGGAATGGTCGTTGGCAGACGAGATTCGAGATCAATTGCTCGCCGAGGGGATCCTCATCGAGGATGGACCGACCGGCACCACCTGGAGTCACCAGCGCTGAAAAGGGGTCGGGAGCCCCACCTGAGAGCGGCTTCCGTGGCGCTCTGGAGAGTGCCACGGACCCCCACAGCGGCCTCATATCGCCTCATATGGCTTCTGTGGCGTTGCTGAGCGCTCTAAGCGGAACGGTGACGATCCCTTGGTGGGGGCGCGATCGCGAGTCGATCGACCGACAAACTGGCATGTGGGGCGAGCGGACCTCGATTCCGAGGGACGCTTGCAGAGTGGCAGCAGGATCGCTATCCTCCCGGCCTTGTGCCCATCTGTGCTAGCGTAGCTCAGCGGTAGAGCTCCCGCCTTGTAAGCGGGTGGTCGTGGGTTCGACTCCCACCGCTAGCTTCTGCAAGTTCTTGCACGGTAAGGGATTGCGGGAATCCAGGGTCGTCCCTGGAAAGTACATCTGTGGATTCTGTGTGGGGGTGTGCCCGAGTGGTTAAAGGGACTTGGCTGTAAACCAAGTGCGTAAGCTACGTAGGTTCGAATCCTACCGCCCCCACTGTTCTTCCAGATCAGAGAGAAGATCGACGGATTTGCTTGTAAGACGACCCGCAACCTTGTTACCTATTGGACCTTCCATCATTGGAGAAGGGTTCCCCGGATGCGGGGAATCGCCCGAAGTGATCGATGGCGAAAGTGCGAGTGCGAGAGATCCTGCTACGAAGGGGGATCACGATAGATGATGTTCCTGACGATTCGTTTCAGCAGGAACGTCGAGCGGCCCACTGGAAACTGGGTGACTGGAAACAGGACCGACCAGGAATTCCATGAAGCTTTGCGCGAAGTGGTCAACATGGGATACCAAGAAGTTGGATACCAAGAAGTTGGATACCAAGAAGTTGGATACCAAGAAGTTGGATACCAAGAAGTTGGATACCAAGAAGTTGGATACCAAGAAGTTGAGATCGCGTGGGGTGGATTGAGAAACCGGTGGAACGAGTGTGAACGATTTGCGGGTGTAGCTTAGTGGTAAAGCTCCAGCCTTCCAAGCTGGTCATGTGGGTTCGATTCCCATCACCCGCTCCAGGAATCAGAACGGCACCGAGGTGTCGATGAAAAGAAATAGACGAGCTGCTGTAGCTCAGTGGTAGAGCACGTCCTTGGTAAGGACGAGGTCACGGGTTCAAGTCCCGTCAGCAGCTCCAGACAAATGGGCCCGCACACTGGTGTGGGATGAAATTAATAGTTCGCCGAACCTACAGTCGTGTTTGCGACGGGGGAGGCCAAGGATGAGACCCGGGCAGTGGCCGTTGAAAAACGGTCCAGACCACGGGCGGGGAGATTTCCAAGATGGCGAAGGAAACCTTCGTACGAAATAAGCCTCACGCGAATGTGGGGACAATCGGGCACGTGGACCACGGCAAGACAACTCTGACCGCTGCGATCACTGCCGTGCTCGCACAAACTGGCGGTGCAGTGGTAAAGGCGTTTGATCAGATCGATAATGCGCCTGAAGAGCGGGATCGTGGGATCACCATCGCAACCGCCCACGTCGAGTACGAGACGGAAAACCGTCACTACGCACACGTGGATTGCCCGGGACACGCGGATTACGTCAAGAACATGATTACCGGTGCGGCCCAGATGGACGGAGCGATCTTGGTCGTTTCCGCCGCAGATGGTCCGATGCCCCAGACTCGTGAGCACATCCTGCTCGCTCGTCAGGTGGGCGTGCCGAAGATCGTTGTGTTCATGAACAAGGCGGACATGGTCGATGACGAGGAACTCATCGAGTTGGTGGAGATGGAAATCCGCGAACTCCTCAGTGCGTATGAGTTCCCCGGAGACGACATTCCAGTCATCAAGGGAAGCGCACTCAAGGCCCTGGAGGATCCAACTTCCGATGCCGCAGGTGCGATCACCGAGTTGCTGGCAGCCGTCGATGAGTACATCGATGTTCCCGAACGCGACAACGCCAAGGACTTCCTGATGCCTGTGGAGGATGTGTTCTCCATTGCAGGTCGTGGAACCGTGGTGACGGGTCGTATCGAAACAGGAATCCTCAAGACCGGTGACGAAGTTGAAATCGTCGGGATCAAGGACACCCTTTTGACCACCTGCACGGGGGTCGAAATGTTCCAGAAGACTCTCGATGAGGGGCAAGCCGGCGACAACGTCGGTGCGCTGCTTCGTGGTACCAAGAAGGAAGAAGTGCACCGTGGACAGGTGTTGGCCAAGAAAGGCAGCATCACTCCGCACACCGAGTTCGAGGCAGAGGTCTACATCCTCTCCAAGGACGAAGGTGGACGGCACTCTCCATTCTTTAACGGATACCGTCCTCAGTTTTACTTCAGGACCACGGATGTGACTGGTAACACCGAGGTCGTCGGGGCAGACATGTGCATGCCTGGCGACAATGCAAAGATCAAGGTTGAGTTGATCACTCCGATCGCAATGCACGAGCAGTTGCGCTTCGCAATCCGTGAAGGCGGTAAAACCGTCGGAGCGGGAGTGGTGAGCAAGATCTTGAAGTAGCCTTCGGGTTTACTTTGGTTTTCGAGGGACGCCGAACCACCTCCGGGTGACCAGAGGTGGTGCGGCGTCCCTGATTAGAATTTGATAGAGAGCACTTTTGAGTGCGACGGGAAACTTTGATTTGAACTTCGATTTGACTTTTCGAGTGGTTCGTCAGGAGGGCAGTAGCTCCAATTGGTAGAGCAGCGGATTCCAAATCCGCGGGTTGTGGGTTCGAGTCCCTCCTGCCCTGCCAACCTTGACTGACCCGCGAGAATGACTGACCAGCGAGAATCTGCTGGTGCGATCGAGAATCGAATTCGAAATGGTCCCGCTCGTGGATGTCGAGTGCCGAATTTGAGTGAGTTGGATTCCCTGATGGTCAGGGAATCTCCCAGAAAGCATCCAGGCGACGATGCCTGGCAGCAGAGATCTAAAGAACGGGAAGGGACGAAGATGAGTTTCCGTCTCTACAAAGAGGGACAGGGCCGCTGGGCTCGTGGTGCCTTGGCTTCCATCCTGTTTCTTGTGGGGCTGTATGCGACCATCTCCATCTCCCAGTGGTTCGACGGGAATGGCTGGGGCACCGATGTGGTTTTCACCGTGCCTGTCATCAACTGGGGTCCCGAGCTCAAGGATTTGATTTCAGTACTGATACTGCTGCCATTTCTGCTCGGTGGAGTCTGGTATTACAATCAGCCACGAGTCAGCGATTTCCTGATCGACACGGAGCAGGAGTTACAACACAAGGTGACCTGGCCAACACGACCAGAAACCGTCAAGAACTCCTTCGTTGTGGTGGTCACCTGTATCGTGATCATGGGTTGGATCGTACTGGCAGACCAGGCGTTTAAAGCGCTTCAGTCGGTGATATACCACCAATGAATCCGATCGTTTCCGACCCCACTGTTTCTGACGATCTGTACTGTTCCTCGCCAGGCGGAGGAACGGGAGAAGAGATCGATGACACCGTAGCTGCAGATATTGTCGAAGGTGATGAGAACATTGGCGCTACGGCTGACGAAGCGGTGGAAGAGTCCGATGAAGACCCGGTGACCTCGAGTCCTTCCAAGATACGCAAGGACCCGGCGGATGAGTTGCCGTTCGAATGGTACGTCATCAAGGTCGCCAATGGCCGCGAGGATACGCTTTCGCGCAAGGTTGAAAAAACATTGGCCCTCAGGGGGCTCGATGCCTATGTCCGGAACATCGTGGTTCCGAAACAAAAGGTCACCGAGATCAAAGAGGGCAAGAAGAAGATTCGAGAGATCAAACTTTACCAGGGTTACTTCTTCATGGAGTGTCAACTGGTCGAGGAGATCTGGTACTTGCTGAGGGATATCCAGGGAGTGGGTTCCTTCGTCGGCGGGGTCGGTAACAAGCCGATGCCGATGACACCGGACGAGGTGCGCAAGTTGCGCGAGATGATGGAGCAACGCGAGAATGAAGCTCCGCCAGAGTTGAAGATCGATGTGAAAAAGAACGATACGGTGAAGGTCAAAGATGGCCCCTTCGAAAACTTCGAGGGCATCGTGGAAGAGGTCCACCCGAAGACGGGAAAACTGCGAGTGATGGTTACCATCTTTGGCAGGGATACCCCGGTGGACCTGGAATACTGGCAGGTAGAACAGACTTGATCCCGAATTGAAACAGGGATCCATGCGGGAGGTTCGCCCCGGAAGTTCCGGAGGGTGATCCGCAGACCGCAGGAAATGGTAGTCCATGGCGAAAAAAGCAAGTAAGAAAATAACCGGCTTGATCAAGTTGCAGGTAACGGGAGGGCAGGCGACCCCTGCTCCACCGGTGGGACCTGCACTGGGTCAGCACGGTGTCAACATCGGCGAGTTCGTGCAGCGTTTCAACTCGGAGACGTCCAGCCAGCAAGGCGTGGTCATCCCGGTTGAGATCAGCGTTTACTCCGATCGATCTTTTGATTTCATCCTGAAGTCTCCCCCGGCAGCAGTACTCATCCTGAAGGCGATGGGCGCAGAAAAAGCTGCCAATAACCCAGGGCACGAGACGGTCGGCACTATCACCTCAGCGCAGGTGAAAGAGATTGCCGAGACCAAAATCAATGATCTGAACGCTGCAACCATCGAGGCTGCGATGCGGATCATTGAAGGAACTGCTCGTAGCATGGGCGTGAAGGTGGAGGACTGATGTCAAGATCCAGCAAGCGCCACGGCGGTAATCGCTCGAAAGTGGATTCAATAACTGCAGTGTCGGTGAACGAAGCAGTCAAGATCCTCGGCGGATTCCAACTGGCCAAGTTCGATGAAACAGTCGAGATCGCGATCCGTCTTGGTATCGATCCACGGCAAGGCACTCAAAATGTCAGGGGAGCGTTTTCGCTTCCGCATGGCATCGGAAAGCAAGTCCGGGTGATCGCATTCGTAGAGGGACCCGCTGCTGACGAGGCCAAGGCGGCAGGAGCCATCGAGGTCGGGTCAAAGGATCTGGCTGAAAAGGTGGAGGGTGGTTGGTTCGATTTCGATGTCGCCATCGCTCACCCCTCGATGATGAGATTCGTTGGAAAACTGGGAAAAGTGCTGGGTCCCCAGGGCAAGATGCCTACCCCCAAGAGTGGCACGGTGACCACAGATGTTACCAAGGCTGTTGCGGAGTTCGTCGCAGGGAAGATTGAGTTTCGTAATGATGCTGGTGGAATCATCCACGCTCCGGTGGGGCGTCGCAGTTTTGAAGCGGCGAAACTCACCGAGAATATCGATGCCTTCATCCAGCATGTTGAGAAATTGAAGCCCACTTCGACCAAGGGTACATACATGAAAAAAGTTCACATCAAATCAACCATGTCTCCTTCTGTTTCCGTCATTTGCGGACAGTAAGACAAGAGAGCGAGAGAGGAGGGCCACATGGCCCGTAGGCTGAAAGTCATGATGGCTGACCAACTGCGTCAGCGTCTCGACAATGCCGGAGATCTGCTCCTTGTCGATTTCTCCGGTCTGAACTCAGATGAGGATTTTACTGCTCGCAAGGAACTTCGTACCGAGGGCCTGACGGTAGGGGTTGTGAAGAATTCCATTCTTCGCAGAGTGTTTGCCGACCGCGGGACAGAATTTCCGGATGAGACCTATGCGGGTCCCCTTGCTCTAGTGCTTGGGGAAGCCGATGCCATTACCGCTAGCAAGTCGATTGCGGGATGGAGAAGGAAGAACGGCAAGGTCATGGCGCTCAAGGGCGGCATGCTGGAAGGCGAGGCCTTGGGGCCCGCCGAAGCCGAACGATTAGTGCAAATGCCAAGTGTCCAGGAAACACGTACAGCTGTCGTTTCTGCGATTGCCGGACCGCTGACGAGCCTGGTCGCTATTTCCCAGAACCTACTCACCGGAGTTCCCGGTGTGCTGCAGGCGATCGCAGACAAGCAAAGTAAAGAAGGAGAGTAGCTGCCATGTCGGATGAAGCTGCCACCGAGACGGAGAAGGCCCCGCCGAGCAAAAATGTCGGATCCATCGTGGAGAGCATCAAAGTGCTCAATGTGATGGAGCTGGTTGAGCTCAAGGATGTCCTCGAAGACGAATTTGGTGTCACCGCCGCTGCTGCAATGCCGATGGGAATGTCCATGATGGCGGCAGCCGGAGGCGATGGTGGTGAAGAGGCTGCTGAGCAGACCGAGTTTGACGTGATTCTTGCCGCCATCGGCGACAAGAAAATTCCCGTCATCAAGGCTGTTCGAAGCATCACAGGTCTGGGCCTCAAAGAGGCGAAGGACCTGGTGGAAAGCGCACCGAAGGCTGTCAAGGAAGGTGCCTCCAAGGAGGACGCCGAGAAGCTCAAGAAAGAGCTGGAAGACGCCGGAGCCACCGTCGAAATCAAGTAGACTTTCGACGGGTGAATTCGATCGATTCTCGTCCAGGCGCTCTTTGGCGTCTGGGCGAGATGGATCGATTGAATTGACGGGTTATTTTGCAAACGAATGAGTGCGGGGGTGTCGCCCGAGCGAGGAGCGCGCCTCCGGGACTCCGGGAATCAGTGGTATGCCGAGGGGGGAGCCTTCGGCTGGTAGATTCCCAGTTCTGTCCCGGACAGCTGTCAACGGGCTGTCGCAGTATCGCCATCGCTCGGGATTTGATTCCCGACACGAAGGTACACGAGTATCAGCGAGATTGTCGATGAGATCGTCGACGGGTCATTTCGCTGGCGCCGGATGGGACGGACGGATTCTTACCGATCAGGTGGGAGTCGTGTTCAGAAATCGAAAGTGAGGCAGCATGGAGACCAAGGTCTTCGGAGGCGGTATTCGTACTGTGCCGATTCCAAATCTAATGGAATTGCAGATGAATGCCTATTCACAGTTCTTGCAGGCCGATGTGCATTGGGCTGACAGGGATAATATCGGTCTGGAATCGATTCTTCGTGAGATATTTCCGATCGAAAGTTACGACGGCACCATCTCCCTGACTTACCTGGGATATGACCTCGGGCGGCCGCGCTACACGATCGATGAATGTCGTCAACTCAAGTTGAGCTACGGCACACCCTTCAAGATCCGCCTTCGGATGGAGAAAGAGGGTGAATCGGTCGAGGAAGAGGTCTTCCTCGGTGAACTGCCAAGCATGATTGGCGGCGGGGAATTCATCATCAACGGCTCCGAGCGTGTCATCGTGAGCCAGTTGCACCGTTCTCCAGGAGTCGATTTCAGTGAAGAAATTCATACCGGTGATGTCAGGCTGCACTCGGCCAGGATCATTCCGGAGCGAGGATCCTGGGTCGAATTCAATGTGACCAAGAAAGGTGCATTGACGGTTCGAATCGACCAGAGCGGGAAATTCCCGGCCACCATGCTGCTGCGTGCGATGAACGAGGAATATGGTTCCTCGACTGCCATCCTTGAACTCTTCTACCCGGTTGAAACCGTCAAGGTGGGAAGCCTCAAGAGCATCGATAACCTGCTCGGTGAGGAAGTCGAGGGGATCAAGAACGGTCGAGTCAGCGCTGAAGATATCGTCGATGCGGAAACCGGAGAGATCCTGCTTCCGACGGGAGACGTATTCACCGAGACCTTCCTGAAGGCACTCTTCTCCGAGGACATGACCGCCAAGCGTGGGGGTAAGAACTCCTTCAAGGTGCTTCCTGAAAAATACGACGACCTGGTGTTGAAGACTCTCAAGGAAGATAACTCGGTCGACTACGAAGATGCGCTGATCAAGATCTACCAGCGCTTGCGCCCTGGAAACCCGCCGCAGGCGGCCAAGGCCAGGGAACTGTTCTTCGACAAGTTCTACAATCAGAACAAGTATCGTCTGGGTCGTGTCGGCCGCTTCCGCATCAATCGGAAGTTTGGTCTGGCGATTCCGGAGTCGGAGCAAACGATTCAGAAGGAAGACATTCTCGAATCGATCGCATACATCTTCAAATTGCGCGATCGAATGGGGAAACTGGACGATATCGATCACCTCGGAAACCGTCGTGTTCGCACCATCGAGGAACTCGCCGGCGAAGAGATGCGAAAAGGATTCCTCAAGCTCAAGCGTACCGTTCAGGAGCGGATGAGCATGATGGAGCCGGAAAACCTGACTCCAAGGTCGGTGATCAACTCCAAGACGATCTCGTCGTCAGTGGATTTCTTCTTCGGTCGAGGTGAGCTCTCGCAGGTGGTGGACCAAACCAATCCGCTATCGCAGTTGACTCACGAGAGGCGCCTGAGTGCGCTCGGTCCTGGTGGATTGAACAGGAAGCGGGCCGGTTTTGAGGTGCGAGATGTACACATCTCTCACTACGGTCGGATCTGTCCCATCGAAACTCCCGAGGGAACCAACATTGGCCTGATTTCCAGTCTCGCTGTGTTCGCGACCATCGACGAGTATGGATTCCTCATCACACCATACTTCCAGGTCAAAGATGGTAAGGCGAAGATCGACGCATCCTCGGTCAAGTTCTTGCGTGCGGATGAAGAGGAAAACCAATACCTGACTCCGGCAGACACTCCGGTAGATGAATCTGGCCAATTGCTCGGAGACCTGGTGCTGGCCCGCCTCAACGGTGAATTCATCATGGTCGAACCGTCCAAGATCCAGTTGATGGACGTCTCGTCCAAGCAGCTGATTGGAGTCTCGGCTGCGTTGATCCCCTTCCTCGAGCACGACGATGCTAACCGTGCCCTGATGGGATCGAACATGATGCGTCAGGCGGTTCCGCTGCTGAGAACCGACCCTCCACTGGTGGGAACCGGCATGGAAGAACATGTTTCTCGGTACTCCGGGATGGTCTTGCGTTCTCCCAATTCTGGCACCGTGACCTCGGTGGATTCGACTCACATCGAAGTGGATGGCGAGCGTTACCAGCTGAGGAAATATCGCGGCCTCAATGAGCGAACCTGTCAGAACCAGCGTCCCTGTAAGAATCTGGGCGACGTGGTCGAAGAAGGCGAAGTGATCGCCGATGGAGCGGCAACCCAGAATGGAATCCTGTCGCTGGGCCGGAATATCCTGGTGGCCTTCATGTCATGGGATGGCTACAACTTCGAGGATGCCATCATCGTCAGTGAGCAACTGGTGCGTGAAGACATCTACACGTCGATTCACATCGACGAGTTCGAAATCGAGGTCCGTGAGACCAAATTGGGGCGTGAGGAATTCACCCGTGATATTCCTAATGTCTCGGAACGAGTGCTGGCAAAGCTCGATGAAGAAGGAATAGTCAAGACCGGTACCAGAGTTTCTCATGGAGATATCCTGGTCGGTAAAGTCGTCCCGAAATCGAAGAGCGAACTGTCACCCGAGGAGAAACTTCTTCATGCGATCTTCGGTCGAGCGGGAGAGGACGTGAAGAACGAGTCCTTGACCGTGACTTCCGGAGTCGAAGGTGTGGTCATCGATTCGAAGAAGTTCTCCAGGAGAAGTGACCTGGA
This sequence comes from Planctomycetota bacterium, assembly GCA_018694835.1. GTDB lineage: Bacteria > Planctomycetota > UBA8108 > UBA1146 > UBA1146 > QNYK01. The sequence continues at coordinate 25,685 of JABHOG010000038.1, read as the reverse complement.
TGATGCTGAACGCCGCAAAATCAAGGCCGAAGTGGAAGAGAAGGAAGCCTGGGCGAACGAGGAAATCGTTCTCGAGATCGACACCTTGCTCAATGAACTGAAGTCGATCCTCGGATCGTCACCCCGGAATCCCAATACGGGCCGGGTGTTCAAGGTGGATGAACTCTATGCCGCTCACAGTGTCCACTCCATCAAGATCGCATTGAACCCCGATCTGTTCCTCGGGTCGTCGGAGAAGAAGAACCGTCAGATCAAGTCTGCGCTGCTCAAGCACCTCAGTCGTATGGAAGAGGTCGAAGACATCCGCAACCGTGATGTCAATCGACTCACCCGGGGTGACGAACTCGCACCCGGAGTGATCGAGATGGTCAAGGTATACGTCGCGACCAAGAGGAATCTGTCGGTCGGAGACAAGATGGCGGGACGTCACGGAAACAAGGGTGTGATTTCTCGGATCTTACCGAGACAGGATCTACCGTTCCTCGAGGATGGAACCTCTGTTGAGGTGATTCTCAATCCGCTCGGAGTGCCGTCGCGAATGAACCTCGGTCAGATTCTTGAAACCCAGCTTGGCTGGGCCGCTGAAAAGCTTGGCTATCGTGCAGTGACACCAGTTTTCGATGGAGCGAAGGAAGATGAGATTCGTGCCGAGATGAAAAAGGCTGGAATCCCCATCGATGGTAAATCCGTTCTCTATGACGGACGTACCGGCGAGAGATTCGAGCAGAAGGTCACCGTCGGAAGAATGTATCTGCTGAAGTTGCATCACCTTATCGATGACAAGATTCACGCGCGTGCCACCGGGCCATACTCCCTCATCACCCAGCAGCCGCTCGGGGGTAAGGCGAGGTTTGGAGGACAGCGCTTTGGAGAGATGGAAGTTTGGGCTCTTGAAGCCTATGGGGCCGCACACATCTTGCAGGAGTTGCTCACAGCAAAATCTGACGATGTGGATGGGCGAGCCAAGATCTATGAGTCGATGGTCAAGGGTGAGAACAGTTTGCAGGCCGGAACTCCGGTCTCATTCGACGTTTTGACCAACGAGATCAAGGGCCTGGGGCTGAACCTCGAACTGGAAAAGAAGCAATAACATGGATGAACCTGTTTACGACAAGGTGAACGACTTTGGCGCGGTCAACATTCACCTTGCTTCACCCACCGATATCCTCTCCTGGTCACAGGGTGAGGTTCGGAAGCCTGAAACCATCAACTACAGGACCTACCGTCCTGAGAAAGATGGACTCTTCTGCGAGCGTATCTTCGGTCCCGAGAGAGACTGGGAATGTGCGTGTGGGAAATACAAGGGCATCAAGCACAAGGGAATCATCTGTGACCGCTGTGGCGTCAAGGTGGCTCACTCGCGTGTGCGTCGCGAGCGGATGGGACACATCAATCTCGCCGCACCGGTGGTCCACATCTGGTTCTTCAAGGCGATGCCTTCGAGACTGGGTAACCTTCTTGACATGAAGACCACTCATCTCGAACGAGTGATCTATTACCAGGACTATGTGGTGATCGACCCGGGTGATACTCCGCTCAAGGAGAAGGGCCTTCTCAGCGAAGAGGAGTACCGCTTCGCCCGAGAGAAGTACGGGGATTCATTCGAGGCTGACATGGGCGCTGAAGCGATTCGCACCATGATCAATCGCCTCGAGTTGAACTCACTCTTCGAGGAACTGAAGGAGGAGTACGAGAATACTCGTTCCAAGCAGAAGCGAGTGGCACTGATTCGTCGCCTGAAGATCGTCCGGACCGTCCTCAACTCTGGTAACAAGCCGGAGTGGATGATCCTGGAAGCGGTTCCGGTGATTCCGCCAGACCTTCGCCCGCTAGTTCTACTGGAGAGTGGAAATTTTGCGACCAGCGATTTGAATGACCTCTACCGTCGTCTGATCAACCGCAACAACCGCTTGAAGAAGTTGCTCGATCTGAACGCCCCCGAGGTGATCATTCGTAACGAAAAAAGGATGCTTCAGCACTCGGTGGATGCTCTGTTCGACAACAACAGATGCCGCCGACCAGTGCTGGGATCGAACAATCGACCACTCAAATCCCTGACAGACATGATCAAGGGAAAGCAGGGTCGATTCCGCGAGAACCTGCTCGGTAAACGAGTCGATTACTCGGCGCGATCGGTGATCGCGGTCGGTCCAGAGTTGAAACTTCATCAGTGTGGACTACCCAAGAAGATTGCTCTCGAGTTGTTCCAGCCCTTCATCATCCGTCGTTTGAAGGAGTTGGGATACGCAGACACCATCAAGAGCGCAAAGAAGATGCTTGAGCGCAAGGACGATGAGGTCTGGGACATCCTTGAAGAGGTGACTGAGGGGCACCCGGTGCTGCTGAACCGTGCACCGACCCTGCACAGGATGGGGATTCAGGCGTTCGAGCCTGTTCTCATCGAAGGAAACGCGATCCTCGTTCATCCTCTCGTTTGTGAAGGATTCAATGCGGACTTTGATGGAGACCAGATGGCGGTTCACCTGCCTCTTTCCGTCGAGGCTCAACTGGAAGCGCAGAACCTGATGTTGTCGACCAACAACATCTTCTCTCCTGCGCACGGCAACCCGCTCATCGCGCCTTCACAGGATATCGTGATGGGGTGTTACTACCTGACCATCGCCAAGGAAGAGATGAAGGGTCACGAGATCCGCTTTTCTAGCACTGCAGAAGTTCATACCGCTATGGGCGCCAACAAGGTCCATGGTCACGCTACCATCAAGGTGAGACTGCCAGAGGGGAAAGTGGTCTTTAGCCCGCATGGCAAGGAACAGCAGCCGGATGAGCACGGATTCCATACCACTTCACCTGGCCGGATCATCTTCAATGATCTTCTCGGGCACCCTGACATGCCCTTCTACAACTACGCTCTGGCGAAGAAGGATCTGAAGGCGGCCATCGCAGATTGCTTCCGGATTCTTGGAAGAAGAGCTACCTTGCGATTCCTCGATGAGATGAAGGACCTCGGATTCAAGGCCGCGACTCGTTCTGGACTGTCCTTCAGTTCTGACGACCTCCGGATGCCCGAAGGAAAGTTCGCCCATATCGAAGCCACTCAGGCCCAGGTTGATGCGATCCAGAAACGTCACCAAGATGGAGTGATCACCAACGACGAACGTCGTAGTCAGATCATTGACCGCTGGACAAACACCACCAATGCGGTGGGTGACATGTTGATGAAGAAACTCGAGGAGGACAGCACTCCGGGAGATTCATACGTCAATCCGATCCACGTGATGGTCGATTCGGGTGCTCGAGGATCTGTTACGCAGATTCGACAACTCGCTGGAATGCGAGGCCTGATGGCCAAGCCTTCTGGTGAGATCATCGAGACTCCCATCAAGGCATCGTTCCGCGAAGGTCTTCGTGTTCTCGAGTACTTCTCCTCGACTCACGGTGCTCGAAAGGGACTGGCAGATACTGCGCTGAAGACTGCTGACTCGGGTTACCTGACCAGGAAACTTGCGGATGTGGCCCAGAACGTGGTGATCACCAGTTCTGATTGCGGTACCAGTAACGGGCTCTCCAAGAAGGCTATGAAGCGTGGAGACAAGGAAGCGATTCCACTGGCTGCAAGAATTCGAGGACGAACCTCCGTTGCGGAAATCAAGGATCCGATTACTGGTGAAGTTGTGATCGGAGTCAATGGCCTGATTACCTTCGAAATCGCGAATCGGATTCAAGAGCTGGGTCACGAGAAGATTTTGGTACGAAGTCCGTTGACCTGTAATGCGACCCTCGGATCCTGCGCACACTGTTACGGCATGGACCTCTCGACAGGTAAACAAGTTGAGCAGGGTATTGCGGTTGGAATCATTTCAGCGCAATCCATCGGGGAGCCTGGGACGCAGTTAACGATGCGGACCTTCCACATCGGTGGAGTGGCATCCAAGTCGGTGCAAGAAGCGACCATCAAGGCTTCTCGTGCGGGTATCGTCGAGTTGCGGGAGACCACTCATGTCACCAGCAAGAGTGGTGATGAGGTAGTGCTCAGTCGCCGAGCAGCGATGGCCATCGTGAACAAAGATGGCAAGTTGCTGGACTCTCATGAACTTCAACTTGGTGCCATCCTTCACGTGAAGGATGGGGAAGCGGTGAAGAAGGGCAGAATCCTTTACGATTGGGATCCCCACTCCCTGTCGATCCTCGCAGACGTGGCCGGAGTTGTGGATTACGAAGACATCGTGGAAGGGGCAACCCTCAAGGTCGAGAAGGACCCGGTGTCCAACCTGGATCGTCGGGTGATTCTCGAGCACAAGGGAGAGTTGCATCCGCAGATTGTCATCCGGAACGAGTCCAAGGGACAGATCCTGGCGGCGTACCCGGTGCCGGAACGCGCCTTCATCCAGGTCGGAGATGGAGATACCGTCCAGCCTGGAGACTTGCTGGCTAAATCCCCCCGAGAGATCACCGGTACCCAGGACATCACTGGAGGTCTACCCCGAGTGACGGAAATCTTCGAGGTTCGAAAGCCGAAGAATCCGGCGGTGATTGCCGAAGTGGACGGCAGCATCGAGATGGGCGAGAAGAAGCGCGGTAAGGCGATCATTAACGTGGTCACCCCCGAAGGCGAAATTTACGAGCATGTGATTCCACCTGGAAAACACTTCCGCGTCACCAAGGGTGACGAGGTGGTGCATGGTCAACCGCTTACAGACGGAGACAAGGTTCCCAAGGATATCCTTCGAATCGAGGGTGCTGCAGAGGTGCAGCGCTACCTGATCGAAGAGGTGCAGGGGGTATACCTGTCGCAGAACGTAACCATCAATGACAAGCACATCGAAACCATCGTCTCTCAGATGATGAGGAATGTGAATGTTGTTGAACCGGGAGACAGTGACTTGCTGCCCGACACGCTTATCGACCGCCATAGATTCAAAAAGATCTGCTCTGACCTGGTGGAGGAGGGCAAGATGCCTCCGACCGCAGAGCCGATGCTTCAGGGGATTACCAAAGCTGCAGTGAACTCTGACAGTTTCATCTCCGCTGCGAGTTTCCAGGAGACCACCAAGGTGTTGACCGAAGCCGCACTCAGCGGCAAGAAGGACACCCTGGTCGGGCTCAAGGAAAATGTGATCATGGGAAAAATGATCCCCGCAGGAACGGGGTACCGTTTGTACTTCAACAAGGGAGTTCGCAAGTTGGCGGAGCCTCCCACGGTGGTGAAGGACAAGAGAGAGCCAGTGCTGATCGGCGATACCAAGGCGAAACCAGCAGTTTCGAGCGATCCATTGAGAGATTTCTTGATGGGAGAAGATTCGGGACCGGCCGCTTCGACCGACCCGCTTTCGGCTCTATTGGGCGCCGAAGTAGTCGTAGAGACGAAGGAAGTCCCCGCCGTCGAGGAGGGTGATTCCGGAGCCGATCTAGCAGTGACCGAATCGGTAGTACCAGTCGCACAAGAGCCTGTTGATGCTTCTGGTGCCGATCTGGAACAGGCCGAGGAGACCACGATCGAGCCCCAGGCAGCGCCTGAAGGCATCGAGGAATCGACAGGAAGCGGGGAAATTTCGGAGATCCCTGGCGAAGAAGAGTCAAAATCAGGAGATGAAGAAGTCCAGTAAGGGTACCATGCGAGGCCGCGCTCGAGATTGTTTTCGAGCGGGTCCGCATCCAGGTGAAATCGAGTAGGTATGCCGACGATTAATCAGTTGGTCCGCAAGGGCCGTAAGAAGCAGAAGAACAAGAGTAATTCCCCGGTGCTGGACTCATGTCCGCAGCGTCGAGGTGTTTGCTTGCAGGTAAAAACCCAGACCCCGAAGAAGCCGAACTCGGCGTTGAGAAAGGTGGCCCGCGTGCGCCTTTCTAACGGCAAGGAGATCACTGCTTACATCGGCGGCGAAGGCCATAACTTGCAGGAGCACTCGATTGTTTTGGTGAGAGGTGGACGAGTCCGGGATCTACCGGGAGTTCGGTATCATATCGTTCGGGGAACACTCGATTGCTCAGGTGTCGATGACCGTAAGCAAGGCCGTTCCAAATACGGCAAGAAACAGAAGTAAAGCAGGAGCCTCCTTTGGCAAAGAAAAAAAACAAGGTAGCGAAGCAGAAGTTCCGCTCAACTCAGCGGTTCCAGAAGCCGGATCCTCGTTTCAATAGCATGGTGGTGACGAAGTTCATCAATCGGCTGATGTGGGATGGCAAGAAAGCTGTGGCCTGCACCATCTTTTATGAAGCGATGGATCTCCTCGCCAAGAAGATCACTGACAGCGATCCGCTGGATACATTCCTTGCAGCGTTGCAAAACGTGATGCCGCAAGTTGAAGTGCGATCACGTCGAGTCGGTGGTGCGACCTATCAGGTGCCCATCGAGGTGAGCCGTCGTCGTGCCCAGGCACTGGCGATCCGGACCATCATCGATACCTGTCGGGGTCGTGGGGGTAAGCCGATGGCTGAGCGCATCGCCGATGAACTGGCGCAGGCGTACCGTCGTGAGGGGGCCTCGGTCACCTGGCGCGAAAATACCCATAAGATGGCTGAAGCCAACAAACTGTTCGCGCATTACGCCTGGTAAGGTGCCCCTGAGGCGATTTCGCTCACTTTTGTGGCACTGGACTCGATCACCAAGTAACGGGTTAGATCACCCTCTCGCCTTCTTATGGGCGAGAGGGTGTTTTTCATCCGGGTCGCCGCAAGATGCTTCGCTTGAGAGAAGTGCCTGATTACCTCAGAATCCCACCCGAGACTGGCCTTACAGCCTGGCAGACCAGCAGAATTGAGACGATGAAAAAACCCATCCGAAACATAGGGATCATTGCTCATATCGATGCGGGGAAGACCACCGTATCGGAGCGCTTCCTTTATTACTCCGGCAAGGAGTACAGGATGGGAGAGGTTCACGACGGCAGTGCTCACATGGATTGGCTGGTCGAAGAGCAGGAGCGAGGGATCACCATCACCAGCGCTGCGACTACCTTTGAATGGGGTCCATGCGTGATGAACCTCATCGATACCCCGGGCCATGTGGATTTCACCGCGGAGGTGGAGCGATCCCTTCGGGTTCTGGATGGTGCGATCGGGGTGTTTTGTGGAGTCGCAGGTGTGCAGGCTCAATCTGAAACGGTCTGGCGTCAGGCGAATCACTACAAGGTTCCCCGAATCGCATTCATCAACAAACTGGATCGTGTGGGCGCAGATTTCTACCGCGTCCTGGATCATGTTTCCGATGGACTCTCCTGTCAGTTGCTGGCTCTCAATATTCCTGTGGGAACTGAATCGGAATTCCGGGCAGTGATCGACCTGGTCACGATGCGACAGTTCTCCTTTGATGAGGAGAGCCTCGGCGCTGACGTGATCGAATCGGACATCGAGCCCGAGATGGAGGAGACTGCAGAACTGTACCGCTCTGAACTGCTGGAGATGGTCTCTGATCATGACGAAGGTGTGATGGAAAAGGTCATCGAGGGTGAGCCGGTGCCTGATGAGTTACTTCGCGCTGCGATTCGTTCCGGCACCATCGCTCGACGATGGGTTCCAGTACTGGCCGGGAGCGCTCTCGGAAACAAGGGTATTCAGCCACTGCTCGACGCGGTGGTGCATTACCTTCCTGCGCCCGCGGACTTGGGCCCGATCTCGGCGCGGAAGCCATCCAATGGCGATCCGATCTCGGTGACCTGCTCCGAGGATGAACCTTTCAGTGCCTTGCTCTTCAAGGTACAGATCGATCCTCATGGCGAGTTGATTTACATGCGGGTCTACTCGGGATCTCTCGAGAAGGGCAAGACTGCGATGAACCCTCGCACCGGCAAGCGCGAGAGAATCAATTCGATGCACCGAATGCATGCCAACTCACGAGAAAATCTGGATCGAACCGTGGCGGGGGACATCGTCGCCGTGACAGGCCCCAGGTTCAGCGGCACGGGGGATACCCTATGCGATGCCAAGCAGCAGGTGCTGCTGGAGGAGCCCATTTTCCCCGAGACGGTCATTTCGATGGCGGTGGAGCCGCGCTCCAGCAACGATCGCGACAAGTTGCAGGAAGTGCTGAGCAGGATCGAACGAGAGGATCCGACATTCCGCATGGAGATCAACAAGGACACCGGGCAATTCGTGATGTCAGGAATGGGAGAGTTGCACCTCGAAGTGATACGAAACCGTCTCGAAAGAGACTTCAAGGTCGATGCAAACATCGGTAAACCCAGGGTTGCGTATCGCCAGACGGTGGCGTGCGAGGGCTCGGCCACGGTCAGCATCGAGCGGCAGATGGGTGGCAAGGATCACTTCGGTGAAGCGACCGTTACGCTGGCTCCATTGGCAGAAGATGCCGAGGAACTCGCCGAGCTGGAATGGATCGGGGGACCTCCGGCCATCGCAGCGGAGTGGGTCCAGGCAGTGGAGGATATGATTCGATCGTGCCTCAGTGGCGGAGGAGACCTGGGTTTTCCCTTCATCCGGGTCCAGGCGAGGGTCCAGTTGCCTCCGATAATGTTGGAGACGACAGAGGCGGGCCTGACCGTTGCGGCCCGTGAAGCGTTCCAGGGCGCCCATAAGAAGGCGGGGGATCTACTGCTGGAGCCCCTGATGTCTTTCCAGGTCACCACTCCGGAGGAGTACTTCGGCTCGATTCATCAGGATTTGGTGCGTCGTAGGGCCCAGATCGAGAAGGTCGATCTGGTCCAGGAATTGCGCAAGATCGCCGGAAAAGTCCCGTTGGCGGAGGTCTTCGGCTACACCACCTCATTACGATCCCTGTCGCAGGGCAGGGCCTCGATCTCCCTCGAGCCGATCGGGTTCTCGACCGCTCCAGATAATGTGGCGGAGCGCTTCCGCTTCTGATCCGAGGGTCGCCGGACCCGTGCCCTTTATTTCCTCAGAATCCTTCCCAAATTGTGCTGTCGGCGTTGACAGCCCGTCTCAACTTCATACAATCACACGCTTTGAGAGATGGTGCTCGAACTTCCAGTCCTACTCCGCCCTCGCCCTTTTCATGGGGCAGCGAATGCAGTGGTGGTGGGAGTCTTGGCGACCGAGGAAAGAGACGCGAGCGTCGGGGTCGATTTGTTTCGGATGACAGAGGGGCTCGTTTTTCGAGTTCGCTTCAGTTCTTCATCGATTCAATCGTCAACTTCGCGATCCAGTGCTGTGAGAGATTCAGTCCGGTTCGATTCGTTCATTGCTGTGGTGCCGACGGTCGATGTTTCAACATCGAAGAGTCGGTCGACGGCAGGGTACAGGACGAAGAAGGTCGGCACGCTCTTTGGCAGGTTGGGGATCGAATTGGTGCCGTGGTCACCCCGAACCGGTGAATGGTTCGGAATGGCGAACGGTGTCAGGCTCGTGTGTTAAACGAGTTTCCTGGGTCGGAGCGATCGACTAGAGCGATGGACTGGATCGATGAAGTCGGCAGTTCGGTCCAATCATGGACGAGGATGCGCGTCTTTCAGCACCGGTGTGCTGGAAGCAAAGACCAGGAAATCAATGATCGACAAACGGTCGGTCAAAGTCGTGCGGAGAACGGGAGACTGAGCGCTCATGCAAAAGAACAAGATCCGGATTCGCATGGAAGCCTATGACCACAAGGTTCTCGATGGAGCTTCTGCTTCCATCGTGGAAACTGCTAAACGCACTGGCGCCCGCGTCCACGGACCGATTCCCTTGCCGACACGCATCGAGAGATACACCGTCCTGCGTTCACCCCATGTCAACAAGAAGTCTCGTGAACAGTTTGAGATGCGCACACACAAGCGTGTCATCGAGATCAGCGAAGCGAGTTCAAAGACAATGGATGCCCTTACGAAGATCAACATGCCAGCGGGCGTGAACATCCGGATCAAGATCTAGGAGAACCAGTGGCTCAGAGAATACGAAAAACGATTCTTGGGAAGAAGCTGGGGATGTCCCAGATGTTCGATGAATCGGGCAATATGATCCCCGTGACCCTCATCGAGGCCGGGCCTTGCACAGTGTTGCAGGTCAAAGGCATCGCCAAGGATGGCTACGAGGCACTTCAGGTGGGATTCGATGCATCCCACAAGGATCCGAACAAACCGAAAGCGGGCCTGTTCGATAAGGTCGGTTGCGAGACCAAGAGGATGATCCGAGAGATCCCTCCTCAAGAAGGTCATGAACTGGAAGAGGGTCAGGACTTCAATCTCTCACTCTTTGATGGAGTAGAGAAGGTGGATGTTCAGGGGATCAGCAAGGGAAAAGGATTCGCCGGAACCGTCAAGCGCTGGAACCATCACATCGGTCCGCAAGGTCACGGTTCGAAGAGTAAGAGAACGATCGGCTCGACCGGACAGTCACAGGATCCCGGACGAGTGATCAAGGGCAAGAAGATGGCAGGCCAGATGGGCAGTGCCAAGGTAAAGGTGCGAAACCTGAAGGTAGTCAACTGCGATGTAGAGCAAAATCTGCTCATCGTTTGCGGTGCGGTTCCGGGATCACCCGGAAGCTATTTGATGGTGGAAGAAAGTCTGTAACTCACAACAACGATTTTTTCGGGCGATCCGAAAAAGCCAGAGTGATTGGAACGAGAGCCGTGAACACCGGACTCGATAAACCGAAAGAGATCCAGACGCTGGATCCGGTCAAGGTGCCCTACTTCGGGACCGATGGCCAGGCAGAGGGAGAGAAGACCTTCAATCCCGGAACGGTTTCCAATTACCCCAACTACAGGCTTCTCAAGGAAGCGGTCCGCCGTTACCAGGGGCGATTGCGTCGTGGTACAGCCAGCACCAAGACTCGCGCCGAGATTCATGGCTCTCCACGGAAACCGTGGCGCCAGAAGGGTACCGGCCGAGCTCGTGCGGGAAGCAAGAAGTCTCCCATCTGGCGCGGTGGTGGAGTGGCCTTCGGACCCCGTCCTCGCTCCTATGATTACGGTCTCCCTCGCAAGCAGCGGAGAATCGCCACGCGCCACGCACTCCTGTCAAAATTGATCGACGGCGAGACCGTCATCGTCGAAGCGCTCCCCGTTGGAGCCCCCTCGACCTCCCCTTTCCGCAAGTTCGCCACCGCGGTGAATTTTCAGAAGTCGTTCCTGATCGGCCTCTCCAGCGAGATGCCGGTGGAAGAGCGTCGCAGTATCTGGAAATCGGTGAGGAATCTTGAAGGTGTTGAGGTGCTGCCTGTCTGTGATTTCAATGCGCATTCGTTGCTTCGGTGTCAAAACCTGTTGCTGACCAAGGATGCGTTCGAGGAGATTCAGAACCGGGAAAAAACCAACTTCGGTGAGGAGATTTCGAAATGAAGGATCCGCATACGATCATCGTCAAGCCCGTCATCACCGAGAAGAGCACCTTCCAGGTCGAGAAGAACAACGCTTACTCGTTCAAGGTGGCGAAGACTGCCAATCGGATCGAGATCAAAGAAGCGGTGGAAAAGATTTTCGATGTCAAGGTGCGCAAGGTGAACACTGTCATGCAAAACGGCAAGCGCCGCAGAGTCGGACGGTCGATCGGATTTACCAGTGCATTCAAGAAGGCGTTCGTGACCCTGGAGCCGGGGTTCGAGATCGACCTGCTCTAATCGCTCCTGACGTGGCCACGTTGGCCCCAGTCAGATGAACATGGTGTGGACCCCCGGCTTGAAGAGGGTCCTGGCCGAGAAACTCGAGAGCCGATCCATTGATTGGCGAAGGAGATGTGGACCGCATGGGTGTCCGCAAGTACAAACCAACGACTCCGGGTCGCAGAAATGCCTCGGTCTCCGACTTCAAGGAGATCACGGCAAAGAAACCCGAGAAGTCCCTCTGTGAGCCTCTCCACAAGACTGGAGGGCGCAACAATCAGGGGCATATCACATCGAAGCATCGAGGAGGTGGTCACAAACGCCTCTATCGAAGGATCGACTTCCGGCGCACCAAGGATGGCATTCCAGCCCGGGTTGCGACCATTGAGTACGATCCCAATCGCAGCGCTCGCATCGCATTGCTTCATTACGTCGACGGTGAGAAGCGTTACATCTTGGCCCCGAAAGGGCTTGAGGTGGGAATGATGTTGAGTTCTGGACCCGGCTCGGATCCGAAGCCAGGAAACAGCCTGAGTCTCTCGGATATCCCGGTCGGTCTTACGATTCATAACATCGAGATGGTCCCGGGTCAGGGCGCCAAGTTGGTCCGTTCCGCAGGTGGAGGTGCACAGTTGCTCGCCCGTGAGGGCAAGGTCGCTGTGCTCTCCTTGCCTTCCGGAGAGATCCGCCAGGTCAACTCTGCCTGTCGTGCCACGGTGGGCGCCGTTGGCAATGGGGATCACAGTCTCGTAAAGCTGGGTAAAGCGGGTCGTTCTCGTTGGCTCGGTCGTCGGCCCAAGGTGCGGGGTACTGCAAAGAACCCCGTTGCCCACCCGATGGGTGGAGGAGAAGGCCGGACTGCAGGGGGACGTCACCCCTGTTCCGCTACCGGACGTCTTTCCAAGGGTGGCAAGACCCGTAGTCGTGGAAAAGCCAGTAACAAGAGCATCGTCCGTAATCGGAAGAAGAAATAATCATGAGTAGATCTCTAAAAAAGGGACCCTACATCGACCTGAAACTGCTGAAAAAAGTGCAGAAGAATATCGATGCTGGATCGACTGAACCGATCAAGACATGGTCTCGGGCATGTACCATTTGCCCCGAGTTCGTTGGCCAGACCTTTCTTGTCCACAACGGCAAGATCTTCAATTCGGTCAAGGTCACTGAAAACATGGTGGGACATAAATTGGGAGAATTCAGCCAGACTCGCAAATTGGGGAGTCACGGCAAGAAGTAGTTTCGATCGGGATCCGGTGCCAACGCACTGGAAAACCCCGAGGTGAGGGACCGATGGTCATGGAATACAAGGCGAGTCACAAATACGCGCGGATCACCGCGCGAAAAGCTCGTTATGTGGTCGATCAGGTACGCAACATGCCGGTTGAGGGTGCCCTGGATATGCTGAAATTCAGCGATCGACGTGCGGCACCGATGATCGCCAAGGTGATCAAGTCGGCTTTACACAATGCGATCCAGGAAGGCGGCGCCAACCCGGAAAATCTGGTGATCTGGCGTGCCACGATCAATGAAGGTCCGACGATGAAGCGCTGGCGCCCACGCGCCCGAGGAATGGCATTTCCAATCCTCAAGCGATCTTCACATATCAACATCATCCTCGCGGACCGCGGGGAAGCCGGCGTTGCCGCGAAGAAGGGGAGCTAGCTCCAATGGGTCATAAGGTCAGACCAACTAGCCTGCGCCTCGGGATCACCAGAAACTGGTCCTCGCGCTGGTACGCCAACAAGAGGGATTTCGGTGCGCTATTGGTTCAGGACCAGCGGATCCGTAACTTCATCAAACACGAGCACTTTTCTGCGGGGATCCCCGAGATCGAGATTGAGCGAAGTGGTAATCAGGTGACGATTCATCTGCATGCTGCACGCCCGGGAGTGGTCATCGGAAAGCGCGGAGCCAAGGTCGAGCAGCTCCGTGAAGACTTGCAGCACATCATTGGTAAAGAAGCGGATGTGCGTCTCAACATCGTTGAGGTCCCGAACCCCGATCTGAATGCCCAGTTACTGGCTGAAAACGTGTCGGACCAAATTCGTCGCAGGATGCCCTTCCGTCGGGTGCTCAAGCAGATGGTGCGGGTCACGATGGAGTCGGGAGCCAAAGGCGTGAAGTTGATGCTTTCGGGTCGTTTGGGTGGTGCCGAGATCGCTCGGACCGAGCAGACATCCGAGGGCAGCATTCCACTGTCGACCATCCGAGCAGATGTGGACTATGGTTTCGCCGAGGCGAAGACCACCTATGGAATCATCGGGGTCAAGGCCTGGGTGTACCGAGGTGAAGTGATGAACCAGAAGAAGAAGGGAAGCGGACGTCATGGCGATGATGCCCAAGCGCGTCAAGCGTAGAAAAGTCCACCGCGGACGAGTTCGCGGACACGCTACCCGTGGGAACTTTGTCCACATCGGTGAGTTTGGCCTGATGGCCATCGAGCCGGGTTGGATCAAGGCTCGCCAGATCGAGGCGGCTCGTATCGCTGGAAACCGTGCCCTGGCAGGTGCGGGTAGGGTCCACATCCGGATCTTCCCCGACAAGCCGATTACCTCGACCCCCGCTGAAACGCGGATGGGAAAGGGAAAGGGAGAGCCAGAGTTCTGGGCTGCAGTGGTTCGCCCCGGTCAGGTTCTTTACGAAATACAGGGAGCACCGATGGAAACCGCTCGTCTCGCTTGCAACCGGATGGCCCACAAGTTGGGTCTGGCAACGAGAATGGTCGGCAGGAGGCCGACGGTATGAAGATTAGTGAATTCAGGCAGCTTCCGGATGAGGATCTCACCATCGAGATTCGTAAGAGACGTGAAGGTCTCTTCAAGATCCGCTTCAAGGCAGCCAATGAAGAGACTCAGCGCGCCGGAGAGATCCGAGAAATGCGCAAGGACATCGCCCGCATGAACACAGTTCTGCGAGAGCGTACGTTGGAGCGTGATGGCTCCTCGAATCTGGAGGCCTGATGATGAGCGAGGAAACCGTCGCTCAGGATGTGAACTCAGACGCCCCTGCGCGCAAGTCGCCTAGGTGTGTTCAGGGTATCGTCGTGAGTGATTCGATGGCGAAGACTTTGGTCGTGAAGACAGAGCGCTTGGTCCAGCATACGAAGTACCGCAAGTACGTTCGCAAGCACACCAAGTACTACGCACATGACGAAGCCAGTGAAGCCGCAGTCGGCGACCTGGTTGAGCTGGAGATGTGCCGTCCGTTGTCGAAACTGAAGCGTTGGAACCTGAAGAGGATCGTCCGCATGGCACCGAGAGACGACGCGCCGACTCCTCAGGAGATGACGCCAGAAGTCGTTGAAGATGGTGACGCATGATTCAGATGCAAACCAGACTCGATGTCGCTGACAATAGTGGCGTCAAAAAAGTGATGTGCATCAAGGTGCTCGGTGGCAGCAAGCGTCAGTTCGCGGATGTGGGAGACGTCATCATCTGTTCGGTGAAGAAGGCTCTTCCTACCAGTGAAATCAAACAGGGCGCTGTGATCCGGAGTGTCATCGTTCGTACGAAGAAAAGGATTCGCCGAAAAGATGGATCCTATGTACGATTTGACCGAAATGCAGTAGTTGTGGTCGATGAAGCCGGAAACCCCAAGGGTACGAGGATCTTCGGTGCTGTGGCACGGGAGCTCCGTCAAAAGAACTACATGAAGATCATCAGCCTCGCACCAGAAGTGGTTTGAGGCCAGAGAGAGGCGAGTACGATGTCCCGGCTGAAAAGCGATGACCTGGTCGAGGTCGTCAGCGGTGCGCACAAAGGCAAGCGCGGCAAGGTGCTGAGAGTAGATCGAGGTGCTGGACGGATCGTCGTTCAGGGCGTCAACATGGTCTACAAGCACCTCCGGAAGAGCCAGAAGCACCCACAAGGTGGTCGGATTCAACTCGAGGCAGCAGTGCACATCTCGAATGTGATGCTGGTCGATCCGAAGTCCGGTAAGCCGACAAGAGTAAGCATGAAGGTAGACGGCAGTGGCAAGAAAACTCGGGTAGCTGCCCGTAGTGGAGACCCGGCATAGCTGGGGCGGGATAAAAGATGTCAAGATTGAAGAAGAAATACGAAGATGAGATCCTTGCCAAGTTGCGAGAGGAGTACGGCATCAAGAATGCCATGCGCCTCCCCAAGTTGCAGAAGATCGTCGTCAACCGTGGAATCGGAAAAGCGCTCGAGAACAAGAAGCGCATCCAGGCTGCGACTGCAGAACTGGCTCTCATCACTGGCCAATGTCCAGTAGAAACACGGGCCAAAAAATCGATCGCAAACTTCCACCTCAGGGAGGGGAACGCCATCGGTTGCAAGGTCACCCTTCGTGGTGCCCGCATGTACGAGTTTTTGGATAGATTAATCTCGGTAGTATTTCCAAGGGTTCGAGATTTCCGCGGGGTGTCGTCAACCGCCTTTGATGGAAGAGGGAACTACTCGATGGGCCTGACCGATCAACTGGTCTTTCCCGAACTGAGAGTTGACGATGTCGAATTTCTGCAGGGTATGAATATCTGCATCACCATCAACAATTCAGATGACGAGAAGTCGCTTTTTCTGCTGTCGCAGTTCGGCTTCCCGTTCAAGAAGAAATAAGAGGCACGGCTTTGGCGAGAAAAGCCCTGATCAATAAACAGAAGTTGACGCCCAAGTTTTCGACTAGGGCGTACCATCGTTGTCAACTTTGCGGTCGTCCACGAGCCTATTACAGGAAGTTCGGCATCTGCCGGATTTGCTTCCGTACCATGGCTTCCAAGGGAGAGATCCCAGGCGTTCGTAAGGCTAGTTGGTAATAGTTTTCATTAGATCCCATGGCTCACCAGTGTGCATGTCGCACCAGGAGCGAAGGAGACCACAAGAATGAGTATGACTGATCCGATTGCAGATCTCTTGACGAGAATCCGCAATATCAATGCCCTCGGGCGCCCTTCCGTGCGCGCACCCTACTCCAGAATCAAGGAGCAGATCTTGCTGGCTCTCCAGCGGGAGGGCTTCATCGGCGAGTTCGAGGTGCAGGGTGAGACTCCAAGCAAGGAGATCACCATCCAGTTGAAGTATGGTCCTGAAGGGGAAACGGTGATCCGCAAGATCGACCGCGTCTCCAGTCCCGGGTGCCGTGTATACAGTTCCGTTGCGGATCTGCCGGTCGTCCGGGAAGGGCAAGGGATCATGGTGGTCTCGACTTCACGGGGAATTCTCAGCGATAACGAGGCTCGTCAGCACAACGTGGGTGGCGAAGTCATCTGCTGCGTGTACTAGGAGGGGAAAGATGTCCAGGCTAGGAAAAAAACCGGTTCTGATTCCTTCCGGAGTCACTGTTGCAGTGGCCGGAGACCAGGTCAGCGTGAAGGGTCCAAAGGGCGAGATCTCCTGGGACTGCCATCCTTCCGTTGGAATGGCTGTCGTGGAAAATCAGGTCACCTTCACCCAGCGATCCGATGAGCGGATTGCCCGAACGATGCATGGAACCGCCAGGCAACTGGTCCAGAACATGGTCGTCGGTGTGACCGAAGGATTCAGCAAGACTCTCGACATCGTCGGGGTCGGTTACAACGCAAAGGTCCAGGGTAAGAAACTGGTTCTCAGCATCGGATTCTGTCATCCAGTAGAGATTCAGTTGCCCGATGGAGTCGAGTGCGAGTGTCCCGAGCCCACCAGGGTTGTGGCACGCGGACTGGACAAGCAGAAGGTCGGACAATTCGCTGCTGTAGTACGCGCGGTCCGTCCTCCTGAGCCTTACAAGGGCAAGGGGATCAGATATAGCGACGAAGTGGTCCGTCGCAAACAGGCGAAGAGCTTCGGCTCGTAGGCCACGGGAGTAATACAAGATGCAAGCAACGAAAAAGAAATTGGTGCGGCGCAAGCGCAGACGTCAGCACATCCGCAAGAACCTCAAGGGATCATCGGATCGACCGAGATTGACCGTCTACAGGAGTGCCAAGCACATCTACTGTCAGGCGATCGACGACTTCACTGGAGTCACTCTCGTCAGTGCGTCTTCGATGGCCAAGGATGTCCGCGAAGGAATGTCTGCCAGCTCCGGAAACGTCGAGGGTGCCACCTCAGTGGGGACCCTTCTGGCGACGCGATTGAAGGAGAAGGGAATTTCCCGGCTCAGTTTCGATCGTAATGGATACAAATATCACGGGCGGGTCCAGGCAGTTGCCGAGGCTCTCCGCAAGGAAGGCATCGAGGTCTAAGGTATGTCCGAAGAAGAAAAGAAAACTGAGGATCCGGCGACCCCAGCAGCGACCCCAGCAGCGGCTAGTTCCGCTCCTGCAGAATCTGCGCCCGCGAACGCCGCTCCGCCAGCAGCCCCAGAACCCGCGAGAGCCAGTAGTGGCGGCGGCGGATTTGCCGGTGGTGCTGGACGAGGTGGCGGCGGTGGCGGTCGTGGTGCCGGTGGCGGCGGCGGTCGTGGCGGCGGTGCCGGTGGCGGTCGTGGCGGCGGTGCCGGTGGCGGTCGTGGTGGCGGTGCCGGTGGCGGTCGTGGAGCCGGCGGCGGTGGCCGTGGCGGTCGTGGTGGTCGCGGCGGTGGCCGTGGTGGTGGCCGCGGTGGTCGTGAAGACGATGGCCCACGCTACGAGGAAAAGGTCGTCAAGATCAATCGAGTCGCTGCAACGGTCAAAGGTGGTCGTCGTATGTCCTTCAGTGCCCTCGTGGTACTCGGGGACAAGAAGGGCACCGTTGGCGTTGGATTCGGCAAAGCCAAGGAAGTTCAGGGAGCGCTCGAGAAAGCGTTCAAGGATGCGCGCGCCAAGATGCACAAGATTCCCCTCAAGGGAACGACCATCTGTCATGAGGTGCTGGGTGCCGCAGGTACCGCTCGCATGAAGATGGTGCCCGCTTCACCTGGAACTGGCGTGATCGCCGGAGCATCGGCCCGTGCCGTGCTCGAATGTGTCGGGGTTCAGGATGTCCTGACCAAACAGTACGGTAGCAACAATCCCCTGAATGTGGTCAAGGCGACCCTGGAGGGGCTCCTGCGCATGCGTACCAACGAGCAGGTGGAGAAACTGAGGGGAGTGACACTCGCATGAACCTCAATGACTTGAACAAAAGGGCCGGTAAGTACAAGAGCCGAAAGCGTGTGGGACGTGGTCATGCTGCCGGTGGTGGAAAAACCGCTGGTCGAGGCATGAACGGTGCCAAGTCCCGCTCTGGTTGGAAACGTAAGCGCGGATTCGAGGGGGGCCAGACTCCCCTTTTCCAGCGTCTGCCAAAGCGGGGTTTCAGTAATGTCCGTTTTCGTGTCTCCTATGACATCATCAACGTGGGAGATCTGAACCAGGTCACTGGAGATGTCGCGGTGGTGAATCTGGAATACCTGGCCACTCATGGCCTGGTGAAAAAGCGTCACTCCCGTCTCAAAGTATTGGGATCGGGTAAACTGGATCTCAAGCTGGTCGTAGAGGCGGCTAAATTCAGCAATAGTGCCCGTGAGCAGATCGAGAGCAACGGCGGGGAAGCCAAAACTGTCTAGGGGAGCTTCATGTTCAAGGCGATAGCGAACATCATTGCGATTCCAGATCTCAGACGCAGGGTAGCTTTTACCCTGATGGCGCTGGCGATCTACCGGATCGGTTTCTGGATCTACCTGCCTGGTATTCGGGTAGACGTCATTCAGGATGCATTGGCGGATGGCCCCGATTCTGGTGGTGGAATCCTCCAGTTCATCGGAATGACCAGTATGTTGACCGGGGGCAATCTCCGGAATGCGACTGTGTTTTCCCTTGGAATCATGCCGTACATCAGTGCTTCCATCATCTTCTCCTTGATGACCAAGGTGTTCCCTCGTCTCGAAGAGTTGCAGAAGGAGGGCGAATCGGGCCGCAAGGTCATCGCCCGCTGGACTCGTTACTCGACGGTACTGTTCTGCCTATTGCAGGGAATCCTGGTCCATAC
The DNA here is from genome assembly GCA_018694835.1 of Planctomycetota bacterium. Taxonomy (GTDB): domain Bacteria; phylum Planctomycetota; class UBA8108; order UBA1146; family UBA1146; genus QNYK01. The sequence continues at coordinate 6,348 of JABHOG010000038.1, read as the reverse complement.
TGCGATCAACAGCCCCGATTTCCTTGGTAATGGGGTTGCGGTCTCCGAGGGTGGATTTGTACTCGGTGTACTGCAAGTGATGGTGTTGACCTGTGGCACCTTGTTCCTGATGTGGCTCGGCGAAAAGATCACCGAGAATGGTATCGGGAATGGAATCTCGCTGATGATCATGGCGGGTATCGTTTCTTACCTTCCCAGTTCGATCCCGCAGTTCAGTGCTACGTGGAAACTGCTGGGTGTGGATGAGAAACCCTTCTATGTCTTGAAAATCGCGTCACTACTCGGACTCTTCTTTGCCATCGTCGCTGCAGTGGTTTACATCACCAAGGGACAAAGACGGATCCCGATTCAGAACGCAAGAACTGTCAAAGGGGCCGGAAGTCAGCGGCATTACATGCCGATCCGGGTCAACAGTGCTGGTGTGCTGCCCATCATCTTCGCCCAGTCATTGCTGATGGTGCCGAGTCTTGGCCTGGCGATGATTCCTGGTGCCGAGGCGTTCGCAGCATTGCTACAGGCGGGGACCTTCTGGTACCTGATGTTGTATGTCGGGATGATCGGTTTCTTCACCTATTTCTGGACATCTCTCTACTACAACCCGGTCGAGATCGCCGACAACATGAAGGAACATGGTTCCTTCGTCCCCGGGATCCGACCCGGCCGAAAAACTGCCGAGTACCTGCAACAAGTCTTCGCTCGCATCACGCTGGCCGGAGCTGTATTCCTGGCGGTGATCGCATTGATTCCGCAGTTACTCAGTCTCGGTGGCACGGGAGCAAGTTCGGTCACACAGATGATGGGCGGAACTGCCATCCTCATCGTGGTGGGTGTTGCACTGGATCTGGTAGACAAGATCGAAGCGCAACTACTCGCCCGCCAGTACGAGGGATTTGTCGCTCCTCGTAAAGGACGGTCGGGAGCCGCCTCGAGGGATAGATAACCCGATGCGGCTTGTCTTCCTCGGGCCACCGGGCGTGGGAAAAGGTACCCAGGCAGAGGGTCTAGCCCTGCAACTGGAGATCCCTCACATCTCGACCGGTGCCATCCTTCGAGATGCACTGGGACGTGGAACCACGACCGGACTCGAAGCGAAGAAGTTCATGGATGCCGGCGACCTGGTCCCGGATGCCGTGGTCCTGAAACTGGTGGAAGATCGCTTCTCCGAACAGGACGCCGCTAGCGGCTGGTTGCTCGACGGATACCCTCGAAATCTGCAGCAGGGCGCGGCCCTTGATGGCTTGCTCTCGACACTCCAGTTGACCCTCGATCATGTGGTCTTCTTCGAGTGCGACTCGGCAGAACTGGTTCGTCGTCTCGCCGGTCGCCGTGTTTGCCGCAAGTGCGGAACTACCTTTCATATCGAGTTTGCACCTCCTCCATTGCAGAGTCACTGCAGTCAGGGTGGGGAATGTGAGATCTACCAGCGCAGCGACGATGCCGAGGATGCCATCCTCAAGAGGCTCGATGTTTACCAGCGAGAGACCGGTCCTCTGGTCGAGCACTTCCGCTCCCAGAGCCGTTTGATCGTGGTCGACGGTGGCCAGCCGATCGATCAGGTCGGAGTCGATTTGCAAGGGGCTCTGGGGCTTCCCAAGTGATTCAGCTCAAATCACCGCGAGAAATCGATCGTATGGCGGTCGCCGGTGAGATGGTCGCCCTCACATTCCAGGCGATTCAGCCGCTGATTGTCCCTGGCACCCCGACCATCGAGATCGATGAAGCGGTTCGCGATAGCGTTCACGATCTGGGTGGCAAGCCGCTATTCCTTGGTTATCACGGATTTCCCGCCCATTCCTGCATCTCGGTCAATGAGCAAGTAGTCCATGGGATTCCTGGCCCGAGAAAGTTGCAGGATGGAGATCTGGTCTCCATCGATATCGGAATCGGGGCAGAGGGCTTCTGCGGAGATTCGGCACGTTCCTTTCTGATCGGTGAGGGGTCCAGTTCTTCGATCCGGACGCTGAAGGTGTGTCGGGAAGCACTGGCGGCTGGGATCGCCGCTGCCATCCCGGGTAACACCCTGGTCAAATTGGTTCAGGAGATTGAAACCAGGATTCGAGATGCAAAACTGGGCCTGGTGGAGAAGTATGTGGGACACGGCATTGGTCGAGAAATGCACGAGGAGCCCCAGGTACCGAATTTCGTCAACAGGAGCCTCAAGCAGAACGATTTAGAACTTCGCCCCGGATTGGTCCTGGCCATCGAGCCGATGGTCAATGGCGGAACAGGAGAGGTCTACACCCTCGATGACGGCTGGACCGTGGTGACCGCAGATTCGGAGGTCTCCGCACACTGCGAGCATACCGTCGCAGTGACGGAAGATGGCCCCAGGGTCCTCACACTGGCGCCTGGGGAGGCCTGGCCGCCGATTCCAGGGACTCCTGGCCAATAATCCTTCCAGGTCTGCCCGGATCCCTCACGAAATTGTCAGAAATATAGTGGAATTAATGGGATGCGACTTGACGGTTGACGGCTCCTGTCAGTATATTCCTCGCTTCCCCTTGACCAGGGAGGACGGGTTGTTTCATTCCGGTTCCGTGCGGAATCGGTACTAGGATCCGTCTGTGAACGGTCAGCCAGCTCTTCTTTCCGGTGCGTTGGTTGAGGAGTGGCAGAGAGTTCAGTGGCAGACATACGATTCGTGGAGATACGAATCGAGAAGAAACCAGGTGTCTGCATCCGGTCGTGCAGGTTGTGGCGAATGTCGGAGGCTCCTCGAGAGGAGTCATGAAGATGTTCTTCCGCGTAGCGAGAGAGAGGGAACACGATGAAGGTAAGAGCTTCCGTCAAACGGATCTGCGAAAACTGCAAGTTGATCCGCAGAAAGGGAGTTTTACGAATCATCTGTTTGAACCCTCGTCACAAGCAGAGACAAGGAAAATAAATCGTCCATCTGGGTGCGGCTAAGATCAGCCGCCGAGTGGACATGAAGTAGTAAGATCGGGTCGTAGTATGCCAAGAATTCAGGGTGTCGACATTCCGCCGAATAAGCGCGTCCATGTGGCGTTAACTTATCTCTACGGAATCGGGGACAAGATTGCCATGGAGATCTGTGCGGCTGCCGGCATTGCGCCGGAGATCAAGTCGAGAGATCTCAGTGAAGATGAAGTGAGTCGCATCACCACGGTGATCCAGGATTCCTATGTCGTCGAGGGGCAGTTGCGTCGACAGGTTCAGCAGAACATCGCTCGACTGAAAGAAATTGCGTGTTACCGAGGAATTCGCCATCGCCGGGGTTTACCGGTTCGTGGTCAGAATACTCGAAACAATGCGAGGACCCGTAAAGGGCCCGCTCGTACCGTGGCGAAGAAGAAAAAGTAACCACCTCGAATCGGAGACAGTGAATTGGCGAAGGCAGCGAAGAAGAAAGTCCGGCGGAACATTTCCCGTGGGATTGTACACATTAAATCGACCTTCAATAACACCGTGATTTCCCTCTCGGATGCAGAGGGTAACGCTTTGATGAGTCAAAGCGGTGGAACGGTGGGGTACAAGGGGAGTCGTAAATCGACCCCCTTTGCTGCCCAGAGGGCTGCCGAAAACTGCGCAGCAGCCGCCAAGAAGATGGGAATCACCCAGGTGGACCTCAGGGTCAAGGGACCTGGAACCGGACGCGAATCGGCGATCCGCGCGATCCAGTCGAGCGGGTTAGAGATCCTCGCCATCGAGGATGTCACCCCACTTCCGCATAATGGATGTAGACCGCGCAAGAAGCGCAGAGTCTGAGGAGAAGAAATAGCATGGCACGTATCCTCGGACCTAAATGTAGACTCTGTCGGCGAGACGGTGATCGCCTGTACCTCAAGGGGGCACGCTGTCACACTGCGAAATGCGCCATCGCCAAGCGTGGATATCCACCTGGCATGCATGGCTTCCGCCGAGGACGTCCATCTGAATACGGCATTCGTTTGCGCGAGAAGCAGAAAGCGAAGCGGATCTATGGTGTGCTGGAAAGACAGTTCAGGAAGTACTTTGCCGAGGCGAACCGCTTGCGCGGGGACACGGGTGCAAACCTACTGATCTTGTTGGAACGAAGACTTGATAATGCCGTGTTCCAGCTCGGTTTTGCGGAGAGTCGGAGTCAGGCTCGTCAGTTTGTTGCCCACGGTCACATTACCGTGAATGGGAGAAAACTGGATATCTCCTCACACCTGGTCAAGGTGGGGGATGTGATCTCGCCCAAGGCACACAAAAAGAGCGAGTCTCTGGCAAGAGAGAGAATTGAGGGTCAGCAAGGCCGGTCCGTTCCGGAATGGTTGACACTCGATGCCAAGGAGTTGAAGGGGACGGTGACCAGGTCCCCCGCACGCGAGGATGTAGCGATTCCGATTCAGGAGGCCTACATCGTCGAGTTCAGTTCCCGCTAGGGGAGTGATTTTTTTTAGATTCAAGAGTCCTTGTGGTGCGGGGTGATTTCCCCGCTGCCGCGAGAAGGGAGCCCAACCCATGTCGATGCGAGTTCGTTGGCGAGAATTCGAACTGCCGAACCGGGTCGAGTGCGAGCAAGAGTCGAGTTCTTCCAGTTACGGGAAGTTCATCATCGAGCCCTTCGAGAGAGGTTTTGGACATACCGTAGGAAATAGCCTACGGAGAGTCCTCCTCTCATCGATCGAAGGTGCGGCTCTTGTGCAAGCACAGATCAAAGGTGTGGACCATGAGTTTGCCACCAAGGAGGGAGTCCTTGAGGACATCTCTCATGTGGTTCTCAATCTCAAGCAGGTCCTGGTGGAACTGCGTGGGGTCCAGGAAGCGGAGATGACGATTCGAAAGTCCGGAGCCGGAGCAATCACGGCTGGAGACATCGAACATGGCGAAGGTGTTGTGATTCACAACCCCGACCAGATCATTGCGACGCTGACCCAGGACGTCGAATTCTCGGCGGTACTGAAGGCTCGGATCGGGCGGGGATACACGACTGCGTCAGGAAATTCGGGAGACCAGAAAGACATCGGTCTGATCTGGTTGGATTCGACTTTTTCGCCGGTTCACCGAGTTCGTTACCGGGTCGAGGCGACTCGTGTCGGACAGTTGACCAACTACGACAAGTTGCTCCTGGAAATCTGGACCAACGGGACCGTCGACCCTGACAGTGTGCTGGTCGAATCTGGAAAGATATTGCGCAAGCATCTCACTCCAGTGGTCAAGTATTTTGAACTTGGATCGGAAGTCCTCCAGCCGAGGATTCCAGACATCGAACTTCCTCAGACTGAAGACGATGAGACGAGGCAGTTACTCGATATGCCACTCTCCCAGCTGGAACTCTCGGTGAGGGCGTCGAACTGCCTCGAATCGATGAACATCTCGACGCTGAGAGAACTGATTCGACTGCGGGAGGATGATCTCCTGAGAATCCGCAACTTTGGCCAGACCTCACTCGAAGAGTTGAAGGTGAAATTGGTCGATCTCAATCTCGAACTGGGTCAGATCCCCGGATAGTCATCCAGGGTCCCGCTGCAGGAGTATTTCGATGCGTCATCGCGTAGCAGGAAAAAAACTGAATCGGACGAGCAGCCACCGAAAGGCGCTCGCAAAGAACTTGATGCGTGCTTTTGTCATCGAATGGCAGGGCAAGGGTCACATTGTGACTACTCGCACCAAGGCAAAATTTATCCAGCCCAAGATTGAGAAGTTGATCTCACTTTCGCGCAACAAGACGGTTCATAACATCCGAAGAGCGATGTCGCTGATCGGTGACCGTGCTGTGGTCCAGGTGCTCTTCGATGAGATCGGTCCCTACTACAGCGATCGTCCGGGGGGATACACCCGAGTGTTGCGCCTGGTGAAGCCTCGTCTCGGAGACGCCACTGTTCAGGCCTATCTCGGGTACGTACGTGAGGATGACGACTACCCCGAAGGAGACCGCCGTTCTCGCAGTTCCACGAGCGAGTCAGCCGTGGTAGAGGAAGCTTCCACAGAGGCGGCAGCGGCCGTTGAAGATTCTGCGGAGTCCTCCGACGAGCCGGTGGCCGAAATCGCCGAGGAAGCAGCGGGTGACGGCGAGACCTCTTCAGAAGAGGCTTCCGAGGGTGACGAAGCGGAAGAAACGCCCAAGTAGTCGCCTTCACTCGTTCAGCAGAACTCGTTCAGTTCAACTCGTTCAGTTCAACTCGTTCAGTTCAACAGGTTGTTCAGGTCCAGCACCTGTTCTCTGGCACCTGTTCTCTGGCACCTGTTCTCTGGCACCTGTTCTCTGGCACCTGTTCTCTGGCACCTGTTCTCTGGCACCTGTTCTCTGGCAGCTGATCTCTGGCAGCTGATCTCTGGCAGCTGATCTCTGGCAGCTGATCTCTGGCAGCTGATCTCTGGCAGCTGATCTCTGGCAGCTGATCTCTGGCAGCTGATCTCTGG
>JABHOG010000037.1 GCA_018694835.1 Planctomycetota bacterium | reverse complement strand
AGTTCTTGAAACGCAGTTCCTGCTCTCATCAGTTCTTTGGGCGTTCCTTGCTCGACGATTCGGCCTTGATCGAGTACCAGGATTCGATCGACGTCGGCGATGGTCGAGACACGATGGGTGATCACCAGGGTGGTCGCATCTTCCATCAACTCGGCGATGGCATCGCGGATCTGTCGATCGGATGCGAGATCGAGATGTGCCGTCGCCTCGTCGAGGATCAGGAAACTGGGTTCCCTCAGCAATGCCCGGGCGATGCCGACTCGTTGCTTCTGACCCGCCGAGAGTTGCTCTCCTCGTTCGCCGACGATCGTCTCCAGACCGGCAGAATCGGCGCCCAATGCTGCCGGTAATCCGACCTTGATGGCGGCCTGGCGCATCTCTTCATCGGTGGCGGATGGTTTGCCGAACAGGATGTTGTCGCGAATCGAGCCGTGGAAGAGAAAGGTCTCGGTCGAGACCAGAGCCAGATGTCTGCGGTAACTGGCGGATTGCAGGGTCTTCAGGTCGGTACCGTCGATGCGGATCTGACCCTGTTGCGGATCGAGAAAACGCAGCATCAGATCGACGATGGTCGACTTTCCCGCGCCGCTAGCCCCGACCAGAGCGACCGTCTCGGAGGGGTCCAGTCGCAGACTCAGTTTTTCCAGCAAAGGTTGGTCGGGGTGGTATCTGAATTGAACCGCATCCAGTTCGATGGTCGCTCCGATGGAGTCACAGTGGGTCGCACCGTCGACTTCGATCACCTCGGGCAACTGCTCGCGAATCTCTCGAACCCGCTCGAGGGCCACCTTGCCCTGGACCAGTTGCAGATACAGTTCGACCAGTGCGTGAAGTGGCGCAAAGGCCATCCCGAGATAGAGCCCGAGCGCCACCAGTACTCCCAGTGGCATCTCTCCACTGACCACCATCAGTCCACCGTAGCTGTACAGGATGGCGCTGGAGATGACCAGGCACAGTCGTGGTAGCCCCGATGCCATGGCGCGGGTGCGCTGGAACTGCAGCACCTTGCGCAGCATCTGGTGACCGATGTTGAGAAAGCGCGCCAGTTCACCCCGTTCACGTCCATGAGTTTTGACTGTTCGCATTCCCGACAAGGTTTCCATCACCTGTGAAGCGAGGTCCGCGGCCAGCTGGCGGAGAGTCTGGGTCAGTCGTCGAATCGGACCGCGGTAGGAGAAGCCGATGGCGAGGGCGACCGGGAACGGGATGGCACAGATGAGGAATAATTTCGGCTGGTAAAGCAGCGCAGCGGTGGTGACCCCGACCAGTGTCAGCGAATGAGAAGCAAAGCCGAGCAATGCTCCGGTCGAGAGTTCCTGTAACTGGGTCAGGTCGCGGTTGAGGCGGATGATGACATCGCCGAAGCGTGTACCACTGAAGAAACGTGGCGACATTTTTTGCAGGTGCTCGACGAAATCGACTCTCATGTCGAGTAGCACGCGGGTAGTGATCGAGGCGTACATCATCGCGTGGAAGACTCCCAGGCCAAAGCGGATGGTGGCGATGGTGAGGATCGCCACCGGGAAGATCCAGATCAGATCCTCCCGCCCCTGCAGCAGCACCTGGTCGATCAATTGCTGGATGAAGAAGGGTTGCAGCAGGCCCAGTCCGGTGGTCACGATCAGCACTCCCAGCACCAGCGCGAGGCGCATCTGGTAGGGGCGCAGGAAACGGAGCCAGCCGTAACGGGGGCCAGTGGGGGGCATCTTCGACATGATTCATCTCCACGATAATTGACGATCCCCATGAGAAGGGCACGAAGGTCTCGATGCGAGGGGGCACTCCCTTTCTGGGGGGTTGCCCAGCGCCTCTTTCTGGGCTACTCAAGAGAGGTGTGGAGGGGTGTGGATAGCGATTTCCGGACCGAACTTGCTATGAACCGTCCAGCCTCTCCAGAAGCCTCGATCCCAGCGCCAGAAAATAGGGAGAGTTGGCATGTCCAATTTGCCACCGGATCGGAATTCACGGATGCGATCAGACCCCGAGCACTCGGCCCACTGGTTTCTAAAATCACTGATCATCGTCACCTTTGCCTGCGGGGTGATCTACAGCGCGAATTCCACGACCATTTCGCCAGCAGCGCCGCTGGCCGCGATCTCCGCCGACGATGGGGTGACAGCACCACGAATCGATCCGCTCGCCTCTGAATCTCCCGCCGAGACGGCCGAGATCGCCGAGGCGCCGCCAGCGTTGCTGCCGGAGGGCGCGGCACGCTACTTCCGTCAACTGATCGAAGTCGGTTCCAAGGGGCCACGGGACTCATCGGCGCAAGATCCATCGGCGCAAGATCCACAAGATGAAGATCCGCAAGATCCAGATCCGGTGACTCCGGTTCCGGTGACTCCGGTTCCGGTAGATCCGGCTGGAGATCCAGCTGTGGAAGATGCCGATCCTCCGGCGCCCACCGAGGGGCGTTCGCGCCGCTCACGTCAGGGTGATACTCAACGACGCCGCCGAGGCGGTCGCCAGGGAGGTCGCCAGGATCGAACCGCTCCAGCCACCGATCCCGAGGGGCAGTCAGCCGACGAAACCGGCCACGAGACTGCGCAGGATGGGGAGTCCGGATCGGCTCGTGGCGATCGATCGAGACGCGGCGATTCGGATGAGGAATCTGGAGCGCGGCGTAAGAAGGTGCCGAGGGAAGGGATTCCGGTGCAGCACCCGCTGATCGAGGAGCGCTGCGTGGTATGTCATGCACGCGATGACGAGGGCAAGATGACTCGTATTTCCTACATGAGGAAGACGCCGGAAGCGTGGGAAATCTCGATCAAGCGGATGGCACGTCTCTACTTCGTCTCTCTTT
>JABHOG010000005.1 GCA_018694835.1 Planctomycetota bacterium | reverse complement strand
CGCTTCCTGGAAGAGAGCGCCGGTGAGCGCTGGTCCTTCCACCAGGAAGCACTACGAGGCATCTTGATGGAGACACTACGAGCCACCAAGGGAGACCGTTGGTGCTCTCTTGAGGGCTTGATCGACCACTGTGTTGGAACCTACATGCTGGAGCTGGAAGAGCGCGAAGTGGCCAGCTCGTTACGTCTCCGCCGCGAAGAGGACTTCGCGCAGAAGCGGCTACAGAGTCCGTTCCAACGCCTCGGAACCGACCTGGCGTACTGGATCGTCAATCGACTGTTGTGCCTGGGAATGTGCGAAATCGGTCAGATCGACGGATCTCTGGCGGCTTTCCGGCTGACCTCTCTGGGTCATGATCAACTGGGACATCCATGCGAAGCTGGCGAGTGCCGTATCCTGGTCAATCCAGATTTTGAGATCATGCTGTTCACCGGAGGAGTGGATGGGATGTGTCTTGAACTGCAACTGGCTCGCTTTTGTGAGCGGCTCTCTGCAGAACGGGTGAGAAGGTTCCGGGCGACACCAGAATCGATGCGATTCGGGATTCGCTCCGGCCTGGCGACCGACGAGATTCGCAAGGTACTTGAAGATGCCAGCGACCACCCTCTTCCCGAGACGGTAGCGGTGTCGATTCGCGACTGGGGACGCGACATGGATTGGGTGCAAGCTCGTCCGGCGATCATTTTTGCCGGACTGCGTCCCGATCGTTGCAAGTCGTTGCGAAAACTGCTCGATCAGGAAAAGGTCAAACACGTCGAACTCGGAAGAGGTGAGATCCTGATTCCCGGCAGCACCCTTCAGTCCGCGGATGGATCCAGCCCTGGCTTTATCGATCGTTTGCGAGAAGAGGGCTGGTTGGTGCGGATTGAAGAGGATACAGCCCTGCGCTTGAAGTCCCCCTCCAAGGGTTCGCAATGACCGATTCGATGTCCGCTCCAGACTCCAGCACCCTGGGAGTTTCAATAGACCTGATTCATCTCCCGATCCAGATCAGCGCAGAGCAACTTCGAGATGTCTACATGGAGGTCTCTGGAACCTGCGGATATGAAAATTTCACAAAGACCGCCATGGGTGCGCGGCTAGAGTCGAGCCCCACTCCAGAATCGGGTATCTCGAGGGTCACCTTTGCCAAAGATCGCGTGCAATTCGAAGAGCAGGGGGCCGGTACTGGCACGGATGTGTTCTTTCGAAGGATCGAGGAAGTGCTGAGGTCGCTGAAGCAGCGTGTCAACATTCCGATGATCGTCGCCCGGACCAGGAATCACCGTACTCTCTTGCAGGTTCCAGGGGGTGGAGAAGCTTCCAGATGGCTGTCCGAGCACGCCTTCAACTTCGACGGCGAGGATTTCAATGCCATCGGAAGACCTGCGACGGTATCCGGGCTGAGATTGCAGCTGCCTCCTCAGGTTCAAGGGGAAGCACATCACCTGGTGCGTATCGAAGCGTGGTTGAAAGATCCCCGCTCCTTGTTCATCGAGGATGTGGCGACCTGGAGGTTTCCTCTTCCCATCGATCAGATGGAGAAACTGGGTCAGGATCTGCGGGCAGCGGAGCAGGTGACTGCGGTGGGAATCCCTGCGTGGATCGCCAGCCTCGGGCGATAGTCATCTCCTCGGATCCGAGATCTTCCCGTTACCATCCCCGGTTAATCTTCAACCATGGTGGCGGAGGTTCATCGATCTTTTCCTCTTCATCGATATTACGCACTGGAACTTCAAGAAGAGTCCGGACCTGATTTTCCAGGTCCTTATCCAGTTCACTGTCGGATTCGACCAGCAAGACATGGTCGGCAGAGGATTCCTCGACTTCGATCCCTGAATCGTGAAGGATCATCTTGTACTTGTCTTTCTCGGTTCGACGACTCAGACCTTTTTGGTCGCCCACTGCATCGACCCTGACTCCGAGCGCGGAGACACGGTTGAAGCAATTCATGCGCAACTCGGAATCTGAACAGGCGATGAGGACCTTGGGTCCGGTCATTTGGGCTCCTTACTGGGGTGTCGAATCAGCAGGGTTCGGTACTTCAATCGAATCCTTGCGATCATTCTTGAGGTATACCACGCGCTGTGGGAATGGGATCTCGATCTTTTCCTGGAGAAATGTATTGTAGATTTCACAGGTCAACAGGTGTGTCATCTTACCGCGCAACACCGGTTCTTCGATCCACGCCAGAAGTTCAAAGACAACGCTGGAATCTCCCAGCTGTCGGCAACGCACCCTTGGTTCAGGGAGGGTCATGATTTCCGGGTGGCCTTCGGCAATTTTCACCAGCAGTTCTTCGACGCGTTCGAGATTGGTTCCATAAGCGACCCCCACCTTGACACGGATTCGCTCCTTCTCGTAGGGCCCCCCGCTCTCATTGGTGATCTTCGAATTTCCCATCACCGAGTTTGGGATGGTGATCTCGACATCGTCCCGAGTCAGCATGCGCGTGCTTCGGAGTCCGATGTTGGTCACCCGACCCCTCTCTCCGCTGTCGAGTACGATGTAGTCTCCCAGCTTGTAGGGTGCATCCGCCAGGATGAAGGCGCCGGCGAACAGATTTGCCAGGCTATCCTTGGCGGCAAAGCTCAAGGCCAGGCCGATGATGCCAGCGGAGGCTAACCATGCCGTGGGGTCTATTTCCCACGCCATGAACAGGCAATAGATCGCTGCGCCGATGATGATCAGCAGCGAAATGTTGTAGTAAAGGGGCAGGGTTCTCGGCTCCACCAGATGGTACTGGTCGTGCCTCTTGCTGATGCTGTCGAGCACCAGTCGAGATGATCGAATCAAGAAGCTACAGATGGTGATGATGCCGATGGTCTGAAGACAGGATCTCGTGATGAACAGAATGGAGTCCGACATTCCAGTCTTCTGCGCTGCCAGGTCGAGCCCTAGCAGAAGCACTACAAGAAATACTGGACGGTGCATCAACGCCACCAGGTCATCGTCGAGAGAGTTCTTGGTCTTTCCCGCCCAGCGTCCTACCAGGCTGGTGAGAATCCAGTCCGACAGCTTTGCAGCGATGATGGAAATCAGGATGATCAAGGCGGCTTGAGCCAGATGCGGAAGAGCGGACCAGAACTGGTTCATTTCGGACAGCATTGCCATCCACTCTGGATCGGAAGTGGTTTCGCTGACGGGAGGGGATTGCTGCTGTGTGTTCATGTTCCTCATTCCCACACTCGAACGCTGATCAACCGGTGATGTGGAGCAGATCTATGTTCAAAGATGAAGAGTCCCTGCCATTGACCGAGGTCGAGGACGCCATCCGTGACGGGGATGCTCTCCTCTGTGTGGGTTACCGCTGCTCGGAGGTGGGAAGGCATGTCATCGGGGCCCTCGCTGGTGTGGGTGTAGGCCGGATCCCCTTCCGGGGCGAGTTTCTGGATCCAGCGCTGCAAGTCGTGTCTCGCCGAGGGATCGGCATTTTCTGTGATGATGAGGCTGGCACTGGTGTGTCGGATGAAGACAGAGCAGACACCGGTCTCGATATCGGCCCGTTTCACCGCCTGGGCAATGGGACCGGTGATCTCATGAAGCCCGCGTCCAGGAGTCTCAAATGTGATGGTTTCCCCGAACAAATTGCCCCCTTCTGTCGGACGCTCCGCTTGATCGGCAAGTCTAATGCTCCCAGAATCATGTACACAACCCACAGAAGAAGAATGGGGAAGAAGATGTCCGTCATTGCCAGGTTTGCAATCTTGCTACTGTTACCGCTCGTTGGATGTTTGGACCAGGGGACCGGAGTGCCCAGATCCCAGTCTCGGCCCACGACCGGCGT
>JABHOG010000036.1 GCA_018694835.1 Planctomycetota bacterium | reverse complement strand
CATCTGGCCGAGGAGTTGTGGAGTGCACTGGGACATGAAGAGTCGCTGATGTGGGAGGAGTTTCCACAGGCGGATCCACGTTGGCTTCAGCAGGAGTTGGTCGAAGTTCCGGTGCAGGTCAACGGCAAGGTTCGTAGCAAGATCGAAGTGGCCGTCGATATCGGTCAGGAACAGATCCAGCAACAAGTCCTTGCTGACTCTCGTGTGCAGGAGTACACCGAGGGCAAGGAAATCGTCAAGTTCGTGTGGGTCCCCGGTCGGATGGTGAACCTGGTGGTTCGCTGAGTTTGATCTGCAGAGGTTAAATTGCAGCGTTCCGGTGATTGAATTCAAGACGCGTCACTGAAACCGATGGAAATCGATCTTCGGATCGGGTCTTCAGGAACGACCGGAGCGCGTTAAAGGCGCTCCGGTTGATTTTTTATCGAACAACGGAGATCAGTCACTGATCCCACATCGATGAGGGGAACGAGATGAACAAGGAATTGATCGCAGAGTTGACCCGCGCCTACTGGATGGAACTGGAAGCGGTGATCAACTTCATCTGCGCCTCGACCAATCTTGTCGGCGCCCGTGCGGAGCCGATCAAGCAATCGCTCGCTGCGGATGTGGTCGAAGAGACACAACATGCTCAGGCTTTGGCTCGACGTATTCATATCATCGGCGGCACCATTCCTGGCAGCATGCAATTCAGGCCGGGACAGAAATCACTTCAACCCACTGATGATCCGACCGATGTGCTCAGTGTGATCCGCGGAGTCATCGAAACCGAAGAGACCGCAGTGGCGCAATACAAGAAGATCATTCAGATGTGCGATGATGATCCGGTCACCGAGGATATTTGCGTGACCTTGCTGGCAGATGAAGAGGAGCACTTGCGACTCTTCCAGGGTTACTTACTGGAGTATGAACGGTCCTAGACTGGCCCCGGAGATGGTTTCAGTTGGCTGGGAAAGTCATCTCGGATGGGATGACCCAGCCATCGAACTCTTCAGCACTGCAATACCCTTTTTCCACCGCCACTTCGCGCAAGGTCTTGCCCTCAGCATGGGCAGTCTTTGCCACGTCGGCAGCCTTGTCGTAACCGATGTGAGGGTTGAGAGCGGTGACCAGCATCAACGAGCGGTGCAGGAGCTCATCGATGTGCTGCTGGACCGGTTCGATACCCGAGGCGCAGTTCTCTCGAAATGAATTGATGGAAGAGGCCAGTAGGTCGATCGATTGCAAGATGCAATCGCCGATCACCGGCATGTAGACATTCAGTTCGAAATTGCCAAGCGCTCCGCTGAAGCCGATGGATGCGTCGTTGCCGATCACTCGTGCACACGCCATCGTCATCGCCTCGGACTGGGTCGGATTGACCTTTCCAGGCATGATCGAGGACCCCGGCTCATTGGCGGGAATGGTAATCTCTCCAATGCCACAGCGGGGACCACTGGCGAGCCAGCGGACATCGTTAGCGATCTTGTGCAGTGCGGTGGCCAGACTTTTGAGGCTGCCGGAGAGACCGACGATCGCTTCCTTGCCACCGAGCTGAGCAAACTTGTTGGGTGCCGGGATGAACGGGATGCCGGTCTTACTCGCCAGTGCCGCAGGAACCTTCTCGGCATATCCAGGGCGAGTGTTGAGGCCGGTACCGACTGCTGTGCCCCCGATCGGTAACTCGAGAACCAGTGTCAGGGAGTCCTGGATCTGCCGTTGAGTGATGCGCAGTTGATCGGACCAACCGGAGATTTCCTGCCCGAGGGTCAGTGGAGTGGCATCCTGCAGGTGAGTTCGGCCGATCTTGACCACTGTTGAAAACTCCCCAGCTTTCTCATCCAAACATTTCCTCAAGGCATCGATGGCGGGGAGTAGTCGATCGTGGCACTCACTGGCGCAGGCGACATGGATGGCGGTAGGAAAGGAATCGTTGGTGCTCTGGGCGTGATTGACATGATCGTTGGGATGCACTGGATTCTGACTGCCGAGTGGTTGCCCGAGTGCCTGATTGGCCCGGTTGGCGATCACCTCGTTACAGTTCATATTGGACTGGGTGCCGGATCCAGTCTGATAGACCACCAGCGGGAAGTGATCATCGAGATCACCATGGATCACTTCTTCGGCTGCGGAATTGATGGCACTGGCAATCTCGGAGGTGATACCGCCCAGTTCTGCATTGACTGCAGCTGCTGCCTGCTTGACCAGCCCCATCGCGCGGATCAGCGGACGCCGCATCCGCTCATGCCCGATGCAGAAGTTCTCGAGGGAGCGCTGGGTCTGCGCTCCCCACAATCGATCTACCGGAACCTTGACCTCACCCATCGTGTCTTTCTCGATGCGGTGCTCCATCGGCATTCTCCCTGCCAGGCCATCGCCCGGCTCTGCTCGACCTGCAGACAGGGTACCCCAAGAGCCATTCCCAGGGCCAGCGATGCGGGGAACTCTTCTTCATCTACGTGGTCTTTTCGTGGTCGGATTCCTCGGAGAGTGCGGCTAGCATATGCAATTCGAGCCGACAACTTGCTTCATGATCGATCAGTGCAATGAAATATCGACTTCGAAAGGAACTTCACAATTGGACCTGTCAGATCAAAAGGAAGACCTCGATCCTCCGAATTTGTTACCCGTTCAATTTCGAGACCACTGGATCGCCATTCCGAAGAACTTTCGATACCAGGAACTCAAGGATTATTTCTCCTTCAGCGGAGAAGGGAGGCAATCTCGTGAAGATAGTTGAACTGAGTTTCATCTCCTTTCTGGGAGTAACATTCATCCTGACAGGAATCTGTAACGGACAGGATGAACCGTGGCAGGCGATGGACTATGGCCCCTTCTTGTCTGCTGCCATCGAGGTCACCCCCGACAATATCGCCTGCAAGGGGATCGCCATCCCGCTCGATGATGATGGAGAGCACGCGATGCTCTTTGACACGGCAGAGTTGCGCTGGGCAGCCGCATGGTCGGGAGAGTTTGTCGAGTTGCGCGGAATCGTCTACGACGGGCCCCACGGAATTTGGCCACGCATCGCAGGAGAGACTGATTGGATCAATCCTCCAGGTCCCGGGTTTGCTGTGGGTAAGGCGGGCACCTTTGACGAGACACGCCCGGTACCCTATGGGCCGCTCGAAGGTGGGCGCTGGCAAGGGCTCCAGCGCGATCGAGATGGAGTGCTACTTCACTACAACATCGGAAAGACACGGGTGTTCGAGCGAGCAGCCTTCACCCGCGGAGAAGATCTGTACGCCTGGAAGAGATCGATTCAGCTGATCGGAATCGATGACATGTTGAGGATCTCGTTGTTGAGCCTCGAAGCTGGGATGGTTCTCTCACCATCTATCGGGGGGGCGAAGGGCGAATTTATAATACTGCAGCGTGGGAAACCTGTGATGGTCATCGGCATCCGCGGTGGTGGAGATTCCGTCCGAGTTTCCTCGCACAAGGGCCGCGTCGTGTTGATGGCCAGCTCAGAGGTGGCAGATCCGGCTCCGGTTCACATCTACATCGCCCCCATCACCGG
This sequence comes from Planctomycetota bacterium, assembly GCA_018694835.1. Taxonomy (GTDB): domain Bacteria; phylum Planctomycetota; class UBA8108; order UBA1146; family UBA1146; genus QNYK01. The sequence goes on along the minus strand of JABHOG010000036.1, from coordinate 1,147 downwards.
CCAGCAGCAGTTGGCGAAATTCCGCGTCATCACCGAACGGGTCTATTTCCGCGACCCGTCACCGCTAGCCAGTGTATGGAACCAGGGAAGTGATCCACTGTGGCCCGAAACGATCACTCTCGCCGGAGAACGCAACGCCATCTTCGGGGATGAGAATGAAGCAGATCTGATCGCCAGAAGTGCTGGAGATGAAATGGATCGCTTCGAACTTCCTCACCAGGTCCGGGATCTCCCTCAACTGTTCAAGATGGATGGGACGAAGTCGGGAGTGTCGGTCGGTTCCACTGACGATTCGATTGTGGTGGTCAGTAGAGTCAGCGCACCTCCTCCCCGGCCACTGGCGGGCTGGGATTGCGACGAGAGTTCTGGCGATACGATGGCGAGCGTCGTCGATGGTGAGAAAGATCTGAAACTGGAAGGTGTGACCTGGAGAAGAGGGGTCAAGGGGCGAGCGCTCGATTTCGATGGTACTGCCCGTGCCTTGTGGACTCGTCATGACAATTTTGAGTTCACGAGCGATGCGATGACTTTTGCGGCATGGGTTCATACGACAAAGGACGGCAGTCTCTTTTCCCAGACATCTGAGGAAGGTCGGTGGATCCACGATGGAAAGGCCTTCTTCATCCGCGATGGACATCTGTGCTTCGACATCGGCTGGGTCGGCGCGGTGGCAGGTGAGCAGCAGGTCACCGACGGGCGCTGGCACCATGTCGCCTTCAGCTGGAATCCAAGGGAAGGCAGGATCAAACTCTATGTCGATGGGAAACAGGATGGAGAAGGATTGCTCAGTCCTGGTGGACCGGTCGAGAATACCGTCATCCAGATCGGCTTCACTTCGGAGAACTTTCCCGAAGACCCCTGGTTCAGCGGCTATATCGATGGAATCCGCATCCATAAAGAGGTGATTCACTCCGAGGGAATCCTGGCTCTGGCAGAGGAGTCGGGAGAGCCGATCGTGACCGCTTACGGGCTGCGCGGCGATCTGGACGCTCAGTTTCTGATCGTCGAAAGTGCCGATATGTCGGGGGAGTTTCCGGTGTGGCAGCGCAAGGCCTCGGTTCTGCTTCCTTCCACCGATTCAGATGTCGAGGGAGAACTGCTTCAGTGGTATGGCCCGCAATCGAGACTCGGTGAGTTCATCGCCGAT
>JABHOG010000035.1 GCA_018694835.1 Planctomycetota bacterium | reverse complement strand
TGGGCATCGGTGCCCTGATCCTCGGCAAGGGGTGGACCGGCTGGTCCTTGGCAATTGCGGTGGTGGGTGGCGTGTTGGTGGCCCGATTCCTGCCCCGATTACTGCGACAAGATGATCCGCCAGAAGGAGATGGGACCACGGGTGGATGATCGAATCGACCGATGAGCCGGCGCCGAAGGCGCGCTCGATCTCGACCACCCACACCATCCTGCTGCTGGCCATCGCGAGCTGGGCCGGCTTCCTGCTGGTGCGCGCCACCGGTCCCGCGGACCTGCTCGGTCGCGACCAGGTCAAACTCGCCAGCTATCAGCTCGACATCATCGAGAACGACTCCTGGTTGTGGCAGCAGGACCAGGATGGCCACTTCGCCTCGAAGCCACCACTGACCCAGTGGCTCGGTGCTCTCGCCAGCGAGGCGCTCGGCACCTTTCATCGACTGACCTACGCCTTCCCCTCATGGTGGGCCACGCTGATCACGATACTGATCCTGGTCGGCTGGGTCGGACGTGAATTTGGAGCGGCGGCGGCGATCTGGGCACCACTGCTACTACTGTGCCACCAGCTGGGACTGCGCGAGATCCTGCTGGCTCGTAGCGACCCGCTATTTCAGTGCACCACCTTGCTGCTGGCCCTGGGCATCTGGCGTTGCTGGGTCGATGGCGCCGGACCATGGCCACTGGTACTGGCCGGCACCGCAGCACTGATGACCAAGGGACCGCTCGGCTGGGTGATGGCGCTGCTGGGACTGCTGGCGTACCGCTTCGACCCCCCGACCGAGCGGCTAGGGCTCCCCCGTCGCAGCATCGTGGTGGGCCTGATCGGCTCGCTGGTGATTCCAGTCATCTGGCTGGCAGCGGCACAATACGACAGCGGCGGCCTGGCGATCGACAAGTTGATCCACGATGAACTGATCGACCATTCCATCGGCAGCCGGGTCGCTTCCAATCAACAATCGGTGACACACCACCTGTTACCGCTGGGGTGGTTCCTGACGCGACTGGCTCCGACCGGCTGGATCGCTGTGATCGCCGCAGTTCGGCTGATCCGGCGTCCCTCACCCCGACCCCGAGAGCGACGCGCCGAGCGTTTCCTGCTGTGCTGGATGATCGCAGGCTTGCTGTTGCTGTGTATCTCCACCCATCACCGTTTCATCCACCTGCTGGTGATCTTGCCGCCGACGGCGATGCTTGCCGCACGCGAAGTCTCACGCTGGTTTTCGCCGCAGCGTAATACCACCTATGCCATCCTGGCTCTATCATCGGTGCTGCCGATCGCCGCCGCATATCTCGATGTGCTCGACATCCACAGCCCGCACATCGTCCGAACAAAACAGCTCGAAGAATTCTGTAGCGAGGTCGAGTCTCATGTACGACCCGACACCCAGCTCGAGTTTTTCCACGCGGATCCGGCAACCCAGGTGCTGCTACAGCGACACCGAGCACCGCTACCCGATTCCCGCATCGGCGATCTTCTCTCATCGGAAACCCATTCACTGGTGGTGGTCGGCGATGAAAATCTCTTTCGAAAGCACGCCAGCGAGCAGGGAATCGAGCAGTTCGAGGTGCTGGTGAGAGAATCATTCGGGGAGGACAAATTGACGCTGTACTCGGGCCAAGGTCGCCAACCGAGCGATTCACCGCGCAACCCGGCGACTCGCAACTACTTTATCCTGACCCTCTTGTCGATCATGACCGCCATCGGCTTCTATTCGGCTCTGCGCTTTGCAGCGGCGGGAGTAGCGGGTTCACGATCTTCCCCTGAACACCTATAATGGATGCTGTGCGGTCCAGGAAAAGGGTCTATTCAACCTGGGTCCCAACTCATCGACAGCGAGGAGCGAAGAGAATCGTCGGAGACGGTCACAGTGGTGACCGCATGATCGACAAGACTCCTCATCATTTCGAGTACTGATCGTCGGTGAACTGTTTCGCCACGATCGAGGATTTTGATGCACCTGACGGTACGGGAGATCTCGATGCCCTCATGTTTTCAGCGGCCACACGCCCTGTCACTGCTCACCACATCACTGTTCACGCTGCTGCTCTCGTCGAGCCTGACTCTCGCAGCAGACGCTCCCTTTCGCCGCGGTGACCCCAACAACGATGGTGGAGTGGACATCTCCGATCCGATCGTGATCCTCAACTACCTGTTTGTCGGTGTCGATTCGATCAGCTGTTACGACGCCGCAGATGTCAACGATGATGGATCCATCGATGTGGCCGATCCGATCAGTTTGCTCGGTTACATCTTCATCGGCGACCTCCCACCGCCGGCACCCGGTCCCCTCGAATGCGGACTCGACCCGACCGACGATCTCCTCGGCTGCTTTACCAGCAGTTGTGATGGAACTGCCGATCCACAACGGATCGTCGCCGGACACCTCATGCACCGCATCGCCTATGGCCCAGCACCGGGAGATGTGACCCGCGTTGTCGACCTGGGCATTCCCGTTGTCATCGATGCTCTGTTACAACCCGAGGTCGGCGTCGAGGTCGGGAACATCCCGCTGCAAGCTCTCGAGGATCAGTTCACCTCGAGTATTCCCGTCAGCCAGGAGCAGTTCATCCTGCGACCCAACGGCTCCTTTCATTACTTTCTCGGATTCGAGGAGCCCCCCACAGACTGGGCCCAGCCAGGATTCGATGACAGCAGCTGGCAGGTTTCCACCGGCGGGTTTGGTTTCGGCGATAACGACGATGTGACGACGATCCCCCAGTTCTTCACGACCGATCTCGCCTCGATCTACGTCCGCACCCAGTTCGTGATGAATGACCCCGCAGGGTTGCCCGAGATCTACCTCAAGATGCTCTACGACGATGCATTCGTCGCCTACATCAATGGAGTGGAGTTGACCCGAAGCACCCAGGGCAATGGGTCACCACATCTGGTCGGGAGCCCTCCCCCCTTCAATCAGTACTCCACGGGTGCACATGAAGCGGGTATCCCCGAGTACTTCCTGATTCCCGACTCGCTGCTGCAGCCAGGAATCAACACCCTCGCCATCCAGGGTCATGACGCGCCCAACAACGCCGACTTCACCCTCGATCCAAGCATCGTCGCGCAGACCTTTACCAGCACCGCAACCCGCGATGTCATCCTTACCGATGGCAACCTGCAACGATTCATGTTCATTCGAGGCATCTACTCGAACCGGCAGTTACAAACGGTGCTCGGTGAATTCTGGGAAAACCACTTCACCACCGACGAGCAAAAGTTGAGGGATCTGTTTCGAGCATTGCGCAATCGCTATAACCATCGAATCCTCGGCAGCAATACCGGTGCTCGGATGCACTCTTCCTCGCTCGAGTTCGAGGAATACGAGTTCTTCCGCGATCACTCACTCGGTTACTTCTCCGACCTTCTCCTGTTCAGCGCCAGCAGCGTACCGATGCTGGTATACCTCGACAGCATCTTGAATTTCGCTGCCCAACCGAACGAGAACTACGCCAGGGAAATTCTCGAGCTCCACACCCTCGGAGTCGACAACGGCTACACCCAGACCGATATCGAGGAGGTGGCCAGGGCGCTGACCGGATGGGCCGTCACGCGAATTCCCAACGAGATGATCGTCCCCTTCCCCGACTACGTCACCAACCCGGTCACCACCACTCATCAGTCCTGGACCAGCACTGCGCTGCTCGAAATTGGCGAGGACTGGAGTTACTTCAAGGGCCTCACGGAGCCCTCTCCCGATCCTGCCGGCGCAGCGACCACCGCCTGGACCGAGCCTGGCTTCGACGACTCCAGCTGGCTGGTCGGTCCGACCGGCATCGGCATGGGGGATGGCGATGATGCCACCATCCTCACCGACATGCAGAACAACTACATCAGCTACTACGCGCGCAAGAACTTCATCATTGCGGATCCACAAACGACGGACCGACTCGAGCTGGAAGTGGATTACGACGACGGGGTGGTGCTCTATCTCAACGGCACAGAGATCTGGCGAAGCCAGACGATGGCAGATGCACCGACCCCACCGCCCTATACCGCTGCCAGTGGTGGACACGAAGCGGCGGGACGCCCGTCGCTGGTGGATCTCGATCACTTCAGGCACCTGATGGTCGCCGGCAACAACCTGCTGGCCGCCCAGATCCACAATACCGCCATCTCCAACAACGATGCTTCCTTCTTGCCGCGAGTCACGACCAATGTGCCCACCCCACGACACATCGATCTGAATAATCGTCAGGGTCAGTGGAACTTCCGCTTCAATCCTGCCCAGCACGACGACGGAGCCAAGTCGATCTTCGCCGGTACTCCGTACCAACTCGACATCCCTGCAGGACGAGTCGGTGCCGATGGAGTCCTCGATGGAATCGAACTGGTCGACGCCCTGACCGCACACCCGAGCACAGCACAGTTCATCTGTATCAAGTTGATCCAGAAGTTCGTTTCCGATGAGATCTCGCTGGCGACCATCTCGAATGGAACAGCGCCGATCGAATTGCAGGGGCTACTCGCCGACATGATTGCCGCCTGGTTCTCGACCCCTGAGCCGGGACATATCGGAACCGTGATGGAAACGTTACTCGATCCGATCGACCAGAGTGGACCCTTCTGGAATCCCATCTACATGCGCACCAAGGTGAAAACCCCGGTCGAGTTCATCAACACCACCCTTCGAGCACTGGGAGCGGACGCCAGCAGCGATGATCTGGCGAACCAGATGAAGGATATGGGGATGGACCTGTTCCAGCGCGCCGAACCCGATGGCTACTCCGAGATCGGATCGGACTGGATCGGCACCACCACGCTACTCAAACGCATCAACTTTGCCCGCAGATTTTCCTCCAACGTGGATAACGATTATCGGTGGGAAGTGGGTGAGTTTGTCGCCCTCGATCAAAACCTCAGCGCCGTCGAGGTGATCGACGTCTTCGATGAAGTGTTGTTCCAGAACACCCTCACCGAGTCTGAAAAGTGCATCGTGATCGACTACCTCGAAACGGACCTGGATGGGTTGCCGTGGCCTCTCGACTCGACGGTCCCGGGTTACGAAGCGCGGATCCGCGACATGGTGGGCTTCATGTTCAGCCTCCCTCGCTGGCAGTTTCAGTAAGAAAGTAGGAGAAGACCATGTTGAATCGAAGAAGCCTGCTCAAAAGTGGAGGTCTCGCCGCCCTGGGGCTGATCCTGCCGCCATTTGTCGGTCCCGAGTTCCTCGCCAGGAAACTGATGGCTGGAAACGGCGGTACTGGACAGAAGAAGATGATCTTCATCTTCCAGCGTGGCGGCAACGATGCCATCAACACCGTGATCCCTCGTGGCGACGCAGATTACAGCAGCGCCAATCGTCCGGGTCTCTTCATCAATGACCTCGAGGCGCTCGACCTGGGTAATGGTTTTGCTCAGCTGCATCCTTCGCTTCAACCATTGATGGAAGTGTTCAACAATTCTGCCCTCAATGGAATTCCAGGACCAGGCAACCTCGCGGTGCTGCACAGGATCGGCTACCCCGAGCAATCGCGCAGTCACTTCAGTGCCCAGCAGTTCTGGGAAAATGGCGTGCCGGGGAACGAGACCCTCGACGAGGGTATGCTCTACCGTCGCTTCGCCAACGTGCCGGGATTCCCCGACAACCCCTTCCCCGGGGCCTACCTCGATAACTCACTGCCGGTGGCGATGCGCGGTTCGATACCGATGCCGGCATTCCCTGCCACTGCAGACTACTCCTTCTCTGGCTCGCTCGCCCAGGTCGCCAAGTTCCTCGGCGAACTTCCCAGTACTCCAGGAGCCACCGACGGCCGCGGCTTCTACGGTGCCTACGGTGGCAAGCCCGATGCCGAGGGAGCCAAGTACCGTGACATCTTGATGCCCACAGGGGTCAAGCTGGGAGAGTCGGTCAGTACCGTCCAGCAAGCACTGGCACAGGGTCCCTACATTCCGGAGAACGGTGCGCTCTATCCCGACAACACCTTTGGAGCCCAGCTCTCCGAGATCGCCATGTTGATGAAGCGAACCCCGGCCACCTTGCTCGGGGTCAACATCGATGGCTGGGATACCCATACTGCACAAGGTCGCCTCAATGGATCTCACCCCAACCTGCTCGGAGATCTCGCCCTCGGAATCCAGGCGCTCTCGCGCGACCTGCAATCCCAGTGGCAAGACGTGGTGGTCGTGACCGTTTCAGAATTTGGACGCACGTCGATCGAAAATGGATCGCAGGGCACCGACCACGGTGCCAGCAGCACCATGTTCGTCGCCGGTGGAGGTGTCGTCGGTGGAGTCTACAACTGCGACCCGAGCAGCTGGGCTCCAGGATCGATGTTCACCGTCAACGATCGATACCTGGCCGCCAACACCGATTACAGGCTCATCTTCTCGGAGATCTTCGCCAATCACTTCGGCGACGACCTTTCGTTGATGGACCAGTTCATGCCGGGTTTCGATGCCGCAGCCGCGGCCAATCCAGCACTGTTCACACCACTCGGTTTCCTCGGTTGATCCGTCATGAACCCGATACTGAAACTCTCGATCTTCATCACCTTGGCCTGCGGCGGACTTCTCTGCAGCAGTCTTCTCTGCGACGACGCGCGGGCTGAAGATCACCAGATCAACTTCTTCAACTCCGCCTTCATCCCCACCAGCTTGACCATCGAGGCGGGGGATTCCGTCACCTGGAACTGGGTGGCCGGAAGCCATCAGCTCAGCAGCGGCTTCCCCGGTGGTACACCAGGGACTCCCGACCAACCGGGAGTCCTCTTCAGCGCGACCATCGATACCCAGAATCCCACTTTCACTCACACCTTCTCCCAGATGGGGATCACCATCGGTTTCTTCGATGAAAACAATCCTGTGCAGATCGGCTCCATCACCATCCTCGACGACACCCTGACCTTCGAGGTCGGGGTAGTCGACAACTCCTACCTGCCACAGATCATCGAGATCTTCGAGGGAGACCGGGTTCGCTGGGTTCATGAGCCGATGGAGATGTTACACACGGTGACCAGTGGTATGCCGGGCGGTGATCCCGGCACCATCGAGGAACCGGGAGCCCTGTTCAACGAGGAGTCTTCCGACCTCAATCCCATCTTCGAGTACACCTTCGACAGTGCCATGGAGTTACCCTACTACTGCATTCCTCACGTCGATTTCGGCATGGTCGGACAGGTGATCGTTCAGGATCGCTTCATCCGCGGAGACTCCGATCGCAATGGCGCGCTGAATATCGGTGACGCGATTTATTGCCTCGGATTTCTATTCCAGGGGGCTGCGACTCCCAACTGCCTCGACGCCCTCGATGTCAGTGACGATGGACAGGTCGACATCGCAGACGCGGTCTCGTTGCTGGGATATCTCTTCTCCTCGACGGCGGCTCCGGCGGCTCCATTTCCGACAGAGGGACCGGATCGAACGGCAGACACACTCCAGTGCCATCCCTGAAGCCGATACCCTCGGTATTGCCTTCCTTCTCACTCCACCCAACGCCCACCTCCAGAGCATTCTCGGCCCTCCGAGAGTGCCGTCCTGCCAGTTGAGAACTGATCTGACCGCTGATTTCGTGTAGGATCCACGGTCCACTTCACTCTTCAGGAAGGATGTTTCCTCATGATTCGAGGACTCCAGTTTCTATCCCTGGTATTGATCTTCAGCTGGATTTCCCAGGGGCTGCAGGCGCAAACAGAACCCCGCGAGGGGATCGTGCGACGCACCCCGGAAATACACGCCATCATCGGTGCAGATGTGATCACCGAACCGGGCGAGTTGATCCCATCGGCCACCATTCTCATCGAGGATGGTGTCATCACCGCCGTCGGAACCGATGTCCAGGTCCCCGCCAATGCGCGCACCTGGGATCGAAGCGGGCATGTCATCACCGCCGGCTTCATCGACATGGATCTCCGGATCGAGATCGAGGAATCTGCCGACGCCTCCCGCGCTGGACGCAACTGGAATCGTAAGGTTCATCCGGAGTACCAGACTTCCGAGGGCCTGGTCATCGATCCGGCGGTCGCTTCTGGATTCCGGAGCGCCGGATTCACCAATGCACTGGTCTCTCCCGGCCAGGGTGTCTTCTCCGGTTCAACGGCCTTCACCCGCCTCGTCGGAGGACCCGACCGCAGGGCGCTGATCGAGGATCAGATCGCCATCAGTGGAGGACTACAAACCGGCGGCTGGGGCAGAGGCGGAGGATATCCTGCGTCTCGGATGGGAGCGATTGCACTGGTACGCCAGACCTTGCTCGATGCCACCTGGTATCGCGAGGCGTGGGACGCTCACCGCGCTCACCCCGATCATCTTCCCCGACCCGAATCCGATCTGTCTCTGGAAGCACTGTTTCCGGTGCTGGACGGTACGGTGCCACTGGCATTTCGTACCCGTGACGTCCTCGAAACGCTGGCTCTCACCGAAGTCCTCGCGGAGTTCAAGATCAACACCTGGTTCCAGGGTAACGGCCTCGAGTACCAGCAACTCGAACAGGTCGCAGCGACCGGATCGCCCTTCATCTTGCCGGTCAACTTCCCCGAGACACCGACCGTCGATGGCGTCGGCGGCGACACCGGAATCACCCTCAGGACCCTCGAACTGTGGGCGTCGGCACCGGAGAACCCCGAGCGTCTTCGTCGCGCAGGTGTTCCCTTCACCCTCACCACCCGCGGACTCGATTCTCCATCCAACTTTGCTTCCCGGGTGGCTACCGCCATCGAGCGTGGGTTACCGGCAGATGTAGCCCTGGCAGCGGTGACCACCGAGCCGGCTCGCCTGATCGGGGTCGAAGATCGATTCGGCCGCGTCGCCGTCGGCAAGACCGCGATGCTGGCGGTCTGGGACGGTCAGCCCTTCGAGAGCGGCAAGAGTTGCACCGAGGTGTGGATCGATGGAACTCGTCACGAGAACCAGGCCGCTCCTCCCGCCGACATCCGAGGCCAGTGGCAAGTCGCCGTGGCCACTGATGAAGGAGAGCTGGAACTGGGTTTCACCCTGACCGGCTCGACCAAGTCTCCCAAGATCGCCGTCCAGTACCAGGAAAAGACACTCAGTCCCTCTCGCTTCCACTACGAGGGAAATGAAGTGGGGATCACCTTCTCGGGAGGACCCTTCGGAGAAGAGGGCTATGCCCGCTTCGGCGGCACCGTCGGCACCGATGGCAAGATTCGCGGTAACGTGGCGAGCGCCGGATATCCGGAGTACTCCTTCGTTGCGACTCGCACTGGCGATGTGGAAGAAAAAACAGAGACACCAGAATCCTCGGATCAGGCCGCAGATGCCTCCGGTGCAGATGCTCCGGTAGCCCGTGGCGGTCGCCGTGGAGCGGGAGGTCGCAGGGGCGCCGGTCGACGTGGACAAGGTGGCGGGCGTTGGCCCGGAGCCACTGCTTCCGGCGATCGCCCTTCACGTCGTGGCGGCAAGATCGACTCTTCCCACTTCGAGGGTTCGATCGATCGCGACATCGCCATGCCGATGGGCGCCTACGGCACCACTGAAGGACCCTACGCACCGGCGGCAGTCCTCATCACCGACGCCACCATCTGGACCTGCGGGCCCGATGGGATCCTCGAGCAGGC
>JABHOG010000034.1 GCA_018694835.1 Planctomycetota bacterium | reverse complement strand
CTAGCGAGGCGAGGAGATAGCGTGGCCACCTCGAGAGAGCTGAAAAATAAGATCCGATCGGTGAATAACACCAAGAAGATCACGCGGACGATGGAGATGATCTCCACCGCCAAGGCCGTGGTGTGTCAGAGAAGGATCGAAGCGACCCAGCCCTACGGAGATAAACTGGCAGAGATTCTGCGAGATCTCGGTGGCAGTGGAGATGGCCTTTCAGGTAGTTTTCCGCTGCTCAGAGAGGTCGACAAGCCGACCCGGGAGGCGCTGTTCATCGTTACGGCCAATCGTGGTCTTTGCGGTGGTTACAACACCAATGCCCTGAAGTTAGCCGAGCAGTTCATCGACACTCAGGCGGCAAATGGGATTGCCGTCGATGTCTACATGCTGGGAAAGAAGGGGATCAGCCGCTTCAAGTACCTGGGTCGCGACACGGTCGAGTCGATGATTCACTTCGAGGATCGTCCCACCTTCGAGGAGGCTGAAGCGGTCCTGGAACCGGTGATGACGAGTTTTGAACAGGGTGAGATTGATGGAGTGTCAGTCGTGTTCACGCACTACATCAATGCGGCTCGTCAGGCGCCGGTGGTGCGTACCCTGCTGCCAATCACGGTTGAGGATTCGGGTGACGATAGCAGTGCAAAGGGCGGCGGCGGGGAGTTTATCCTCGAGCCGAGTCCGGAATTGATTCTGGGGCGGCTGTTGCCGCTCTCATTGAAAATGCAATTTTTCCAGGCGTTGGTGGAAGCCGCGGCCAGCGAGCAGATTGCTCGTCGGATGGCGATGAAGAATGCGACCGACAATGCCGAGGAAATGGCGACGAAATACACTCAGCTCTACAACCGTACGCGTCAGGCAGCCATCACCCAGGAGATCCTGGAAGTGATCGGTGGCGCCGAGGTGTTGAACTGATCTAACTGGATATTCCGGCGAGCAGATGCCGTCGGATGAGAGACTGGAGCCAAACCCGTGAGCGAAACCGCAGTCAACGGCAAGGTTGTGCAGGTGATCGGTGCAACCATCGACGCCGAGTACCCGGAGGGCCAGCTTCCTCCGATTTACAACGCCCTCAAGATCGAACAGGGTGACATCAAGTTGACTCTAGAGGTGCAGCAGCATCTTGGAGGCAACAGAGTGCGAGCCATTGCCATGGCTTCCACCGATGGTGTTGTTCGAAACATGGAAATCATCGATACCGGGTCGCCGATCATGGTGCCGGTAGGGGAAGAAGTCCTCGGTCGAGTGTTCAATCTGCTCGGTGAGCCGGTCGACAAACTTCCTCCCGCAAAGGTGAAGGAATACCGGGCGATCCATGCCGACGCCGTGGCTTTCGAAGATCTCGAAGCATCTACCCAGGTGTTCGAGACCGGAATCAAGGTGGTCGACCTTCTCACACCGTACTCCAAGGGTGGAAAGACTGGACTCTTCGGAGGTGCCGGATTGGGCAAGACGGTGTTGATCCAGGAATTGATCAACAACGTGGCGACCAAGCATGGTGGATACTCCTGTTTCGCAGGAGTGGGAGAAAGAACCCGTGAAGGCAATGACCTCTGGAACGAGATGAAAGAGGCGGTGATCAAGGGAGATGACGGTCAAGAGTTCAGCGTGCTGGACCGTACCGTTCTGGTCTTCGGTCAGATGAACGAGCCTCCCGGAGCAAGATTGCGGGTCGCCCTGTCAGCCTTGACCATGGCGGAGCACTTCCGTGACACCTCCGGTTCCGACGTGTTGGTGTTCGTGGATAACATCTTCCGATTCTCCCAGGCGGGATCTGAAGTTTCAGCTCTGCTGGGACGGATGCCCAGTGCGGTGGGATACCAGCCGACGCTGGCCACCGAGATGGGACAACTGCAGGAGCGAATCACCTCGACGAAGACCGGTTCCATTACATCGGTGCAGGCGATTTACGTTCCTGCGGATGACCTGACAGATCCGGCTCCTGCGACTGCGTTCGCTCACCTCGATGCCACCACGGTGCTCGACCGCGGAATCTCTGGTAAGGGAATCTATCCCGCGATCGATCCGCTGGCGTCGACCTCGAGAATCCTCGATCCCCAAATCATCGGGGAAGAGCATTACTCGGTCGCTCGTGAGGTGCAGCGAATTCTTCAGCGTTACCGTGACCTGCAAGACATCATTGCGATCCTCGGAATGGACGAACTCTCCGAGGCGGACAAGATCCTGGTCGGGCGTGCTCGTCGAATCGAGAGATTCTTCTCCCAGCCGTTCAGTGTTGCCGAGGTGTTCACCGGATTCCCCGGTAAGTACGTCGAGGTGTCTGAGACGGTCCGTTCCTGTAAGGAACTGGTCGAGGGTAAGTGGGACCACCTTCCTGAACAGGCATTCATGTATGTCGGGACCATCGAAGAAGCGGTGGAAAAGGCGGACAAGATGAAAGCAAAGGGGTAGGCCGATGGCCGGCACTCTACGCTGCACAGTGCTTTCGCCCGACGGCGAGGTTTTCGATGGCGAGGTTTCCTTCGTCGAGGCTCACGCTCTCGATGGCCGTCTCGGGATCTTGCCGGGGCACGCTCCGTTGATCACTGCACTGGGAGAGGGTCCTCTGAGAGTCACCCTTGAGAACTCGGCGGATCGGAACTGGAGCGTTTCGGGGGGATTCCTCGAGGTTCTGGCCAATCATGTTTCGGTGGTGGCCGAGGGGTTGCGCGAGCAGTCTTGACCTAAAGTCCTTTAGCAATAAGACTTGTGGCGGTATCCCGGTGACGGGGCCGCCACTTTTTTTGGCCAGATAACTGTCTAGAAGTGCGAATTGGGACTATCGGTACTCGACCTCATACGGGAAGATTGAAGAGATACTGAAATTCAGAGTGATCTATTTTGAACCAAATTATGAGGAGGTTTCATGAGTCGGCGCCCATCTAGCATTTTTACCACCATTGCAGTCATTCTTACCTTTCTGATCTGTGTTGAAACTCAGGCGCAGAATTCCAGGCCTGGCTTTGTCGCCACCTCCGAGGTGGTGACTGGAGGAATTCTGGGTTCCAACCCGACCATCGCAGCGGGTTTGAACGAGTTACTGGCTGAGCGTCTATTGAGCGCGCCTTTCCTTCTGGAAGTGGCAGATCTGGATGACCCGACCTACACCAATGACGGGAACATCACCCTCAACGCATTCGGTGGTTTTGATGTAGATGGAGACTCTTCCAATAACGGTTCCGGATTCAACGCCTTCGCGATTGATCCGACTTCTTTCAATGAGAACACCGGGATACCCGTTTCTAGTTTCCCTGATGGAACCATCGTCGATGGACACATGGTCGCTGGGCCTGGAACCATCATTGTCGGGGGAATCCCGCTCAACGGATTGACCGTAGAGGCGGACTTCACTCCGGGCACCCTGACAGGAGTCTACGAGTTCCAGAGTACTCCAACGGATGCTTTCTTGACCCAGGACTTCCTCGCCACCCAGCCGGCTCCTGCACCCTTTGCCGGCACGCTGGTGGATCTGCTCAATACCTTCAACATCTTTCCCGACACCGATGCCGACAGTGACGGGGTCAACGAGTCCTACTCAGCGGTTTTCGAGTTCGGTGGAATCTCCTGCGAGCTCTACTACTCCTACCATCCGAGAGCGGATGGTTTTGTGGCGACCTCACAGGTGGTGACCGGCGGAATCCTCGGTTCCAACCCGACCATCGCGGCGGGACTCAACGATCTACTGGCTTCTAATCTCGATAACTTCCCGTTCCTCCTCGAGGTTGCGGATCTCGACGATCCCACCTATCAGGACGATGGAGACATCACTCTCAACGCCTTTGGCGGCTTCGACCTGGACGGCGATTTCACCGATAACGGTAACGGGTTCAATGACTTCGTGATCGATCCGCTCGATTATGACCAGGTTACAGGAGAGCCGATTTCAAGTTTCCCTGGCGGATCACTGACCGCGGGTCACCTGGTCGCTGGTCCGGGAACCATTTACGTGTCGGGAATCCCACTCAACGGACTGACCGTCGAAGCAGACTTCTTCCCCAGCACACTCACCGGGGTCTATGAGTTCCAGAGTACTCCAACGAGTGCGTTCCTGACGGAGTCCTTCCTCGTCACCCAGCCCGCTCCCGCGCCCTTCGCAGGGACGCTGGTGGATCTGCTCAACACCTTCAATATCTTCCCCGATATCGATGCCGACAATAACGGAGTCAACGAGTCCTACTCTGCGGTCTTCGAGTTCGGCGGCATCTCCTGCGGTCTCTACCACACCGGTGCAGCTCCGGGCACGGGGCCGAGTGAGGACTGTAGCAATGGAGTCGATGACGATGGCGATACTCTGGCAGACTGCAATGACCCCGACTGCTTCAGCGATCCTGCTTGTAATGTCGGAGGGATTCAGTTCCGTCGTGGAGATGTCAACGGAGATGGGGCAACCAACATCGGTGATGCTGTCTACGAGCTTGGATTCCTCTTCTCGGGAGGCGCCGCTCCGGTGTGTGACGATGCGGCCGATACCAATGACGATGGTGGAATCAACATCGGGGATGCGGTTTACTTGCTCGGATTCCTCTTCTCGGGGGGAGCCGCTCCTGCAGCGCCAGGAGACACTTGTGGCATAGATCCGACCGATACCGATGCGCTCGAATGTGCATCTCCGACGGGTGGCTGCTAATCCTGTAGCGAACCTGTCGATGCTTTCAGTGGCTCACAACTCCCCGCCAGGAACCCATGGTTCCTGGCGGGGAGTTTTCTCATCGGTACTGCGTCGGTGGGCTTGCCGAGTGGCTGATCTGGGTCGATGATTCCGTCTACCCGGAGAGGAAACAATTTTGGGCCGTACCGAAGGAATCGACACTGCATCGTGGATGACTCCTGCTATTCGACAGCAGATCGCTTCCGAGATCGCTGACGCTGGCCAGAATGAGGTCTTCTTCCTCGGTCGAGTCGATGACCAGGGCCAACTCCATCAAGTTGAAGTGGTCGCACGAGGCCGCTCTTCAGAGGTGCCTGTCTTCCTTTCTCGAGCGGAGGAGGGATTTCAGGTGCTGATCCACAACCATCCGGGAGGAGATCTCACTCCCAGTTCAGCCGACCTCTCGATCGCCTCGGATGCAGGTGGCCGACGCCTCGGATTCTTCATCGTCAATAATGATGCCAGCAAGATGAATCGAGTCGTCGAACCGTTTCCCGAGCGTGAGGAAGTGCTAGTGGATCCCGTCGAGATCGAACAGATCTTTGCTGACGGAGGAGTCTTTTCCACATCCTTCCCCGGATATGAGCAACGCCCAGGGCAGGTGGAGATGGCGAAGTCTGTGTCGAGGGCTCTCAATCAAGGTGACATCGCCGCTCTGGAAGCGGGAACCGGGGTCGGGAAGTCCTATGCATATCTGGTACCTGCGATTCTCTGGGCGGTCAAAAATCGCAGCAGAGTAGTGATTTCCACTGCAACGATTCCGCTTGGCGAACAACTGGTTCACAAGGATCTGCCCGCTCTTCAAAGAGTGCTGGGAATCGATTTCCGATTCGCCTTGATCCAGGGGCGTGGCAATTATGCTTGCCGGAGAAAGACCAAGCAGGTGTCGACGGAACCCGAGATCTTCTCCGATGATGAAGAGCGAGCGAGCTGGGTAGCGGATGTGGTCGACCGTCTCGGGGAGGCAAAGCATGGCACTCGCCAGGAGATGCTAGGTGAGGTTCCTGCTGAGATCTGGTCCGATTTCCAGTCCACTTCCGATCAATCCTTGAAGGCGAGATGCCCGCATTACCGTGAGTGCTTCTATTACGAGGCAAGGCGAAAGTCATTCGGTGCACATATTGTGGTGGTCAATCACCACTTGCTCTTTGCCGATCTCAAACTGCGGAGATCAACCGGTGACTTCGATAGTGACCTGGTGCTCCCTGGCTATCAGAAGGTCATTTTTGATGAAGGTCATCACCTGGAAGAGGTCGCCTGTCACCACCTGGGAGCAGAAATATCCCGCCGAGGAGTTCTTCAAGTGCTGGGCCGATTGGTGGCCAGCCGCGGCAAGAGGAGCCGCAAGGAGAGTGGTCGCCTTCCGTGGTTACGCAGTCACCTCGCGCGCCACCACCAGGGGCACGCCCACGAGTTGCTGTCGATGACGGTGCTTCCGCGAGTGCGCGTTGCCCGGAAAGAGATCGAGGCGGCACTCGATCGACTGGAAGTCAGGGTCCTCTCTGAATCCCACCTGGTGGCAGACTCTGCGCAGAATAACGGATCTTTCATGGCGCGAATCGGGGACCGTGAAGGTCTGCTTCCGATGACCGTGGTTTCTCCTCCACTGGCGGACGTGAGGGAGAGCCTCGATGGGTTGAGAGGTGAGTTGCAAAATTGCTTCGAGGTTCTTGAAGAGGAGACCTTCGAACCGGAAGTAGAATTCCAGGCAGGTCTGGTAGAGATGCGTTCGGCACTTCGCTCGGTGGTCGAGCAGATCTCATCGATCGATTTCATTCTGGGAGCCGCAGGTGGAATCCAGCCATGGATCGAGATGGCATCGAAACCTGCCAAGCAACTGGTTCTTCGTGCTGCTCCTTTACGCGTCGATGAACTCCTCGCTGAGCACCTATACGGGCCGGTTTCTACAGTGATTCAGACCAGCGCCACGTTGAGAGTCGGGGAGTCGTGGAACTTTCTCAGTGACAGGCTCGGTTGGGATCATGTCGAACGTGAGCGGATAAAGCGTGAGGACTTCTCATCTCCATTCGACTGGAAGCGTCAGGTCTTGCTTGGATTGCCAGGTGACATTCCGGACCCGGGTCGTACTGGATATGACCAGAAGATTGCAGAGATGGTGCTCGACACCGCTCGTGCGGCAGACGGCCGAACCTTCGTCCTGTTCACATCACATCAGGCGCTTCGGCGAACAGCAGAGATGGTTCGTTCTGGTTTGCAGGCGCTTGGCATGCCGCTTCTGGTACAGGGTGAAGCCCCCCGGAGCGAATTGCTGAGACGATTCGTCGACTCCGGTCATGCAGTGCTTTTCGGTAATCAGTCGTACTGGGAAGGAATCGATGTTCCTGGAGCGGCATTGTCTTGTGTGATCATCGCCAGGTTGCCCTTTAGAATTCCCAATCACCCGCTCGAGCAAGGTAGGGCGGAGGAACTGGAAGCGAGAGGGAAGAGTCCATTTGCTCACCTCGCATTGCCCCGGGCGGTGTTGGGCTTGCGTCAAGGATTCGGACGTTTGATCCGAACTCTCGATGATCGGGGTGTCGTGGTCATCGGAGATGCACGAATCGTCAACAAGCCCTACGGGAAACGGTTCCTCTCAAGTTTGCCTGATTGCCGTCGCATCACTGGCACGTGGGATGAAGTCCGTACAGGACTGGAAGCTTTCTTTTCAGAATCGGATGTAGAGGAGCGCACCGGATGAAAATTCGAGGCGTCATCATCGCAGCAGGAGAGTCGAGTCGTCTCGGTTCACCCAAGGCTTTGCTCAATATTCACGGACGTTCGATTCTCGATCGTTTACATCAGACTTTACGCGCTGGTGGGTGTGATGAAGTGATGGTGGTGGGTGGGGGTACCCATTGCGTGGCAGTGCAGGAAGAGGCGGATCGGATTGGAGTTCCACTGGTGATCAATCATGATCCCAGCGATGGACCGGTCAGCAGTATCAGGACGGCAGTCGCTGTGGCGGGGCAGTGGGATGCAATGCTGATTCATCCGGTAGATGTCATCGGAATCAGGCAATCGGATGTCGAAAAACTGACCAGGGCCGCCCGTCAAAGGCATTCCCGTTTCGATGCCTGGATCATCTCTCATTCGATGCGTCGTGGTCACCCTGTGATCGTGACCATGGATAAGATCGAGGCTCTACTGCAAGCCGATGGCCCGCAGCACCTGAGGGCTTTGTTAGCGCTTCCGGATCTGATGATCGATCATGTCGTGACGGAGAACCCCTTGGTTCTCGAGGATGTGGACGATCTGGCCGACTGGATAAGGGTCTCAGCCCTGGTCGAGGAGTGATCAGTAACCGGACACGTTATTCTTGGCCCACTGCAGATGCTGTAACCAGGTGTCTGGTCTGGTGCCTTTTTCCTCGGCGATGCGGAAGTTGTCCCGCGCGATGTCATTGAGACCTCGGTACATACTGAGCAGTCCCAGAGGAATTCGGTACTCCACGCTTGAATTCCCGTGCCGCTGGGAAACCAGGCCGAACAGAAACGAGTCGGTGAGTTCACTGATCTTCATCGGCATCACGGCGTTCTCGGAAGATAGTCGAAGCCAGACACTCTCACTGTCTATTCGATCGACGACTCCTCGGTCCTTGCGACTCCTGTTGCGGCCTTCCAGTGGAACCCGTTCGAGGGTTACTTCCTTGCCGTCCTGCCCCATTTCCTTCAGTTCCTGAAGTGCACTCTTGATGAATTGATCGAGTAAGCCGAAGGCGAGAAGGTCGGTTTCGATCAGCGCCTTCACATCGTCCACCATCAACTCGGCATCCAGGGAAACTGCAATGCTGACCATTCCCTTGATGTCTCGCTGGAGAGATTTCTCTCGATATTGGGACCAGAGGGCCAGGTACAGTCTGTTTTCCTCGATCATTCTCTTCTTCGACTCTTCCTTCGCCAGTTTACTTCGTGCCATGACGATTTCGTCCCGCCATTTGACGGCACTGCTGGCGTTATCTGGATCTGCGTAGAGTTCGATCTCATCGATCAGTGCCAGCGCTTCGACGAACTCTCGGCGATCCCTGTGGAAGTTGATCTTTTGGCGGTCTGCTTCGAATCTGGAGTCAATTTCTTCCTCCCAGTTCGAGAGCAAGATCTCGATGTCACGATTGAGATCCTCGTCTTTTCGCGCAGAGGAAGGGCGATCATCGAGGCGAGTGATGGCGGCCCACAACTCACCATCGCTGGCCAGTTGTTTGGCTTCAGCCATGACCGTTCGACCATCCGCTTGCCTCGTTTGCACTATCGATACCCTGATATTATCCAGAGCAGTACTCATCTTGGCCGAAGCTCGCGTTCCCCCATGAGTTGGGAGTGCGAGTTTGAGGGCTCGAATCTGCAAGTCTTGGTCTTGTGACAAGATAGAACTCAGATGAGATTCAGCGAGAGCCTCGGATCTGTCGAAATCGATCTTGGCCGTTGCCATTCGCTCCACGATTTTCTGTGCTGCGACTTCGTTTCGATGTTGCTCCAACCGTTCATCAAACTGAGGGGTACCCTGGTTCATCTTGGACGCGGCAGAGAGCATCATCAAAACTGATATGGCCACTCCAGTACCGATTCCGATCTTGGTCATCAGAGTGTTCTTGCTGTGGGTCGAAGTTTTGGAACTCCCTGCCCCTTTCCGCTGGCGGGATGTACCGGAGGATCCAGAACCGCGTGCGGGTCGTTTCCGAGCCCTGGGAGAACTGATCGAGTTCTGCTCCTTCGGTGTTCCGCTGGCGAGATGAAGAGCAGTGAGCAATTCCTCTGCATCCTGGTAGCGTTGCTTCGGAGTCTTTGCGAGCAGTTTCTCCACCACCTCATCGAGTGGAGAATCGACTCCGGTCAGGGTGGCAACCGGGATGATCTGTTCCTGTACATGCTTCTGGAGAATCTCTCGATTGCTATTCCCCTGGAAGGGCGGCCTACCGGTCATGCAGTGGTAGAGGGTTGCTCCGAGTGAGTAGAGGTCGCTCCTGGCGTCGATATCTTGACCCAGAGCCTGTTCCGGCGAGATGTAGAGTGGAGTGCCTTTACGCAGATCAGAACTGTCCAGGGAACCGGCTTCTTCTTCGGCAAGGGCCAGACCGAGGTCGGTGATCTTGGGAATGCCGTCCTCGGAGATCAGGATGTTCCCAGGCTTGAGATCGCGATGGAGCAGACCTGCAGAATGAGCGTGGGACAGACCTTGTGTGATGCACAGGGCCAGTTCTCCCAGCTCTCTTTCTGATAGCGATCCCCTTCTGGCCAGCTTCTGCTGAAGAGTTTCCCCCTCCACCAGTTCCATGGCGAACCAGCACTTCCCATCTGTGATCCCTGCATCGAGGGCATGAACGATGTGAGGGTGGTTCAAGCGCGCAGCATTCCTCGCTTCTGTGATCAAATCTTCGGGTCTAGTAGTTTTTGTCATAGTCGAGGAGAACACTTTCAGCGCCACGATCTTGCCCAGAGATTCCTGCTTTGCTTTCCAGACGGTGCTGGTCGCACCTCTGCCGATGGGGTCGAGAATCTCGAACCCCGGTATTCCCTCGGGTGGGAGTTTGGCCTCGATACTGGAGATGAGCCGGTTGGATTGATCCTGAGTCAACAGATCGAGAGCCACCGCGTGTCCACTGGCATCTCCATTGTCGTTCTGCATCTCCGCAGCGATCGCCTTCACCCCATCCTCGTCGAGCAGCCCACTCTTGAGCGCCGACTTCAGGAATAACTGATCCAACTTGTTCATCTGAGGCTCTCCTGTACAGGCTGCTGGGTCCGCTGAGCGTGCCTCTGGATGAGAAGGTTTCCAGCCACCAGAGTCAACATGGACCGAACCGAGTTCAGCAGATAAGATCCTCTACCACCCGAGAAAGAGGAGTGAATGTACCTCACCCTGATATTGAGCAGTTTACTGTTTGTCGCTCCTGCCGAGATTCCGTCCGGGAATGAGCCTCATCTGGATGCTGAGGTCCTTCTCAATCCATCCACAGGAGCGATTTCCTGGCGTGCCACTGTGAAGAGGCTAGGAGGATTACAGACCCATTTTGATTTCCCCCTTCATTCAGGTTTGACGCCTCAACTCGAATCGGCTGGATCCTTGACACAGATCCGGGATGCCGCCGCAGTTGGATCCGGAGCGACACTGGATCCCCAGCGGCCGGTGTCACGTCGATGGTGGAGAGTCGAGTTCGAGGACCAGGAGTCTTCCCCTGTGATTCTCAGAGCATCAGGGGTCATCCAGGAACAGCTGACACAGGTCGGTTCAGGTGCGGGAAAATCTTTTTCAGCGACTCCTGGGACCATCGAAGAAAAGGGTGTGTTTCTGGGTGGAGCCACATCGTGGTTACCCCTTCAGGAAGAGACCAGGTTCACTTTCTCGCTGGAAGTCGATCTTCCGGCTGGCTGGACAGCTGTGAGTCAGGGCACGAGAGAAGTCGTGTCGAGTGAAGCGGATCGGAGCATCGTTCGCTGGAGAAGTGAGAAGGATAAACCCCAGGAAGAAATCTTTCTCATCGCTGCCCGTTTTCACGAGTACCGCAAAGTGACCGCGCAGGTCGAGGCTCAGGTGTTTTTACGAGAGGATGAGCCAAATCTGGCCGCCAAGTACCTGGAAGCGACGGTTCAATACGTCGAGATGTACTCGAAGTTGATCGGCCCCTATCCCTACTCGAAGTTCGCATTGGTCGAGAACTTCTGGGAGAGCGGTTACGGCATGCCGTCTTTCACGTTGCTGGGCCCGCAAGTGATCCGGCTACCCTTCATCCTCAGATCATCCTATCCACACGAGGTGCTACATAACTGGTGGGGGAACTCGGTGTATGTCGATTATCCGAGCGGCAACTGGTGCGAAGGGCTCACTGCATATCTCGCCGACCATCTGATGAAGGAAGGTGAGGGACGTGGAGCAGAGTACCGTCGCGATGTCTTGAAGAAATTCGGATCTTATGTCCAGGAGGGGCTCGATTTTCCCCTACGAGATTTTCGTAGTCGTCATTCCGGGGCTTCAGAAGCGGTGGGCTACGGCAAGTGCCTGATGTTGTGGCATATGATCCGATTGAAGGTTGGCGAGGAAGCGTTCAAGAAAGGTCTTCAGGAGTTCTACTCGTCCTATTCTTTCAGAAGTGCTTCATTTGAGGATATTGCTGCTTCCATCGGAGAAGTGGCGGGTATCAAACTCGTGGACTGGATGAAGTCCTGGATTGAAACCACTGGGGCTCCGGATTTCCAACTGACCGTGGAGTCAGGGGGTGCAAGTTCGCGAATCGTGATCGAGCAGGTTCAGGAACAGGGGCCGTATCCGGTTCGAGTTCCGGTTCAAATTCAGCTGAAGAGTTCGCCTGGATGGTTGCAAGAAGTGGTCGAGTTTTCCGCGAATGAAGCAGGGATCATCCCCCGACAGCAATCCTTCGAGGTGGAGCATTCGTTGGCTGCGGTGAGGGTGGATCCGTTATTTGATGTGTTTCGAAGACTCGATTCTTCGGAGACCCCACCGACCATCGGAGACATCTTCGGTGCCTCTTCCCAGTTGATCATCTTACCGTCTCAGAGCCCGAGGCTATCAGCTTGGCGAGAGCTTGCGGAGTCATGGGCTTCCTCTGGAGATGTTCAAATCATTCTCGACCGAGAGTTGAATGAGATCTCCGACGGAACAGCGATCTGGTTTCTTGGTGAACCAATACTGCCGGAAGAGTACAGAGCATTGCTGACGGAGATTCAAGAAAAAGGGGCCTCGGAGCAATTCACGCTGGCTTCTTCACTCTGGAATTTGCCGGATATGAAACAGTCCAGTGAGAAAGCACCGTTGCGGCAGCAGGATCACTGCGGGATCCAGGTGGCCAGGCAGTCTGGCAAAGAGAATTCGACGATGGGTTGGATTCGTTGTTACCGAGAGGCAGCGATTCCAGGACTGGCTCGGAAACTCCCACATTACGGCAAGTATTCTTATCTGCTGTTCGAGGGAGATGAGCCGACCAATGTGGGGAAAGGGGAGTGGTCTACCGGATCTTCTCCTCTTTCCTGGACCGCAGAAGATGTTTCAGTCGAGGCGATAGTGGACTCACGAGAACCTCTTGCCCGACCAGGGCCGGTCCTCGATGGAGATCGAATGATCTCCGATGTTCGTTGGCTTGCTGATCCACAACTGGAGGGGCGAGAAAACGGTTCAGTGGGTCTGGAACAAGCGACTCAGTGGGTGGCGAATCGGTTTGAAGAGATCGGTTTGCAGCCTGCAGCCCCCGACGGGTCCTATTTCGATCCCTGGAGCGAATCAGCCGAGATCGTTGGTGAGAAAAGAACCGTCCCATTGCGCAATGTCATCGGCATGATTCCCGGAACAGATGAGACGTTGTCGGGGCAATCGGTGGTGGTTCTCGCCCATGTCGATCATCTAGGCCGCGGTTGGCCCGATGTTCGATCGGGTAATGAAGGCAAGATACACCCGGGAGCCGACGATAACGCTTCAGGCGTTGCAGTGATGCTAGAGACGGCTCGAATCCTTGCAGGTACTCATCGCCCTGCCAGGAGCGTCATCTTTGTCGCTACCAGTGCCGAGGAGTGGGGATTGCGTGGGGCTCGTCGGTACATCGAATCGATGGAGCAGTGGCCTGCAGAGCGGGCCATCTCGGTGATCAGCATCGACGCAGTCGGTCGCCTTTCCGAAGGGAAACTTCTGGCATTGGGAATAGGTACCGCCACCGAGTGGATCCATATTGCTCGTGGGGTTGGTTTCACTACTGGTGTCGCAGCGACTGCGGTCAACGATGATCCAGGTGGGTCGGACCAGGTACCCTTCCATGCTCTGGGAGTCCCCGGGATCCAGCTGACGACGGGAGCCCATGACGATTATCACCGTCCAGGAGATACTGCCGACAAGGTCGACACTGCTGGAATGGTTGAGGTTGCGATATGGTTGCGGGAAGCGCTGTTGTATCTATCTGATCGTACCGAGCCGCTGACCTCGACCCTGGATGGGGCGGCGGGAACTGAAACTACAGCTCCTACCGCCGGGAGAAGGGTATTTCTGGGCACGATTCCAGATTTCGCTGACACGGGACCGGGTGTCAGGATCGAAGGAGTGGTGGAAGATTCTCCTGCTCAGGCGGCGGGGCTACGAGAGGGAGATCGACTCCTCTCGCTGGATGGTACCGCCATCGAAGACCTCCGGGGCTACTCGAACCTGCTGAAGCAGTTAGAAGCGGGAGATACAGTGTTGCTGGTGATCGAACGGAAGGATGACACCTTCGAGGTGAATGTAGTCCTGAATAAACGTTGAATTCATGCGATCAGATTTCCTCTGGTGATTAGACTCCCACTCAAGGAATCACTGTTCCCATTCGATCTGGAGGCTCATTGGTCAGCGTCTATGAGATTAAACCAGCATTTCAAAATCTGCTCAGACCGATTGTGAAGTTGTTGGCGCGCATCGGTGTGACCGCCAATCAGGTTACCATTGCAGCGATGTTGCTGTCGATCGTCACGGGGATCTGGATCCTCGATGAGTATCACCCCTTACCATTTCTGTCGGCAGAGAACTCAGAATCGTCTTCGAGCCCTTGTCTGCTGCTGGCAATCCCGGTGGTCCTGCTGCTGAGGATGGCTCTCAATGCCATCGATGGGATGCTGGCAAGGGAGCACGACATGAAGTCGAGTCTCGGAGCAGTTCTCAATGAACTGGGAGACGTCATCTCGGATGCCGCTCTTTATCTGCCCCTGGCCTATGTGGCAGGATTCAACGCTGTACTGGTCGTGGCAATGGTGATCGTCGGAATCATTGCAGAGATGACTGGAGTCATTGCAGTCCAGATCGGGGCGAGCCGACGATACGATGGGCCAATGGGGAAGAGTGATCGAGCGCTAGTGGTGGGCCTCATTTGCGGAATCATCGGACTTGGATACGATATTTCCCACTGGCTCGATCCGATTCTTGGGGTGCTGATCGGATTGGGTGTGCTGACCATCTGGAATCGGTCGAGAAAAGCGCTTCAGGAGTGCCAGTGAACTGGTTCAGTAACCTCTCATCAGCGGTCGAGTACTCCCTCGGGGCCATCTTCTCGGTGCTGATCCTATCCACCTTGATCGTGAAACTGATCGGTTGGCTGAAGCCTGAAAAGGATCTTGGGGACCTTCCTCCAAGAATATTTTCGTGGTGGATCATCGTCTCCATGGTGACGGTGGCACTGGTTCTTCAAGAACCATATTCCATCATGTTCTTCGCTCTGGTCAGCTTTCTGAGTCTCAAGGAGTTCTATTCGATGATACCCACGCGCCGTGCAGATCGGCGCGTACTCTTCTGGGCATATCTTGCGATACCCGTTCAGTACTACTGGATTCATGATCGATGGTACGACATGTTTATCATCTTCATTCCAGTCTATCTGTTCCTGCTCTTGCCGATGAGAATGGTGTTCATCGGAGCCAACGAAGGATTCTTGAGGGCTGCGAGTTCCACCCAGTGGGGCCTGATGACATGTGTGTTTTGCATCGGCCACATCGCTTATCTCGGGACACTGGATGTGGAGCATGTGGGAGTTGCGGGTGGGCCGGGTCTGACGGTGATGCTGTTGATCCTCACCGAAGGAAATGACATCGCGCAGTATTTCTGGGGAAAGATTATTGGTCGAACCAAGATCATTCCCAAGGTCAGTCCCAACAAGACCTGGGAGGGTTTCATCGGAGGGTTGGCGACCACGGTGGCACTGTCCTATTGGATTGGCCCATACCTTTCACCATTCACCACCCAACAAGCACTGATCGCGGGGGGGTTGGTCGGTACGGCGGGCTTCATCGGGGATGTGGTGATGTCGGCCATCAAGCGAGACCTCAACATCAAGGACACAGGCGGCACTTTGCCGGGTCATGGCGGAATTCTCGATCGTGTCGACAGTCTCATCTACACTGCGCCAATCTTCTTCCACTTCAGTTTCTGGCTGTACTATTAAAATTTTGAATCTACTGCTGAAGGTGATGTTCCAGTGTTTGTTTGTCCGTCCACTGGTGTTGATCTTGATCGGTCTGAATGTTCGGTTTCGGGAGAGGATTCCCGATAGCGGTCCAGCCATCATTGCTGCCAATCACAACAGCCATCTCGATTCCTTCATCTTGCAGTCTCTCTTTCCCCTGCAGATGATGAACAAGGTTCGTCCTGTGGCAGCAGCGGACTACTTTCTCAAGAACAAACTGATCGCTTGGTTTTCACTGAAGATCATCGGGATCATTCCTGTGCACCGAAAGGTTCGCCACAGCGAGGGGAATCCTCTATCCGCTTGTAGTGAGGCGCTTGAAGCGGGCGAAATCCTCATCATTTTCCCTGAAGGCAGCCGGGGAGAGGCCGAGATGATGGATGAGTTCAAGACGGGAGTGGCTCACCTCGCACAGAGACATCCAGAGGTCCCGGTTTATCCACTCTTCTTGCATGGGTGTGGAAAAGCACTGCCGCGCGGGGAAGCGATCTTCGTTCCCTTCTTCGTCGATGCGGTGGTGGGGCAGCCGATGAAATGGAGCGGAGATCGGACGGAATTCGTGGCAACACTGAAGCGAGAGATCGAAGGTCTGGCAGATCATTGCAAGCGGCCGGCATGGGATTGAATCGGCCGGAGCGAATCGGCCGCAGCGAATTGACGGAGCGAATCGACGAGGCGGTTAGGCTTCTTCTCTGCCCCCGACGCCGAAGTATGCGGCGTCCGGGTGATGGAAGGCGAGTGCCGAGACACTGGCCTCTGGATCCATCATGAATCCCTCTGTCAACTCCACACCCAGGTGCTCCTGAGGATGGAGCAATCTCCAGATCACCTCCTGGCAGGAGAGGTCGGGACAGGCGGGATACCCGAAGGAGAATCGTTTCCCACGGTATCGTGCCCGGTATAGATCGAGATTTGAAATTCCAGCGGGGTCAGGGAAGCCCCAGCCAGATCGGATCTCTCGGTGAACAAATTCTGCGAGACCTTCGGCCATTTCAACGGCAAGCGCCTGAACAGCGTGAGACTTCAAGTATTCTCCGGAGTTCATCCATGCACGCGATTGTTCCCGTACCTTTGAACCTGCAGTGGTCACCAGCATCGTGAGATGATCTTGCGGAGTCCCATCATCGGCGAGGGGCAAGATGTAATCACAGATCGATTGATGAGGAACTTTGACCTGGCGAGGGAAAGCGATCTTCTCGGCAGGCTCCAGTGAGATCGGATCGTGAATGGTGATATCCGTGGCCGTGGCACTTGCGGGGAAACACTTCCACATCGCCTTGGGCATCAGGAGTTCCCGTTGAATCGTCTCTTCCAGCAGTTCTTCCATCAATCGCTGAAGACTCTGGGCCTTGTCGTCTCCGGCTTGGATCTTCTTGGTGAAGTTGCCCCGCAATCCCATATGTCTGCCGTAAAGCATCTGAGGATTGATCAACGGAAAAATTTCACGTGGATCAATCTGCGATCGGATGTGTAGTTCATGGTCAGGGATCGCAGGGATTTCTTCCAGAATGGCGATCGCAGGGGATCGATCGGGGAGAGTGATCTGGGCTACTGCTGTGCTCGTCGCGGGAGATCCTCCGCTGAGAATACGATTCTGGCTTCGTTTGACCTCTGCGAAAAAGGCATCTCGTTTGCTCTCATTGATGATCTCACTGACAATCCGTAATCCATCCATGGCATCCCGAGCGTAGATCACGGGGGAGTCGATCTTCTTCTGTATCTTCAGCGCGGTGAACTTCTCGGAAAGTGCAGCTCCTCCGACCAAAATGGGCAAATCGATTCCGGAGGATTGCAGATCTTCTGCGGTGACAACCATTTGATGAGCAGATTTGACCAGCAATCCAGAGAGCCCGATGATGTCAGGTTGATGTTCCTGAACGGCATCGATGAGTTGAGCCGGAGGAACCTTGATTCCCAGGTCGATGACATCGTAGCCATTGTTGGAGAGGATGATCTGCACCAGATTCTTTCCGATGTCATGAACGTCACCCTTGACGGTCGCCAGCATCACTTTTCCCCTGGAGATGGAATCCGATGATTCCATGTGTGGCTCGAGGAATGCGACGGCAGCCTTCATCGATTCAGCACTCTGCAAGACTTCAGCAACGATCAGTTCATTGTTGTTGAAGAGCCGACCAACTTCTGCCATTCCGTTCATCAAGGGGCCGTTGATGATGGCCAGTGGAGCATCGTACATCTCCAGTGCGACCTGGAGTGCGTCATCGAGACCTTCCTTGGTTCCTTCGATGATATTTCGTGCGAGGCGTTCTGGAATTGGTAGTTCGAGGAGAGGTGACTGACCCTCGGTGGCGACTTTTCGGCCGCGAAAGTGTTCCGTGAACTCTACGATGGGGTCCTTGGATCGTTGCCAGATGAGGTTTTCGCACAGAGTGCGTTCCTCCTCGGGAATGCTGGCGTAGCGATCCATTCGCTCCGAATTGACAATCGCCATCGATAGGCCGGCTTGAACACAATGGTACAAAAACACGGAGTTCAGGACTTCACGCCCCGCAGGTGGTAATCCGAAGGAAACATTACTGATTCCAAGCACGGTGCTGCACCGAGGGAATCGTTCCTGGATTGCGCGGACGCCATCGATAGTGGAACTCGCCGATGATGTGTACTTCGCATCACCCGTACCCACTGGAAATACCAGGGGGTCAAAGACGATGTTAGATTCTGGAATTCCGTACTTCTTGGTCAATAACTCGTGAGATCGCTCGGCGATCTCCAGTTTTCTTGCAACGGTGACTGCCATTCCATCTTCGGGGTCCTCATCGATGCAGCCGACCACGAGCGCCGTCCCATAACTTTTTGCCAGCGGGACTACTGCTTCGAAGCGGTCTTCTCCGTCTTCCAGGTTGATCGAGTTGATGATCGATTTCCCCTGGCACAATTTGAGGGATGCTTCGATGACATCGGCATCGGTGGAGTCGATCATCAGAGGAGCCTTGGTCATCCGATTCAGCATCGGTAAGAACTGCATCATGTCATCTAGTTCTTCTCTGTCAGGATCCGCCATGCAAACATCGATGATGTGTGCGCCCCCCTTGTCCTGACGTCTCCCGATTTCCGCTGCCTTCTCGAATTCTTCTCGACCGATCATCTTCTTGAATCGTCGGCTGCCGATGACATTGGTTCTTTCTCCGACCACGAGCGGAGTGGTGTCTTCATTGACCTCGACCACTTCAATGCCGGAAATTATCGCCGGGGAAGTTTTCTCCCATCGGCGAGGTGTGACTGCGGAGGCGCTTTGCGCCATCGAGCGGATGTGGTCTGGAGTGGTTCCGCAACATCCGCCGAGAATGTTGATCCATCCCTGATCGAGGAACGGTTGGACATGGTCCGCCAGAATCTCGGGAGTTTCCTCGTACAGCCCGTCCGAATTGGGAAGTCCGGCATTGGGGTAAACCGACACCGGGAATGCCGAGATCCCCGCGAGAGTTCTCAGGTGGTCGGTCATGAAGCGAGGACCGGTGGCACAGTTCATTCCGATGAAGAGCGGCTCGAAGTGTTCGACGCTGGTGTAAAAGGCATCGATCGCCTGGCCTGCCAGCATCGTACCCATCGGCTCGATGGTGCAGGAGATCGCCACCGGTCTGGAGAATCCGACATCGTCCGATGCGGCTGCGATTCCGAACTGAGCGGCTTTCAAGTTGAGAGTGTCTTGCACTGTTTCCAGGAGCAATACATCACATCCACCTCTCAATAATCCTCGAGCTTGAACGCGGAAATGTTCTTTTAACTCATCGAAGGTGATCCCGCCGGTAACGGAAAGGGTCTTGGTGGTAGGGCCCATCGACCCGATGACCCACCGAGGTTTCTCCGGAGTGGCGAATCGTTCCGCTTCAGCACGAGCAATCTGACTGCCAAGGATGTTGATTTCCTCGGTTTTTTCTCCGAGTTGGTACTCGTCGAGGACCAGGGGGGTGGCTCCGAAGGTATTGGTTTCGATGCAATCGGCTCCCGCCTCCAGGTACCGTCGATGAACCGAGCCGATCACTTCCGGACGAGTGAGGACCAGGTTTTCGTTACAGCCGAGGAGATCCTCACCACCGAAATCTTCTGCAGTGAGGTCAAGATCCTGGAGTGCGGTGCCCGTGGCTCCATCCAGGATCAGAATCCTCTCACGAAGGTGAGCGAGGAACTGATCTCTGACCTGTTCCTTACTGATCTTTGAAGGGTCGAATGACATTTCTTCAGTGCCTCCGGGAAGGGTAAGTGAGTGCTTGAGTATAGGGTTGTGAAGGGGTCGGGGATACCAATCGTGACGGAAGAGGAGCAGTCATCTGGGATCGGGTGGTGTGCCATCTTGTTCGATCAGGCGCAGCAGAATCTCCTGCATCTGGGTGGTTACATCTTGGAGTCTTTGTTCCGTCTCCTGCTGTCGTCGAACCAGTTCCAGTTGATTCTGGTGGGCGGAATCCAGCGCTTGTTGGCTCTTTTGAAGTTCGGCAGAGAGTGTTGACTTGATCTGTTCCAGTTCGGCGGAGAGTGTTGACTTGATCTGTTCCAGTTCGGCGCTGGCGATTTCATCGAACCCGGAAAATGCACTGCCCAACTCTTCCAGCTTTAGCTGGAGAGCATCGAAGCGGATCGAGTGAGCATCGAGTTTTCCGGTCCACTCGCTGGTGGTGCTGGTGATCCGTTCATCTAACTTGTCCACCCCGGTCCGCACTCCCGCAAGATCGGTCTTGATGATGATGACTTCTTCATCGATCCGATTCACTTCGCCAGAGATTCGATCGTCCTCTAATTGGAAACTTTTTTGTTTCTTTTCGATGTTGTCGATCTGTTGCTGGTGCTTGGAACCGGCCCACAAGAATGAGATGACCAGAGCAATCATCATGATGACGAGGACATTGAGGAGTTTCATCGACATTTCCTTCCGGCATGAGGAACGCGCATTGGCGGTGGGGGTGGGATTCGAACCCACGAGGGCTGTTACACCCTGCCGGTTTTCAAAACCGGTGCATTAGACCACTCTGCCACCCCACCCATGTTGCGAGATTGCTCCAGGCCGCTTCAGGTTACTCGTTTCCTTGGTTCGGGTCACCATCATCAGCCGAGGTGTGGAATGTCCGTGAATCCTTCAGTCTGGTGAGCCGCTTTTCTCGAATTCCCTGGGCCAGATCCCTGAGATCTTCCACTCGATCGTGTTCGTCGACCACCTCGATACCGAGAATCGTCTCGAACAGGTCCTCGGTGGTGAGAAGGCCACAGGTTCCACCGTGTTCATCGGCGACCATGGCGATGGGATCATGACCACTGGTCAGGTCGCTCAGTGCTTGACGCAAGGTCGCCACTTCGGGAACGAAGCGGATGTCCCTCCTGAAGTGGGAGAGAGGCGTGGATTCCGACAGCCCGCCGATGCTGGCGGTGAGAATCTCACGGAGCAAGACGTATCCAGTCACCTCGTCGCGAGTCTTGGCGTGAATCGGGATCCGACTCGGCAGCTGACTGCGCTTATTTTCTGCCAGAAGGTCACCGATGGTGGCTGCTTGCCACATGTCCCAGACCACGGTGCGTGGAGTCATCATGTCGCCGACCAGAATCTCATCGAGTCGTAGGATATTTCCGTAGAGCATCTCCTCATGGTGAGCGAGGGTTCCATCGGTCCTGGCCATGTCGATCATCGCCTCGACTTCGCCGCGGGAGACGTGCTCCGCCTTGCTCTGACCGACGATTCGCGTCAGGAATCCGGTCAGCACCAGGACGGGCTTCATCAGGTAGGTGAGTAGTTTGAGCACGACGCCGACAAATCCGGACAACTTGCGGCAGTGAACCGCCCCGAGAGTTTTCGGAATGATCTCTGAACCGGTCAAGACGAGGAAGGTGAAGAGCGTCGTGAAGAGGGCCACCCAGGCGGGATATTCCTGGTGAACCAGGTAACCGGCGAACGAGGCTCCCATCGTGTTGGAGATGGTATTGAGGATCAGGATGGCACTGATCGCCTCGTTCAGCCGATCTCTCTTCAATTCCAGCAACCAGCGGATTCCCCGCCTCTGATCTCGCCGTTCCTCCAGGCTCGGGAGTGAAACGGAGAGGAGGGTAGCCTCCAGCAGAGAGCACAGAAACGAGATGGAGAGGGTCAGGGATACGACCAGGAGAAGAGTTGTCACTGAGTTCCGTCCACAAGAAGGTGTCGATTTCGGGTTCCAGCATACCCGCTCGATTCCTCTCCGAAATAGCACCCTCGGCGACGGATCCGGGTCTTGAAGATTACCGGAACACCGGGGTGTTTTGCACTTTACACTTTATAAAGTATGTGTCAGGCTTCCGTCGGTTGTGGGCCACCTCTCTGTTCGCATTCGATCGCGGATGCGTCATCGGGTTGCAGTGAGTGCTTGATTTTGGCGGAAGAGCCAGCGGCATCCACACGAGAAGTGGGGTTCTTCGGCCATCGGTGGGGATTCGGTGGTTCTGGCATGAACCCTGCACTGGGTAAGGGATCGCACACTGTGGTTGCGACCACGGGAAGCGATCGAAAAGGAAGGGAGAGACATTGAGAGCCAATCGTCGATTTGAACCGATCTCTTTCGACACTTCTTTCCCATCTCGCCAGATTTCGGGGGACACCAGCCTTGGTCGGTGCGTTGAGTCGACTGCGGGCGCTACTCGAATCCCCTCCATTCCAGGAAATCGAAATGAATCAAAGAGAGAAACTTGCGCGACAGGCAGTTTCCGATCGCAAGTTCAGCCCCGCAGCCGCCTGCGGGTGGACATAAAGGTTGTGGTCTGACCTGAGGGTCAGTACCGGAAAGAGGGAGTCATGGTGAATCAGGATGAAAACCAGGGTGCCAACGATTCGAATGGAATCGGCTCACCCTTCGATCTGGGCAGCTTCTGGCAAGGCCTTGGTCCAGGCGGGAGATTGGGGCTTGGCTTCGTTCTTCTGTTCGTATTCGCCTTCTTCTTCAACTCCCAGGAGAAGAATGAATGGGTCGACATTCCAGCGGGGGACTCGACACAGAATTACCAGATCAAGGAGACTCTCCAGAGCAGGAACATCGATTTCCGCTTCGCCGAAGATGGAGGACTTCAGGTTCAAAAGTCCGACTTTGACCAGGTCGAGAGAGAACTGAGTGGAACGGCAGAAAAAGAAGGTTCTTCCGAGCCTTTCGCCGGCTCGTTGTTCGAGAGTTCTCGTCAGAGCCAGCAGCGCTGGGAGAAATCGGAAGTCGAGAAACTGGAGCAGGATCTTGCCCGATATGAAGGGGTGGATTCGGTCAGCGTAACTTCCAGTAAATCGACCGGTCGATCAGTCCTGGCTTCGAGCATCCATGTCAATTCGGTCAGTGTTCAGGCTGAACTGGATAAAGAATTCTGGTCGGACGGACTCAGCCAGCAAATGGCAAGAACAATCGCGTCGCATGTCTCTGGGGTATACGGAGTCAGTCTCGACAAGATCATCATGACCGATACCACGGGGCTATCGTATGACCTGTCCAGTACGGCTGTTCCTTCGGGAGACATCGTGCAGAAGAAGCACGATGTGGAAGTATATGTGACGAGGTACCTCTCCAACTTTTTCTCTCCGGAAATGTTCAGGGTCCTGGTGGATGTGAGCCTTTTCGAACCGCAACAGCAATCCCACCCTCGTGACAAGGCCACCTCGCTGGTTCCGGGACTCCATGATCTGCAGAAGCAGGTGGCCAGTTACGCTCCGATCTCCTTTCAGTTTGCCGAGTCGGTGGTCTCCAGGGCGACCTCCCAGCAGATCCCTGATCGAACCGAGGTCGATCCCCAGCTGGCAGAGATTCATCAGGTTGCAGTCACTGTGGTACTCGACAGAAATGAGGCGATAAATCGGATCGTCGCCGGAGCGCCCATAGATTACTCGACTGGAACGGGCGGTGTCATCCCGGCCGATCCTTCGGCTGCGCTGGCTCTTCGTGAGGACACGGCAACGATCGTGGCGGGGATCAAGTCTCACCTCAAGGTTCGTCTCGGTGGAGGGGCTGCGGTCGTCGCCAAGGTCGTCCACAGCAGCTTTGGGGGAGTCCTGGTAGCCAACAATGCAACTACTGGAGTGGTGGGGCCGTATGTGACAGCGATGACCGACTACCCGAATGCTTTGCTCTGGATGGTTCTGATAGGAATCGTGTCCGTCTACTGGGTGATCCGATACGGACCTGTGGAGTCGTCGATGACTCCAGCAATCGTTGGGTTCGGAGAGGCTCGCTTCTCGACGCCAAAGGTAAGAGAAACGGTCAACTCCATATTCGAGGAGTGCGAAAATTCCTTTACCGAGAAGGCGATTCAAGAGATCAGTAATCTCGGGTTCGAGTCCTCGGTCGAGATCATCCGCTTCGTCAGTTCGGATGCCGGTCTCAGCGTACCCGGGCGCCATATCTTGGCGCTGCTGGTGCTCGAGCAAAGTTCCTTCAGGTCACAGATTTTCAAGACATTGAATCCCGAAGAACTGACCACCCTGTCAGCCATGATTCGTGAGGTCAGGGAGATCGATCAGGAGTCGATCATCGATGCACTGGCGGCGCTGGAACTGTTCCAGAATTCAACAGTTGCGCCAGTGAATGGCCAGTTGCTCGAGGGCTTCGTTGGCGAGATTCCGACGCAGGTCGACGTCGAGAAGTCCGTGATCGATGACATCCGATCGAGCGATGAAAAGCTGGCCAATATGATCGAGAGTCACCGACATGATCTGAATAGCAGAGAGGTTCAATCGTCATGAATGATCCTGAGTTCGTTTCAGTGGAAGCCAGTCTTGCACCGGTGTTGCAGTCAGTAGAGGAGGCGAAGTTGCGTCTCGAAGTACTGCAGCGGGCCTATCATGACCTGATGCAGAAGCTGGTCGAAGATGGTCAGAACAAGGCGATTGAACTGAAGCAACAAGAGGAGTCTGCGCGCAAGAAGATGAAGGGCCGCCTGGCTCCGCAACTTGAAGCGGAGATCAAAGAAAGAAAGCAGGAGGGGTTCAAGAATGGGGAAGAGGACGGTTTCAAGAAAGGCCATGCAGAAGGAATACAGAGTGGCCTTGCCGAAAGTCGTCGCATTTTTGAACAAGAAGTAGAAGCGAAGGCTCAGGAGCTGGTCGAGCAATCCTGCGGGACGTTGCAAAAAACGCTATCGAAAATCATCGAGGACTTCGACAGAAGCTGGACCTTCACGATCGAGGAGACGCGCCGAGATACGGTGAAGTTGGCTCGAGGAATCGCAGAGAAGGTGATTCGTCGGGAAATCGAATCGTTGCCAGCGATGGTGGTAGAGAACATCGAGTTGGCGGTTCAGCGAATCGGAGATAGAAGCCAAATCGTCATCGAGGTCAATCCTTCCGATCTGTCTGCCGTGGTTCAGTTTCTTCCCACTCTTCGGAAAAAATTCGAAGGGTGCGAAGGTGCGGAAGTGATCGGCGTGGATTCCCTCTCCGCAGGAGGATGTCGAGTCAAGAGTCGTTCTTCAAGTGTGGATCTTACGGTGGGAACGCAACTGGACCTGATCGAACTCGCTCTGATTCAGGACAAGCAGGAGAGTTAATGAGCTTCATGGATGCACTACAGATGATGGACCAGGATCACCTGGTCAGGGTCCGTGGCACGGTTGCCAGGGTCTCTGGAGTCATCGTGGAAGCGGTCGGGCTGGCCTTACCAGTCGGTGCTGAATGCACCATCCAGACTCGCTCTGGCGAGCGAGTGGTGGCCGAGGTGATCGGATTTTCCGATGGCCGTAGTCAACTGCTTCCAGAATCGGGGAGCGAGGGGATCGCCCCCAGAGATGTCGTGGTTCACGACGGTGAGAAGCCGAGTATCGAGGTTTCGCAGCATCTCCTTGGTCGAGTCATCAATGCCAGGGGAGTCCCCATCGATGGCCTGGGTCCGCTGCCTTGTGGTGAGAAACGAAACATCACTGCGGATCCGGTTCCTGCCCTGCAACGCAAGAAGATCGATCGAGTGGTTCAAACCGGAGTGAGAGCGATCGATTCCGTTTTGACGGTGGGAGTCGGTCAGCGGCTCGGAATCTTCTCTGGCAGTGGTGTTGGGAAATCGACCCTGCTCGGAATGATCGCCAGGAATACGGACCTTCCAATACGGGTCATCGCTCTGATTGGTGAGCGAGGACGAGAAGTCCGCGATTTCATCGACAGGGATCTGGGGCCTGAAGGCCTTGCTCGCAGTGTGGTGATCGTGGCTACCAGTGACGAAGCCGCTGTGATGAGATTGAGGGCTGCGAAGGTGGCCACCTCGATCGCCGAGTGGTTCAGGGACCAGGATCAAGATGTCTTGTTGCTGCTCGACTCCATCACACGAGTGGCACTCGCCCAGCGAGAAGTGGGTCTGTGCGCTGGCGAACCACCCACGACACGCGGTTACACCCCGAGCGTATTCGCGATGCTGCCTCGTCTTCTCGAGAGAGCCGGAACTGGCAAGGTGGGAAGTATCACTGCTTTCTACTCGGTTCTGGTCGAAGGAGATGACCAGCACGATCCGATCGGAGACACGGTTCGAGGAATCCTCGACGGTCAGATGTGGTTGTCGAGAGAACTCGCTTCCAAGGGCTGGTATCCGCCGATTGATCCCTGCTCCAGCATCAGCCGATCGATGGCATCTGTGGTCGATGGTCCACACCTTTCCGCTGCCCAAGGGCTGGTGGAAAAGGTCGCCACCTACAGGGAAATCGAAGACATGGTTCGACTCGGAGCCCATGTCAGGGGGCAGGATCTGCGCTCGGACGAAGCTCTCGATGCGATGCCCAAGATTGAGGAACTGCTACGCCAGTCCCCGGAAGAGAAGAGTGCGTTTCAGGATACACGGCAGCGTCTCCTCGAGATCGCCCAGGGGCCACAGGGAGAGGAGGCGTGATGACCAGTAATCGATTCAGACTGGGATCACTCCTTCGAATCCGACAGCAGGATGCGGATCTTCATCTGAAGAAAATGGCCTGTTGCATCGAACTCCTTGAGAACCAACGGCAAGAGATAAAAGCGACCGAGGGCGAGTACCTGGAATTGGTTTCACAACTGAGAAACAGCGACAGAAGTACTGGAAGTGAAGTCACAGGAGTCACCGGCCAGGAGTTGTTGATTCATCGGAGATACCTGGAGCGCCTTCGTGAACAGGGGAAAGCTCAGACTCGCATTGCGCAGGAGATGTCTGATCGCCTGGATGCAGTGAGGTCGGAAGTCGAGCAGGCTTTGAATCGCTGCCGGATCATCGAGCAGTTGAAGGCTCGAAGTGAATCGCTGGAACGAGATAGAAATATCAGAACAGTACAGAAACAACTCGACGAGCAGAATACGACGCGATTCGCAGGAGAAATACAGTCGGACTCGGCCTGATGAGGTTTCCTGAAAAAGGAATCGATGAGATCAGGAGATCGGAAAGGATCACCAAAATGCAACTTCAGGTAAGCAGTAGGAAATTTGAGAGCGATTGGGTCCGGACGATCCTCCTGTTAGCGATCCTGGTCATCGCAGCGACGTCGGTGATTGATGCCCAGCAATTTCCAGTTCCCAATTCCTCCAGTTCTTCTGAGGTCACCGGAACTCAGATGCCGGACGAGCGTTTTGCTAATGGCGGAATGGTTTCCGCAGGGAATTCCGCAGGCAGTGCGAATCTATGGAAAACGTTGCAGGCACTCGGAGCGATTCTGGTCATTGCGGGAATAGGAATCGGTGGATTCTTTCTGCTCAGAAAATACGCACCAGGAGCGATTCCCGGGAAGGATGCTCGAATGAAAGTTCTGATGCGAATGCCGATGGGAACTCGTCAGAACATCACTGTCGTCAAGGTTGGAGAGCGAGTGCTGGTGGTTGGGGCTTCTTCAGGTCGGATGGATTGCCTGAGTGTGATCACGGATCCGCGAGAGGTTGAGGCTCTCAGCTATGGGGTAGAGTTCACCAGGGAGATCGGTCGAGTCCATGGTGAGAGCCCGGCACCCAAATTCTCACAGCCCACCGAATCGATCTCAACTGAGGCGGGTACAGAAGCATTCAACAAGCAGGCAATCGATACTGACACATTTGATACCGAGACATTCGATGCTGAGGCATACGACACTGTCTTGGACACTGTCTTGGACACGGGGACCTTTGACACGACCGCTGAAGATTCGCAAACCGTGGATACCGCTTCGAGAGATGTGAGACATGAGATCGAATGGCTCAGGGAGCGCCTCGAGGGATTCGGCGAAAGCGTCGAGGGAGAGGTCAAGAAGTGATCAACTTCAGGCGTTCATTGATTCTGGGTGTCATCGGGGCTGCAGTGATCTTGCTGGTCACTGCACCCGTTGCACTGGCGAGCGCCGGAGATGGAGTGGATGCTGGCATCCTCGATCGAGTTTTGAGTGGATCTCCTGCGGATGTCGATGTCTCCATCAAGTTGATCTTGCTGACGACGGTTCTGGCCATCGCGCCTGCATTACTGATGCTGACCACCTGCTTCACCAGAATCATCGTGGTGCTTGGTTTTGTCCGGCGGGCGATTGGAACCCAAGATTCTCCACCCAATCAGGTGCTGATCGGGCTGTCATTCCTGCTAACTCTTGCAGTGATGGGGCCGATCTGGGGTGATATCTACACCAATGCCATCCAGCCCTATGCCGAACAGACTCCATCCCCGTCGACTGGTGAGGTTCCCACTGGGCAGCAAGCC
Source organism: Planctomycetota bacterium (assembly GCA_018694835.1). Taxonomy (GTDB): domain Bacteria; phylum Planctomycetota; class UBA8108; order UBA1146; family UBA1146; genus QNYK01. Next base: position 73,776 of record JABHOG010000034.1, on the reverse strand, counting down.
TATGAATACGCAGACACTCGCATGAGAGAGTTCATGTATCACTCCATCGACGAGGGAGACCTGTTGTTGATGGCTCGAGTGGGTGCACCTACCGAGGTGAAAGAGCTCTACGAGGAAAATGGTGTCATCAGCCGGGGGTTTGTCGATGCCTTGCCGACCACGGTGATCATCCCATCCTTTGTCCTCAGCGAACTGCGCCGAGCATTCGAGATGGGATTCATGATCTACATCCCATTCGTGGTCATCGACCTGGTGGTTTCAGCAATGCTGGTTTCGATGGGGATGTTGATGTTACCCCCCGTAATCGTTTCGCTCCCCTTCAAGGTGTTGGTCTTCGTTCTGGTGGATGGCTGGGGACTGGTGGTGGAACAGTTGTTGTTCTCCTCGATGGTGACGGTAAGCGGATGACGCGGACTGACCTGGCACTGGATATTCTCCAGCAAGCACTACTCGTTGCCTTGCAACTTTCAATTCCGATCTTGCTGGTGATGCTGGTGGTAGGGATCGTGGTAAGCCTGATTCAGGCATTGACCCATCTTCAAGATCCTACCCTGACCTTTGTTCCCAAGATCCTGGCAGTGGCGATGGCGATGCTCCTTCTCATGCCATTGCTACTCGGTTGGGCCACCGACTTCACCCGGGAGATGATCCAGGCTTCCTCCACAGCGTTGGGTGGGGGATAGCCGAGATGGCCGAACTATTCGAGTACTCCACTGCGACCTGGACTTGCTGGCTGCTGGTCTTCACCAGAATCTCTGGAGCGATGATGGTGCTGCCGATATTTTCGTCGTCGGTCATCCCGATGCGGATCAAGACTGCCATCGCTGCGTTGATTGCACTCTGTGTTGCACCCATCGCTCTCTCCTCCTCGGCCGGGGGAGGAACTCTTGAAATGGGCCAGTTGATCGCGACACCGCTGGCTGGAGCCGTCTCTCTCTGCGGAGAGTTGGCAATCGGCTGGGTACTCGGTGCCACTGCAGCGATCTTGATGTGGGGTGCCCACCTGGGTGGTCAGTTGATCGGACAGGATTCTGGCCTGGCATTTGGTCAGGTGGTGGACCCTACAACCGGCCAGGCCAACACACCGACGTCGACCTTGATGACGATCTTTGCCGGACTGGTTTTTCTGGCACTGGAGGGGCATCGCCTGGTGATTCTTGCCCTCTGCGGATCCTTTGATTCGGTGCCTCCAGGATCGATCGGAAAAATCCTTCTGGCCGGGATTCCGGTAGAAACGGCCACCGAGGTCACTCGAGAAATCGGAGGTCAGACCTGGTTGCTGGGTCTGCAAATCGCCTTCCCTGCGAGCGTCGCACTTCTGGTGACGACCATCGGGTTGGGAATCCTGGCGCGGATGATTCCCGAGATGAATGTGTTTGCAGTTGGATTTGCAGTGCGGACAGGAGTCGGAATGCTGGCTCTATTCATGACACTTCCCTTCATCGCGGACCTCTTCGGAGTCGTTGTGAACACCGGACTGGAAGGATCGCAGATGATCCTCAACCGAATCGGGGGGAGTTGATCCTATGCTTCAGATGAATGATCACGACGAGAGAACTGAAACTCCGACGCGCAAGCGTCTGGAAGATGCCCGCATGAATGGCCAGGCGGCACTCAGTCAGGATCTGGTCGGTTCGGTGGTGCTGGGAGTGGGAGCTGGAAGCGTGCTGCTCTTCTCCGGTAGCATCTTCTCGGCATTTCTCACCATTACACGGACGAGCCTCGGCAACTTCGGATCCTTACGATTGAATACTGAGGCCGCTTCCGGCCTGGTCCAACGAACGCTGGAGCAGATTCTTCAGATCATCTCTCCGCTGATGTTGCTGATGTTGGTCTCCGCAATCGTCATGACCTGGTTGCAGGTGGGGTTTCGTATCCGGTTCAGCGAAGTACTTCCCGATCTGTCGAGAATCGATCCGGTCCGTGGAGCCAGCACAATCTTTGGCTTCGAAGGAGTCGGCAGAATCATGATGGCACTCCTCAAACTGGTTGCGATCGGTGCCGTACTGGTGCCGGGGATCTGGGGACTACTGGAACGATCTGAAGAGGTCGGCTCAGCAATCACCACTGAGGGGTTTGTCGGGTTGATCCCAGTAGGCCTGTTGGTGATGAAATTGATACTTCAGAGCTGCGGATTGTTGTTGATCATTTCCACGTTGGACTGGGCACACAGACGCTGGGTGTATCGTCGTTCGTTGATGATGAGTCGAAGAGAAGTTGAGGATGAAAGAAAAGAACTGCTCGGAAATCCACAGGTTCGACGGAACCGTAGGGAAGCACACAAGAAGATCCTGTCCGATCGAGCACTGGAGTCAGTCAGCGAAGTGTCTCTACAAGAAGGACCCAGAAGGGACTCCCGATGAGTGAGCCGAACATCAAGACACTACGGGCGCCGTCCGACTGGAAAGGCTCCGTCTCGAAAAATAGAGACCTTGCGCTGGTGCTGGCGTTAGCAGGGATGTTGATCGCAATCCTGGTTCCATTGCCAGGCCAACTGATGGATGGCCTGCTCGGGGCAAATATCGGTTTATCAGTGCTGATACTGTTCACCGTCGTGTACCTGAAAAAGCCTCTCGAGTTCGCCTCATTCCCTTCCGTGCTACTGCTGGCAACGCTGTATCGATTGGCCCTCAACATCGCCACCACTCGACTGGTGCTCAGCCGCGCCGGGGAAGAGGGTACCGGTGCTGCTGGGGATGTCGTTCTGTTCTTCGGTGAATTCGTATCTGGATCCAGTGTGGTGGTGGGCTTCATCATCTTTACGATTTTGGTGGTGATCCAGTTTGTCGTGGTGACCAAGGGAGCATCTCGAATCGCTGAGGTATCGGCTCGATTCACTCTGGATCGAATGCCCGGTGCTCAGATGGCCATCGATGCTGACCTGAATGCTGGAAATATCACTGGAGATCAAGCGAGCACTGCTCGGGAGGAACTGGCAGAACAGGCCGATTTCTACGGTGCGATGGACGGAGCGAGCAAGTTTGTTCGTGGCGATGCGATCGCAGGTATCGTCATCACGATGATCAACATCGTCGGCGGATTCGCCATCGGTATCTTGCAATACAATATGTCCTTTGCAGAGGCCGGACGCGTCTTCACTACCCTGACGATCGGAGACGGCCTGGTCACGCAGATCCCGGCACTGTTCGTCAGCATTGCAGCCGGATTGATGGTGACCAGAGCATCGTCTCGGGGGCAAATCGGTGATGTGGTGGTCGGGCAACTGTTTGGCAATCCGAAAGCGATGGGTGTTACCGCATTGATCCTGTTGGGACTGATGTTCACCGGGCTTCCCCCGGTGGTTCTCGGAGTGCTGGCGGTGACTCTGGGAATGATCTCCTGGTTCAGCAGCCAGGATCGCGTTATCCCAGAGGCTGGAAGCAAGATCCCGCAACCCACAGCGGTGAGCAAGATCGAGGACGCTGCGAGGAAGAAGATCGACCAGCAGAAGCCAGATGCTAGAGCCTATGAGTTCTCTCTGCAGCAACCGATCAGTATCGTGCTGGGATACAGCCTGCATGAGTTGATGGATCCACAAGGGGAAGGGTCTTCACTTCATGCCCGGGTCCAGCAATTACGCCAAGATCTACAGAAACAGCTCGGGTTCTGGATTCCGCCGGTTCATGCCCGCGTTGAACTGCGAGCCATTCCGCGACAAGAATTCCAGATTTTCCTGCGTGAAAACTCCTGCTCACGGGGAGAGTTGAAGGCGAATCGTTCGCTGGTACTGGGTGATCTGGATCATCCGATCGACCGGATCTCTGGAGATCCTGTGCCACGGGAGAGTTACGGTGCCCCGGCCAAGTGGGTTTCGCCCGAAGATGCTGAATTGCTGCAGAAGGGGCGTGGATACAAGGTTCTGTCCAGTCAAGACGCATTGCTCTTCCACCTGCGAGGGGTAGTGATCGAGCACATCGAGGAGCTGCTGACGCAGCGAGAGACCCGTAAAATCCTCGACCGACTCGGCGACGAGTTCAAGCCACTGATCGAAGAGGTGGTTCCGGGACGGTTGCGGGTCGGTGAAGTTCAAAAAGTTCTCCAGTTATTGGTCGCTGAGCAGGTCTCGATTCGCGACATGGAGAAGATCCTGGAGACTCTGAGTGAAGTGGTTCAGCAACAGGCGGGGGAGACACCGTCCCCTGAATCACTGGTAGAAGTGGTCCGGGTGGCACTGCGTAGGAACATCTGTTCGGCCCTGGTCGATGCATCGGGAACGCTTCATGCGGTCACGGTGGACCCGGAAATCGAGACTCTGGTGCTGGAGGGGCTCGAGCACCAGCCGATCGGTGGCTCCCTGCCCTGCCTGTCGCCAGAGGTGCATGATCAGGTGGTCGGGGCGCTGAAGAAGGCCCTCGAGGACCAGATCGAGGAGGGGTATCCAGCGTTGCTGATCACCTCATCCCGTTCGAGATTTGCGATCAAGAAGCTGATGGAGAAGGAAGTGCCCATGGCGTCAGTCCTCTCCTACAATGAGGTCGCCCACGGTGTTACCGTGGAGTCATGGGGAATGGCGGGGACCGAAGCCCGAGGCTGGGGAGTCAGCGGGTAAGTTCCCAGGGGGAAGGGGAATGTGCTCTTGAATGAGCCAATAGCATCCACGGATGCCGGACACACTCGTGTCGTGGCACCCGATTATGCAACCGCAGTTAGAATCCTTCAGGATAGATTCGGCAGTGATTGGACCGTGGTCCAGTCTCGAAAGGTACGAAGGCCGGGATTCTTCGGTTGGTTCGGGGTTTCTGATGTAGTCGTAATCATACGAACCGAAGAATCGATGTTCTTCCAGTCACAGGAAAACACGGTGGTCAGTTCGAGTGGGAAACTGGCGCCACTGGCCAAGGGATCTTGTCGAGTTCCAGAGTTTATTTCAGAGTCGATTCCTGATCTGGTCCCGGTGGTTTCCGGAAATTTCGAGACGAGCCAAGAGTCCGGTACCCTGGTTTATAGGTTAGAAGGAGCTCGCAGCAAGATTGCCGAGGAACTGGAAGTTTACTCGCGATCGATCGATACTCAGCACTCGCAATCGGCTCCTTCTTCTCCGCAGCAGATGATGACCAGAGAAGAACTCTCTGCAGAAGTGAACGAGAATTTCGATCCCGCGCCCATCACATCCTTCGAGGAGAACCGAGCGATCATCGTCGAAGACCCGGTGTTCATCGGAGCGGTGAAATCGCTGTGCGAGGTGGCGGGATTCTCATCGGCTGCGCAGAATCGGATTCTCGAGATGGTCTGCTGCGATCCCATCGGTGATCAGATGAAGAAGGAGCAGTACCAGAGCCTCGCTCGTGAGCGGGTCGCAGCTTGCGTGGCTGCGCGGATTCCTGAGACCTGCCCCATTTCTGTAGCGAGCAGCGGCGAGCCGAAGGTGGTGGCCCTGGTCGGCCCCACCGGCGTCGGAAAAACTACAACACTCGCAAAACTTGCGGCGCAGTTTCATCTGGTGGAGAAGAAGAGAGTTGGAATGGTCACTCTCGATTGCTATCGGATCGGAGCGGTGGAACAGTTGCGTCGATTTGCAGAGATCCTTGGGCTACCCCTCAAGACTGTCTCCGAACCGGGTGCCGCTGCTGAAGCGATCAAAGGCTTCTCCGATTGCGATGTGATTCTGGTCGATACCGCTGGCCGAAGTCAGCGAGATCTTGATCGTCTCACCGAGGTGAAGGAATCGCTCTCTAATATCGGCGAGGTGGAGGTGCATTTGTGCCTGTCCCTGGCTGCAGCTCCTGAGGCCATCATGGCCACTGCTGAATCCTTTCGTGTGGTCGGCTATCAGCGCGTGATCTTCACCAAGAAAGATGAGTCGTACAGGAAGGGATTCCTGTGGGATCTATTCGGAGTCAGTCAGGCTCCTGTTTCGTACGTGACCTGTGGCCAGGAAGTGCCTGAAGACATCCAGGCCGCAACCCGGGATTCCATCTGTGAAATGGTGTTAGAAGGAAGATGAGAGATCAGGCATGGCGCCTTCGAATGATGGTCGAAGAAAAGGTCGTTCCCGTCAGGGGAAGGGCCCGAGTCATCGCAGTGACCAGTGGCAAAGGGGGGGTCGGTAAGACCAACATCTCGGTCGGACTCGCCTTGGCCGCAGCCGCCTCGGGGCTACGCACAGTGCTACTGGATGGTGATCTGGGTCTGGCAAACATCGATGTTCTTCTCGATCTTCATCCGAAGAGAAACCTGGGCCACCTGATCGACGGAAGAGCCACCCTTGACGAGGTTTTGATCAATGCTCCTGGAGGAATCAAGGTACTTCCCGGTGCCAGTGGATTGACCAATGTCGCGGATCTAGGGCTACTGCAAAAGCAACGACTACTGGATGCCGTAGGCAGGTTGGTCGAGGAATTTGACCTGGTGCTGATCGATACCGGTGCGGGGATTTCTCGAGCGGTTCTCGATCTTTGCGTTTGCGCTGGCGAAGTGCTGGTGGTGACTACACCTGAACCCACGGCCATCGTGGACGCCTATGCGATGCTCAAGGTCTTCTCAAAGGAGGAAAATGCTCCTCGAAACTGGTTGGTGGTGAACCAGGTACTCTCTCGTGGAGAGGCTCAGCAAGTCTCCAGTCGAATGATCGGCCTGGCCCATCAATTCCTGGGACACGAGATCCGCGATTGCGGAGCCATTTTTCAGGACCCGAGAGTCAGTGCGGCGGTGCGAAAGAGACAGCACTTTTCCCTCTCCTATCCTTCCTGCCCCGCAGCGCGTGGGGTGAGGGATCTGGCCAGGAATCTGGGGCTATCTCGACGTCAGGGCAGCAAGGGATTCCTCCAGCGGATAAAAGTCCTGTGGTCCGGGGATCTTAGCAGGGCTCATGAGCGTTCTGTTTGAGGAGATGAACTGAATCTTGCGAATGAATTACATTTCCGGGCCTGGTGATTGCCACTGGTGGTAGGGGACTGGCTCTGATGTGGTGCGCTGAGGCGAATCGCCACATCCTCGAGATGGACTCTCGATGGGAGCCTACGGTGACAGACCAGGATCAATAGTGCGATTGATAGGAAGAGGAGACTCCATTGACACAACTTGAGACCGCAGAGAACAGGGAAGACAACCCTGCAAACGATTCCTTGGTCGGCAAGACCCGCATGCATGAAGACCCGGTACTCGAACGGGTGTGGATCGATTACAAGGAAACTCCCAATCCAGATCTGAAGAATAATCTGCTCGAGAGATACCTACCCATCGTCCGCTACACAGCCGATCGACTTCACATGAAATTGCCGCAGCAGGTCGAGGTTGAAGATCTCTACAGTGCAGGCATCTTTGGACTGATGGATGCTATCGATAACTACGACCTGACTCGCGGAGTCAAGTTCGAGTCTTACTGCTCTACCCGGGTTCGTGGTTCGATTCTCGACTCACTCCGGGCTCAGGACTGGGTTCCTCGGCTGGTCCGATCCACCGCCAACAAGATTGATGCTGCCTGGAAAGAACTGCAGAACCAGAACGGCAGAGAGCCCACCGATTTCGAGATGGCGATTCAACTGGGTGTCGACGATGAAGAATTTGAGAAGATGCAAAGAGAAGCCTCCGCAGCTTCGATGGTCTCCATCTCGGAGCAGATCTCAGATGATGGAGAGTCTCGTTCTCTGAGAAAAATCGACGTGCTTCACGATGTCAAGACCAAGGCGCCCGATCTGGACCTGCAACGTCAGGCGATGATGGATTACATCTACGAGCATCTGGACTCACGTGAGCAGAGCATCATCGATTGCTACTACATCGAGGGCTGGACGATGAAGGCGATCGGAGATTATCTGCACCTGTCAGAATCTCGAGTCTGTCAGCTGCACTCGAGGATCATGACCCGTTTGCGCCAGGTCTGCAGCAAGCATCGTTTAGACTTCATGCAGGACTGAACACTCTGGCTTCCAGGTGTCAGAGACCGTAACTTGTCGGCATGAGCCTGCCTGATCCAGAATCCCAGCGGCCCCAACCGTCGCATCGGGTCCCATCGACCTCGATTTCACCGACTCGGAGTCATCCTCGGTGGATGCTCTATCTTGCCGTGCTGCTTGCCTCTCTCGCCGCATCCCAGTTTTTGATCCGCAGCGCGTCGCTGGTCGGATTTCCTCATGAGATCCGATACGGTGAGGCGATCGTACTCGACCAGGCGCGTCGCGTGACTGCAGAGCCAGGTCTCTACCCTGAGATCGGCAAGGAGCCATGGCTCCTCGATCAGTACGCGCCGGTCTATCTTCACCTGGCACGCTGGAGTGGCGAACTCTTCTCGAGCCCTTACGGTGGAGGGCGGGCACTCTCTCTCCTCTCCACGCTGGTCTCAGCGACGTTTCTGACGCTGCTGGTCACCCGAAGTGCGGGTCTCAGCGCCGGACTCTTGTGCGGTGCGACGATGCTGACGATGTTGGAGTTCCTGCGCTTCGGCTTCCTGATGAGGGTCGATCCACTGTCGTTGGCATTCGCCATGGCGGGGGTCTGGTGCTCGACACAGAAATCGAACCCGATGCGTATCATCGGTGCCGTCGCTTTCTTCCTGGCGGTCTATACCCGGCAGACGATGGTCGCTCTATTGCTGGTGACCTATCTCCAGATGTGGAGAGAGGAGGGAAAATCCGCTCTTCGATGGCCGGTTGGATTGTTGGGAGCAGGATTGTTCTGCTATGCCATCTTGAACGCATCGACGGGGGGCATGTTTCACCAGCACGCAGTGATGTCGAACCTGTTCCGCTTCGAGTGGGGGGAGGGTCTCATGAAGGCCTTTGGCACCTTCATGCCCTGGAGAGTTCCCCTCTTCATCGCCGTCTTCCTGGCGTTGATCCCCTCCACGAGAGAGGGCACGAAGAATGGCAAGGGCACAGGAGTTGTCGATCGTCGCATCGGTTTCGTGGCGTTGGGCCTGGCACTGTGCTGCACCATTCCGGCGATCCAGCAGTTCCTGGGGAATACGACACGACCGTTTCATGAGGTTCTGACCTGGGTTTTTCGCGGCCATCTGGTGCTCTTTGGCTATGGGATAGTGGTGACGATTCGAACATGGGGAGATGCCCAGCAAGGAGGAATGCGAATCCTCCTGGCGCTCGCCTCGATTCCACTGATCGGTCGCCTCGGTTCCGATCTCAACTACCTGTTCGAAGCGGGGATCCTGATGCTGCTGATCTGCGGAGATGCGATCGGCCGAGCGGGGAAGATCCGGGGCCAGGTCATCGCACTGCTGCTGTCAATTCAAGTGGTCGGGGGATTCTTCCTGAGTGGACAGCAACTGGAATTTCAACCCGATCGTCTCGACGAGATGCAGGAGCGACATCGGATCATCGATCGCCTCGAGGAGTTTCCTGATCCGATCCTCAGCGAGGAGCCGTGGGCGCTGGCGGAGACGGGTCGGCCGCTAGCACTAGGTCCCTATACTGCTCGTCAGATGTACGAAATCGGCATGTGGGATGGAGAGGATCTGATCGAAGCCCTCGACGCCCAGAAATTTACGGCCATCGTGCGGGCCCAACAGAGGGTGGCAGCGGGCTACGAACGTAAGGATGGTCAGATTCTCATCGATGAGGCCGATGGACTCCCGGTGCCGTACTTCGGACCGTGGACCTTCAACGAGGTGAGGTCGCTACCGCCGAAGATACAGAAAGCGATCGATCGCAATTACCAGCGAGTACCTCGCACGTCGATGATCGAACGGGTGACCAAGTACTTCCTCGAAGGTCGGGAAATCTGGCAACCGATTCCTCGCTGAGTTCGCCGCTCCTGCATGGTGGGAGTAGAGGAAAAGTGGCGGGGGTGCATCGGAATCGAACCGACCTACGACGTTGTTCGCGCCGCACCATGGGTTTGAAGCCCAGGAGGCCCACCAGGTACCCATTCACCCCCGACGAACTGAAGAGTGTCCCAATTTGGGCCGTCGGGATCAAGTTGGTTGCGGATCTTTCCAGAACCTCAGCCAAGGATTCGGATGCGGAAAGAACCTTGAGGAGGCTTCACCTCCCCGATGATGGAGAAATGGAGGATCTGCTCTCGACTCATCGACTCCTCGAGATCTGCGATTCGATCGGGGGAAATCGCCATCAACAGGCCCCCGGAGGTTTCGGAATCGAGCGCCAATCCAGCCAGGTGAGCTGGAACATTCCCTACCAGATCGAGACGATCTGCCAGGTGCTCCCTGTTTCGCTTTGCTCCCCCCGAGGTCAATTCCCTGCGGGCGAGATCTTCGGCGCCGGCGATGATGGGCAATTGTGAGGCGATGATCTCCAGCGTCATGTTGCTGGCTGTCGCCATCTCGGCCCCATGCCCACAAAGGCCAAAACCGGTGACATCGGTCACCGCGTGAGCATCGAGTGCGATCGCCACTCTTGCTGCAGCGGCATTGAGGGTCGCCATCGATGCGGTGGCCGCGGCCAGCACATCCGCATCCGCCTGCTGCTTGTTGAGTGCGGTACTGACGCTTCCGGTTCCGAGGCCCTTGGTCAGAACCAGCAGATCTCCTGCTTCAGCTGCGCCATTGGTCATGATCCGGTCGGCGTCGATGGTTCCGGTCACCGCGAGTCCGTACTTCACCTCTGAATCCCTGACGCTGTGTCCGCCGAGCAGAGCACAGTTCGCCTCTACCATCTTCTCTGCGCCTCCGGCGAGGATCTCACTGAGGATCGATGTCGGAAGTTCTGCCGGAAACCCGACGATGTTGAGCGCACTCAATGGAGTCCCGCCCATCGCATAGATGTCCGAAAGACTATTGGCTGCAGCGATCCTGCCAAAGTCTGCCGGGTCATCGACGATCGGTGGAAAGAAATCGACAGTCTGGACGATGCAGTGATCGGATCCGGGAATCCTGATCACTCCGGCATCGTCGAGGGTTCCGGGTCCGTGGAGGACTTCTTCACGAGTCGGGAGTTGCAAGTTGGAGAGGACCTCGACCAGGTCCCCAGGGGGTAACTTGGCCGCTCAGCCTGCGCAGGATGCATAATCTGTCAGGCGAATGGGTGTAGTGGACATCTGTAAAACTCCTTCCTGGTTCAGGGAGGATCTAGCAAGGGAGGAAGCCAGTCAAGTCAGGCGCCCGAGGCGATTTCTGCAATTCTTGCGGTGATCAGGTCCACTTCGTCGTCGGAGATGGTCCGAACGTCCAGGAATACGGCGTCATTCTGGACGGTGGGCAATACGGAGGGCTCTCCGGTGCGAAGATTTCGGGCCAGTTCCTGTGCCGAGCAGTGGGAGATGGTCACCCGGGCCGCACGAGATTCGATGGGTCGAGCCGGTAGCGATCCACTGCCAGCAAATCCATCGTGCGAGAGTGCGCTGGCATCGACTCCGGGAATCTGTGAGATGCCTGTGATCAACTGTTCCAGTCGGCCGTCCAGTTGTTCAGGAGGAGTCAGAACTCGGTTCAGTGACGGAATCCTCTCGATCGCCTGCTCCTCCCCCCGAAGATAGATTCGCAGGGTTTCCTCGAGTGCGATGTAGGTCATTCGTCCCGGACGAAGTGCACGGTAGAGCGGGTGCTTTCGACACTTCTCGATCAGTTCGTGGCTGCCGACGATGATTCCCGCCTGAGGTCCACCCAGTAACTTGTCACCGCTGAAGCAGACCAGGTCACAGCCGTGGGCGATGCTCTCTCGGACGTACGATTCGCCCATCTTACCTCGCGCCGCCAGATCGACCATGCAGCCAGAGCCGATGTCATGGACCACCGGGACCTGGTGCTTCTCTCCGATCTGGCATAGTTCCTCGATCTTGGTTTCTTCGGTGAAGCCGACGACGCGATAATTGGAGGTGTGTACCTTGAGAATCATCCCTGACTCGGGAGTGCATGCCTGATCATAATCCTTCGCACGAGTCCTGTTGGTGGTGCCCACCGCTCGAAGTCGAGCCCCCCCCTGCTCCATGATGTCGGGGATACGGAAGGAGCCGCCAATCTCGACCAGTTCGCCGTGGGAGACGAGCACTTCCTTGTCCTTCGCCAGCGCCGACAGGAGCAACAGGGTCGCTCCTGCATTGTTGTTGACGATGGTGGCGTCCTCGGCACCCGTCAGTTGCCTCAGCAGTATTGCGGCTCCTTCGTCACGCCCTCCACGCTCTCCACTCTCGAGATCGATCTCGACCCTGACCGGGTGACGAAGGGTCTCTACCAGAGCATTGGCGACATCGGGTGGAATCGGGGCGCGCCCGAGACCCGTGTGGAGCACGATCCCGGTGGCATTGATCACTCGGCGGTAGAAGGGTTGATCTCGTTGTTCTAGACGAGTGGTCAGCGTCTCGACGACCTGATCTTCGACCACTTCCTCTGGCTGGAGTTCACCAATGAGAGCGCGAGCACGAAATCCGTCGAACAGAGATCGACATTCTGAGAGGACCAGAGCTCGGGAGTAGCGAGCGGAGAGTTCGCAAACGTCCTCTCGTTGGAGCAAGCGATCGACCTGGGGAAGTCGCCGCAGTAACTCGCCGGTGTCCGGCTGGTTCATCTAGATCCCTTCTTGGAACTGGATGATTCTGGATCGATCTGCTGAGCATGCCTGGATTTGACCACGGAAGCGTCACTGACGGAGATCAACTCGATACGCGCTTTGAGTTGCAAGTACGCAAAGGGAAGGGTCCCCTCGATCAGTACTGGGCGTCCGCTGATGGAATCGAACCAGACGCGGAGAGTCCCGTGAATCCCGAACAACCCCTCGAATCGCTTCTTCTCATTCCCGTCGGAAGCGATGGGATTGAGAGCCATCTCGATCGCCTCGTATTCACCTTCCTCGACCTGAATCGTCTCGGTGTTTTGCGGTGAGACCTCGACATACCACCTCGAGTCATCATTGACCACGGGGATGATGAGGGGCTGCTCCCGGGAAGGGGTGGCTGCGGTTCTGGCGACGTATATGGCGGTAAGGAGGTCGACATACGGCTCTTCCACCTCGTGATCTTTGATGTGGATCCACACCTCGTGAGCGGAGTTCCCGCAGTGTCGGTCGTCGCAGTGCTTTTCCTTGGTACCCCAGGGTATCGGGCCTTTCCAGGCGACCTTGGCGACGAGATGAGTGGGATCGGAGCAGTCCTCCTCAAGACAGTGTTTTCTCCTGGAGAAACTGATCTTGCCATCTTCGAACATCAGTTTCTTGGTGTGCTGCTCGGTTCCTCGCTGGGTGTTCATGAAGGAGATCGGCCGCTCTCCCTCAAGGTTCATCGTGCTGACGATTCGCTGATCGATCGAATAGCCAAAGCGCTGCCCTCGGCCCCTTGCGTGGAGCACTTTCCTCGAATCGTCATCTTCCCAGGTGGCCAGTTCGAGGTATCCCACCAGCACACTGGCGCCCTTCCATTCGACGGTGGCCTTGAACATCAATCGCTCTCCCAGCGGAAATGACGAGGGAACGATACGAGCCAGATCGTCGATGGCAGTAGCGGTGACCGGATGGGGAGCTGGAGATTTTCCCTGATCGTCTCGCTCGATGGGGGGGTCTCCGGGTGAAGGGGCAGGTTCTGGTACCTGGAGGGGGCTCAGGACTGAGCCCAATAAAATCAGGAAAAAGGCCCCAGATAGCATTCCCACCCCATTTCTAGTGCCGTGGGACTGCAGTCCCCCCGAAATCACCAGTGATCCCTGATTCCGATGTTATACCGAGGTCACGATTCTGCCAACGCTAGAAACCCATATCTGGGTTCCCGCCTGACTATCCTGAATCACCCGATTGGAATTCTGCCATTGATCGCTTCCAAGATCCTCCCTGAACTCCCATACTGGCCCTCCCTCGGAGAACCGTTTTTCCGCAGGGTGGTGCAGGATCCAGAGGATTCTGCATGAATTGTCGGGGTTTTAAGATCCGACGTGGAGCGAGGGATGACTCGCTCCATGTCGGCAGGCTTTTTGCCCCTATCATTTCAGGTGCGCAGTCGAAGTACACTCGCAGAAAGGGGTACACATGAACAAGGCCGAACTCGTTGGAGCCGTTCAAAAAAGTCTCGATGATTCCAAAGCCGGAGCTGAGCGTGCGGTGAATGCCGTGATCGATGCGATCAAGAAGGGCGTCAAGAAGGACAAAGCGGTTCAAGTTGTTGGTTTCGGAACTTTCAGCGTGCGGAAGCGTGCTGCTCGCCAGGGCCGTAACCCTCAGACTGGTGAGACCATCAAGATCAAGGCCTCGCGCAGCGTTGCCTTCAAGCCCTCGAAGACTTTCAAGGATATGGTCTAGTCGGCTCGAGTGAGATTTGAATGATTGCGGGTGCGTCTCGGTATACGAGTCGCACCCGCATTTTCATAGGTGATCGCAGTCATCATCGTGGCGATGATAGACGCATCCTCACAAGAGATTTTGGGGATCAATATCGAGCGTGATACGCGTCGATGCCCATCGGGGTTTTGTGTTCAGTGCAGTACTGGCCACTTCTCTGAGTGGCCCCCTGTGCAAACTTTTGAGCAGCAGGTGTTGACGAAATCGTCCCCTCAGGCGTTCGATCGGTGCCGGAGCGGGACCGAGTATTTGAACCGAATCGAGTCCGCACTCCTTCATCGCTTCGACCAGAACCTTGGCACTTTCGTAGGCCTTCTGCTCCTCTTCATCTTCACATAGAATTCTTGCGAGATGACCGTGAGGAGGATATCTCAGTAACTTGCGAATCGAGTTCTCCTCCTCGAGTAACTGACCGAGATCCTGGCGAGTGGCACAACTCAAGGCATAGTGTTCTGGCTGCCTCGTCTGAAGAATGACTCGCCCAGGTCGATCTCCTCTGCCCGCTCTTCCTGCGACCTGGCAAAGCAACTGAGCGGTTCTTTCTGCGGAGCGGAAATCGGGGAGCCCCAGGGCGATATCTGCGTCGAGAACGCCGACCAGCGTGACGCCAGGAATGTCATGTCCCTTCGCCACCATCTGGGTTCCTACCAGGATCTGGGTCTTTCCCTCCTTGAAGCGCTGGAGGATCGAAGCCATCCGTTTTGCGCTGGTCACGGTGTCGCGATCGAGCCTGTCGATTTCGACGCCCGGGAACAGCTTCAGCAGAGAATCCTCGATCCTTTCAGTGCCAGGAGAGCGCTGTTGCATGCCGTGGAACTGGCACTCGGGGCACCGACCCGGGATCGGCTTGTGCTCACCGCAGTAGTTGCACTGGGACCGAGCCTTGCTCTTGTGATAGGTGAGAGGGATATCGCATTGATGGCATCGCAGGTCATGTCCGCAGCTGGGGCAATGTAGATTTCGAGCAAAACCTCTGCGATTGAGAAAGAGCAGTACTTGTTCTTTACGATCGAGGGTGGTTCGAATCCGTTCGATGAGCCTTTGCGATAGCAGCCCGCCACCTCCTACAGATTTCTTTTCTATCCTGCGATCGACCACCTCGACGGTTGCCAGTGGCCGACCGTTGGTACGTTCCGATAGAAGGAGTTTCTGATAGCGTCCTGTCCGCGCATTTTCGAGCGACTCCAGCGATGGAGTCGCGGACCCGAGGACACAAGGGACACCCAACTGGTGGGCACGCATCACGGCCACATCGCGGGCGTGGTAACGAGGGGAATTCTCCTGCTTGTATGTCGATTCATGAGACTCATCGACGATGATGATTCCCAGGTCTGGAACAGGAGCAAACACTGCACTTCGTGCGCCCAGTGCGATGCGAACCTCGCCACGCCGTAGTCGTTCATAATGGACAGCCCGTTCTGAATCGGGAAGCATCGAGTGAAGAACTGCGACAGGACCGAGGCGTTCGGTGAATCGTTCGACTGCTTGCGGAGTGAGGGCGATTTCAGGAAGTAGAACCAGTGCTCCGCGCCCTTGATCGAGTGCCTGCTGAACGGTTCGTATATAGACTTCTGTCTTGCCACTACCGGTGACTCCGTGGAGCAGAAAGGTACGATATTTCGGATTCTCTAGCGTGGCGGAGATGGCTGCGATCGCATCACACTGTTGCGGGTTGGGTTCGAAGGGTGGAGTGATCAAGGTGGACTCGAGGGGCTTTCCGGCACTACCTGGAATGCCAAACTCTGGTGGCAAAGCGTCGAAGATTTCGATCACACCCCGACGAGCCAGGGTTTTGACCGGGCTATCGCTGATGTCGCAGCTCTCGACCAGTCTTCTGAGAGGAATCGGGTGATCCTGCTGGCGCAGATGATCGAGTACTTTTTGTTGTGGCTCGCCGGTGGCTCCAGCGGGCTTTTCTGCGACATCTTCCGTGGTGAGGCGAACCCACCGAACTGTTCGTACCTTGCGGTTCCGAACCGATTTCGGCACCGCGCACTCGATCACCTCACCAATTCCACAGAGGTAGTAATCCGCGGTCCAGTTCAACAGTTCCAGGAGATCGGGTTCGATCGCCGCCGAATCTGGAATGACGCTATCGAGGTCGCGCAACTTGGGATGGGGAGAGTGATCGGTGATTTCGACGACCCAGCCGATGCGTTTGGAAGGCCCGAAGGGCACCCTCACCTGGACTCCGGGGCGCACCTGGTCCACCAGCGAGGAAGGAATCCGGTAATCGAAGGGCTCCCGGAGGGGTATCGGGAGTGCTACACGGGCTATGCTGGTCATTGATTTCTCCCCCCCTGAGTCACTTGAGACGCGAATTACGGCCAATTTTCAGTCGTATCGTTACCGTCAATGGCTACTTGCAGCAAGGGGGCAGGGTTTCCTTGTGAACAAAGTCATGACACGGGATGATCTAGGATGGAATCGACCCTCCCGATCGGGATCGGGGGAACAATGGCAGCAGAAGCCGTGGAGACACCAGATGAACCCTGGGAGTACCCAGAAAACGGAGTGGTTTCAGTCTGCCTTCGAGGCGGATTACCTCGAGGTCTATCCGTGGCGTGATCTCGCCTCCGCAGAAGAAGAGGCGGTCGCCGCACTCTCTTGGCTCGGGATCGGGCCGCAAGATCGAATTCTCGACCTTTGTTGTGGGGCAGGGCGCCACAGCCACTGGTTGAAGAGGAGTGAAGCTCAACTGGTTTCCGTCGATCTGTCGCCCAGCCTGCTCGCTTCTGCGAGGAGCCATATGGGCTCCTCAGCGTCGCTGGTGCGGGCCGATATCAGGGCACTCCCCTTCGTCGAGAACTGTTTTGATCATGTCATGATGTTCTTCACTTCGTTCGGATATCTCGCCACGGATGCGGAGAATGGTGCGGTACTGGAACAGGTGGCGGGTGTGGTCCGTCCCGGGGGAGGGTTGTTGCTCGATCTTCCTGACCGCGACTCGACGATCCAGCAACTGATCGCGACCTCTCGTCGAACAGAAGGAGATCTCTCGATCGAAGAATTTCGTTCCCTCTCTGCGACCGGTGATCGGGTGGAAAAAAAAGTGGTGCTGAGTAGAAGTGGTCAGCAGCGCAATTACACCGAATCGGTGCGCCTTTATTCTCGAGACGAGATCGAGTCGATGCTGAACTCGTCCGGCTGGGACCTCACTGCTGAGCGAGGAGACTGGCAAGGGACTCGTTACCAGTCGGGAAGCACTCCACGGATGATCTTGCTGGCGAAGCGCCGAGAAGTGCTTCGATGAAGGGATACGATTCACACCCTCTGCTGTCGCTGCTCCGCAGTGCAGATTTCGATTCCTTGAGTTCCCTTGGAATGGTCGACACCAGTTCCGCCAAACTGTTCGAGCAGATGGCGCCACGGGATCCGGATCCACAACGACGCGAATCATTGTTAGAGGTGCTGGAGCCTCAGTGGCAGCAACTGGAATTGTCGCATTCCGCACGCCAGGCCGCTCGTCGACTGCAGGACCCACGCACCCGCATCGTGATGGCTGGTCAACAACCGGCACTCTGGGGTGGGCCTGTGATGATCCTGTCCAAGGTCCTGGCTCTGTTGACCCTGGCCAGTCAGATGGAGGCCGCTGGGATACCGACCGTACCCATCTTCTGGATCGCAGACGATGATCACGATCAATCCGAACTGGATAGCGGCCACTTTCACAGCGGCGAGGAAGCGGGGCAACGATTTCCCGCCGGGCGTCGGCCCATCTTTGATCTGAATCATCTTCAATCTCCCCAGGATCGTCTGGCATCTCTTCAGCAGGCACTCGGAGATGCTCCTCACGCAGCGCCAGCGCTTCGTCTGGCAGCGAACTCGCAGGAGAGTTCTCCGGCTGCGGAGTTCGTCTCCTTCCTCGGGCAGTTGCTGCCGGAAGCTCCATTGTTGCCGATCTTGCCGCGCTGGTTGAGGACCTTGCAGCAACCCCTGGTGTCGCAACTGCTGGCAGATGTCGATCGATATCGAGAGCAGATCCAGAATGCCATCGATCACCAGGTGCAACTGGGGATTCCCGCTCCGGTTCCCGCGCCGCGAGGAATGCCTCTGTTTGTCATCGATGAAGAGGGGCAACGGCGGCGACCAGAAGAACTGGACCTCTCGGTAGCGGACGTGCTCGCCCTCGATCCCCAGCGTATCTCACCCGATGCCTTGATGAGAACCATCGTGCAGGATCAGTTGCTGGACCCTGCCGCAGTGATCCTCGGCCCGACCGAGTTGTGCTACGCCATCGAGACGCGCGAGGTTCGCAGGTGTCGGGGATATTCGATGCCCGCGTGGCTGCCGAGGCCACGATTGAGACCGATCTCTTCGACAATCCTCGATCGGTTGGAGGCGCAGGGAGTGAATCTGCAAGAGGTCCATCCCGCTGCAGATGCGGTGGAACTGATTCCTTCACCACTGGCCGCTCGCAAGGCTCAGGAGATCTCCGAGCAAGGTACCACTCTGATCGATGAGATCGAGAAGGTCGGCTCCAGCCCCGATGCGACTCCGGCGTTGCGACGCCGTTGCGCTCGTCTGGTCAAGAAATGGCGCCAGCAACTGGTACAACTGGAATCATCTATTGAAGGTGGTCTGGAACTGGGTGTCGAGGCGAATCGTCAGCGGGTCAGGGCGCTGCTCGAGGAAGCATTTCCAGCAGGGCAAGAGCCGGAGAGAAGCAGGAACATCCTCGACCTGGTGGCGCACCATGGGCTGGCAGTGGTCGACCGGATGAGGCATACGATGGAATCTGTCGAGGAACCGTGGGATGGTGGAATCCTGGTGTTTGAAGAGAACCCCCAGATGAAACAGGAGAATCAAGATGCCAGCGGCTGATCAGAAACTGGATCTACTGGTGATTGCAGCGCACCCCGATGATGCAGAAATTGCCATGGGAGGAACCATCCTGGCGACCATCGCCAGCGGTGCCCGGGTCGGGATCGTCGATCTGACTCGTGGTGAACTCTCGAGCCGAGGAACTCCGCAACTGCGAGCCGAAGAAACCGCAAGAGCGACCGAACGGATGGGAGTTCACTGGCGAACTTGTCTCGACATCGCCGATGGCTCGGTGCGCGACGATGACGAGTCGAGGGCAGCACTGGTCGAGGTGATGCGCCAAACACGCCCGAAGGTGGTGCTGGCCCCATGGAAAGATGATCTTCATCCAGACCATGCCGGTGCCGGCCTACTGGCACATCGCAGTCTCTATCTGGGAGGTGTACGCCTCTACCCTGCGGGATGTTCAGGAGATGTACAGCATCGGGCGGCGGCTCTGGGGTACTACATGTGCCACACACCCTTCGAGCCCAGTGTCGTGGTCGATGTCACCGAGCACTGGAATCGAAAACTGGAAGTGGTGAATTGCTACCGCTCCCAGTTCCATGACCCCGAGCAATCGGGTGCTCCGACCAAGATCTCGCGTCCAGGGTTCATGGCATCCGTCGAGGGGCGCGCCCGCTCCCTCGGATCCAGAGCCGGTGTCGAACTGGGAGAGGCCATCATCTGGCAAGATCCTCCTGCGGTGGCCAATCCTGTCGACATGGTGGTCGGCGCCGGGCTCACTTCGATCCCGGATGTTCAAAAGAGTGAGGACCTCAGTTGAAGATCGCCATCGCCTGTCATCCGACTCATGGTGGTAGTGGAGTGGTCGCTGCAGAACTGGGCATGAGGCTCGCTGCTCGAGGCAACGAGGTGCATTTCGTCTCCTACGAGAGGCCCTTCCGACTCGATCCGCTGAAGGAAGGGATCCACTTTCACGAGGTTCAGGTCTCCTCTTATCCGTTGTTTCGCTACCCACCCTACGCTCTGGCACTGGCCAATGAGTTACTGCAAGTAGTTCAGCGCGAGGGGATCGAGATCATCCACGCACACTATGCCATCCCGCACTCATTGGCGGCGATCCTCGCGCGAAACATGAACATCGGTGGGGATGTCAAGGTTTTCACGACCTTGCACGGAACCGATATCACCCTGGTGGGATCCGATCCCTCTTATGCGGGGATCACTCGCTATGCGATCGAGCAAAGCGATCGAGTGACGGTGGTCAGCGACTGGCTTGCCAAGGCCACCATCGATGAACTGGCACCGGCTGTGGAGATCGAGACGATCCCCAATGCCGTCGATTCTTCGGTCTTTTCGCCGCAGCACTTCGATGCGCAACTGCGCAGTAGATTTGCGACTCCACAAGAGTTGTTGGTGGCTCATGTCAGTAACTTTCGACCGGTCAAGAAGGTCTGTGATGTGATCTCAGCGTTTGCCATTGGAGCGAAGGACTTGCCCGC
The DNA here is from genome assembly GCA_018694835.1 of Planctomycetota bacterium. GTDB lineage: Bacteria > Planctomycetota > UBA8108 > UBA1146 > UBA1146 > QNYK01. The sequence goes on along the minus strand of JABHOG010000034.1, from coordinate 53,339 downwards.
ACGACTGCTGATGATCGGTCAGGGACCTGAACTGGGGCTGGCCCAGGAGCGGGCACGAGAACTTGGTGTCTTCGATCGAATCTCCTGGCTTGGTCTCATCGATGACGTCACCGTACTGCTGGCGTCGTCAGATCTTTTCCTGTTGCCCAGTGAGAGCGAGTCCTTTGGCCTGGCTGCGCTGGAGGCGATGGCATCGGGCTTGCCGGTGGTTTCGACCAGATCCGGCGGCATCCCCGAGGTGGTGTTGGAAGGGCAGACCGGTCTCCTCTCCGAGGTGGGGGATGTCGAGTCGCTGGCTGCCCACTGTCATCGATTGCTCACCGATGATGCGCTACGCCGCAAGATGTCGAGCGCTGCCAGGAAGGTGGCGACCGAGAGGTTCGGCTGGGAATCGGTTTTGCACTGCTATGAAACCGCCTACCGCAGGTTGTTATCCTCGGATGAGTGAGGATCGGGTGCGGCGTCGAGGGTTTCTCCGAGTGATCCCCCGATGATCTCGATGGCATGTGGAATGGCGGGCCAGATCGCATCCATGCACTCGCTGATCGCTCGTGGATGACCTGGAAGATTGATGACCAGGCATCGATCGATCAATCCAGCGGTGGCCCGCGACAGGATGGCGGTCGGCACCGTCTGCCAGCTACTGGCCCTCATCTTTTCACCGAACCCGGGAAGAAAAGTGTGGCAGGCCTCTTTCATCGCCTCGGGAGTGATATCTCGCGGACCGATTCCCGTGCCGCCGGTGGTCACGACCAGCGAGCAGATTCTCGCCATCTGCTGAAGGTTCTCGATGACCCGTTCGATCTCATCGGGGACCGATCGCAGTTCGAAGCGGCGTGGGCCCTGGAAACGGGACTGGAGCCACTGCTGAACCGCTGGACCGCCTCGATCCTCATATTCACCTCGAGAGACGCGATCCGAGATGGTCAGGACTCCGATGGGGGCAATTTTGTCACGGCTCATGATTCCTCCGGAAATTGATCGTAAATCAATGTGCTGTAACGAGAAAGGGGGTTCAGTGAGGGCTGCCCAGAGAGGCTGAATTGGGTCAGATTTAAAAAAAGCAGACTTTTCCAGAGGATTTTCCCCCTCAGTGCCGTCATCCTAGTGACAACTTCGGGAAAAGACCTCGTAATCATTCCCTGTTGGGAATCTGGGTGCCTGGACCTTTTGGTCTGGACCCACACGAGGTGATTTCGAGAGGGAGAATGGCATGCGCACTCTTGGCTTACTACTGGTTCTTTCCTTTATCGTGAGTACTACCGGCTGGATTGTCGGACAGTCCGATGAAGGAGCTCGCAGACCCCTGGACCTCCCTTCGGGTGGCGCCGGAGATGGCGATGATGAGGAAGATGCCCCCGAGACCATCAACTTCTGGGGTGGTGAGTATGAAGGAGATGCCTTCTTCTGGTGTCTCGACAAATCATGCTCGATGAGTTGGAACGGTGAGATCGAGGATCTCAAGCAGGAGTTCACCCAGACTCTGAACTCACTTTCTTCCCAGGCGGAGTTTGGCGTGGTGGCTTTCTCAGAGGGTCATGTTTCCTGGAATCCCTCTCCTCAGCGAGCCAACCCTGCGAACAAGGGATCGGCCACTGCATGGGTGTTGGCTCTCAATGCTGCCGGCTGGACCTGTTTGGGTCCTGCAGGAGTCGAGACTCTTAACATTGCCAATCAGTGCTCGAAGCAGATGAAGCAGGTGCTCGTGCTCTCCGATGGTGAGCCGTATTGCAACGGTGCCAACACTGCGACCCAGAGTTTGGCAGACATCACCGCTGCGAACTGGCAACAGATTCCCGTCAATACCATTTACATCTCCTCCGACAACGGTGGGATCACCTTCATGCAGCAGTTGGCGTCTCAGAATAACGGTACCTTCTTCCAGCCACAGTAGGGTTACTGGCTAGCGCTTCAGCGAGCGGCCGAGACGGTGGATCTCGCCCTTGCGGCAAAGGCATGCAAGAATAGCGGGTCGGCTCTTCAAGGAGCCGACCCGCTATTCAATTCACTGGAGTGGATTTCATGGCGGGGCAGATCATTCTAAACTCAGGTCATCAATAACTCAGGTCATCAAAAGCTCAGAGAAACTGTGGATCAGTGAGATGAGAAGGGAGTCGAGTTGAGCCCCAGAATCTTCTGCTTTGGAGCGGTGGTCGTCGATCTCATCGCCCATCCGGTGGAACGGCTTCCTGGTGCAGGAGATTCCGTACGATCTCCCTCCATCCAGTCCTCCATCGGCGGCTGTGCCGCCAATGCCGCCACCGCACTGGCCAGACTGGAGTACCCGGTGCACCTCTGTGGAGCAGTCGGAGACGATCACCTGGGGCACTTCCTTCGCACCGGACTGGAGCGAGAGGGAGTCGATCTGAAGCACCTATCGACTCATGCTGGAGTGCCCACTGGAGTCACCTTTGTCATCAATGTAGAGGGTGAAGATCGACGATTCATCTCCGCCATGGGAGCCAATGATGCGCCGTGGCCGATGAAGATCGATGGCGAGTCGCTGGTGGCAGCAGAGGTGGTTTCCCTGCACGCTTTTGGCCTGGCCAGGAGGCCCGATGTCGAGGACGCTTGTCGCATCTTTCAGGCCGGACGGGACGCTGGTGCTCTGACCTTGCTCGATGTGATCGTGATTCCGGGCGAGGACTTGCTGCCACAGTTGAAGCAACTACTGCCGCTGGTCGATGGGTTTTTCCCCAATCAAGATGAAGCGGAGCGATTGACCGGTCTGAAGGATCCAGTGGAGGCCGCAGCAAAACTGCGTGATCTGGGAGCCCGGTGGGTAGTGGTGACCTGTGGAGATCGAGGCCTGGTGTGGGATTCGATCGAAGGTCGTGGATCGCTGGATGCCATGGTTGTGCCATCGATCGATGCTACAGGGTGTGGCGATGCATTCTCCGCCGGTTACATCGACGCCCATCTGAAGGGCTGTGACCCACTGGAAAAACTGGTTCGCGGCTCGGTCATGGGTGCCGCCGCGGCGACTGCCGCGGGAGCCATCGATGGCCTTCCTTCTCGGGCAGCCTTCGATGCACTCCATTCCACCTGGAATCCAACCTCGATCATCTCCTGAGCGGCGATCCGGCAATTCCTACCGATCGTCATTTCTCTCAATTCTGCGATGGAGCACCTTTCGGAGTGCCCGCAATTCGTGTGCCCGGAATCAGTCGATTCAGGCCCTCCGAGGGGAGACTGAATCTCCAGAATAGGGGATTCTTCTATCGCCGGAGTTGACACCCCGGCCAGTGCTCTCGGACTGGAAGTCAGTCGCCAGATGTATCGATCCTCCCGAAGAGATGGAAATCTCGTGGTAATGGGGAGATGGATTGTCGACTTGAATTGTCGGCATGGCAGACGAAACAGCCGCTCGAGAGTAGCCACTCTTCGCAGGAGCGAAGTCACCAGTGAATTCACCCGTGGATTCACAAGTGGAAACTGAGAGGTGTCATTGAAGGAGAACGATCGTGTCCTTTGAAGAAGAGAAGCAGAAGCCCTTCGCGGAGCCTTCCGCACAACTCTCCCCACAGCCCTCCCCACAACGTTTGGGCGAGATCTCGAAGGAGTCGGGCAGTCTGCAGGGAAAGAGGCCTGGCGATCGACCCAGGCTGTTCCAGCTGTCGATGTTGCTGATTCCATTGTTATGGGTGAGTGGCATCTGGTTGCTGGCCGCAGACCACCAGGGCCCCCATCTACGGCCCCTGGACATGCCATCCGGAGGTGGTGGGGCCGGTGATACCCAGGAAGACGCCCCGGAAACGATCGTCTTCTACGGCATGGACTACGAGGGAGATGCCTTCTTCTGGTGTCTCGACAAGTCCGGTTCGATGGACTGGGATGGAGCCATCGATGATCTCAAGCAGGAGGTCAATTCGGCGATTCTATCGCTGAGTCCTGCCGCAGAGTTCAGTCTCGTCGCCTTCAGTTCCAACACCCTGGTCTGGTCTCCTTCGCCGCAGGCCGCTCGTTTGGCAGAAAAGACTGCGGCCCTGTCGTGGGTCAACTCTCTGTACGCAGAGGGGTGGACCTGTCTTGCTCCTGCAGCGATTCAGATCCTCTCCATCTGTAATCAATCGAGTCACAGTTCGCGCCAGGTCATCATTCTCAGTGATGGAGCCCCCTTCTGTAATAATGTGGATACCTCGTCTCAGGCTCTGTCGGAGATCTCCCAGGCGAACTGGCAACAGGTTCCGATTCACACCATCTTCATCGGCTCGGATTCTGCGGGGATCGCCTTCATGCAGACGCTGGCGACGATGAACCAGGGTAGCTTTCACATCTGCGATAACTGATCTGCAGTTCTATTGCAGCCGGACTGGATTACCACTGCGGGCTGAGAAGGGGATGAACCCTTCTCAGCCCGCAGTTTCAATTCCGCAGTTTCAATTCCGCAGTTTCAATTCCGCAGTTTCAATTCCGCACTTTCAATTCCGCAGTTTCAATTCTGCAGTTCTAAATCTGCAGTTCTAATTCTGCAGCGTGAATTCCACGGCTGTGCAACTGTCGGGTCGATGATTAGATCTACTCCCACCCTTCTTCTCCAGTGTGATCGCCCCGGTGGATCGAGATGTCACAGGGAGATGCCACAGGGAGATGTCACCAGGCGCTGTTGGCCTCTGCCAGGGCGCTGTAGGAATCCGCCTCCTCGACTCGGCCTTGCTGCTGGCAGATCGACGCCAGGGCGTGGTAGGCGTGTGAGAGGCCCGGATGATGGGGGTCTTTCACCAGCAGCTGCTGGATTCCTTGCTTCAACCAGCGTTCCGCCCCGTTCAAGAGCTCATCGTGACGTCGAAGACTCGAAGATGGGGTTTGCTGGAGTCGGAGCTGTGCAGCAGCCAGGTGTGAGTGGCCTTTTGCGAGGTGTGCTTTCCATTCCTCGCCGGGGGGAGACGAGAACTGTTGCGAGAGAAACACCCCCGTCATCAGGGCGCAGAGAAGTCCGATCAGAACCATCAGCCGTGTGTGATGACGATCAAATGCTTTCTTGAACTGTGGATCCTGTTGATATCGTTTCACCACTTCGATCCGGTGATGAGGAGCGGGGTGTCTCCAACCACGACGCTTGGGGTTCATCGAGTGAATTTCGATCAGCCTGGTGAGTGTTTGACCGATTCCCCCGGGGTTTTCAGTCAACTCGTCGCTGAAGATGTCGGCCTGGTGCTCCAGGTGTCTGCTGATCCGACCAAAGAAGATCCAGAAGGTCATGGTGATCAGGATGAAAAAAGCAGTGGGCGCCAAGATGTTGATGGTGTCCAGTGAGGAAACCAGCATGTAATAGAAACTGCAGGCGACTCCAAGCAGGTACATGACGTGGTGGAGACGTGCATGGGCGAGTTCATGGGCAAAAGCAGAATCCGCCTCATCATCTCCCAACCTCTGAAGGAAATAGTCGGTGATGAAGAACCTTCGGTGAAAGGAGAACAATCCGGCCACCATCGCCGTGGCGACCGGCTGCCAACCGGTCCTCCAGATGTAGGGTTGGCGAAGGACCACACCAGACTTCCTGGCCAGGTTCATCCATCGGTCTCGCATCGCTCCCTCGGGCATCGGATGGGCATTGAGGGTCCAGGTCAGGAGTGCGGGTGCTAGCAGGAGGATGATGAGCATCATCAGCACCTCGATCGGTACAGGGATCTGCTGCTCCAGCCACACACCATGATCGGGATTGACTCGTGTCCAGTCACCCATCGCGTGGGCTACAACCAGTGGAATCACCAGGATCAGGTGGCTGCGGATCTCTCCAAGAAACGCACCCAGCAACAGCCTCGGCGAGCGAGCGGCAAAGAACCAGAAACGTAGTGCTGCGCAGAGCCCGCTGGCCACCAGTAGTGGGAGAATGGTGAGGGCTGCGGCCGCAGCGATCCCACTCACCGGAAGCAGGAATTCTGCTCGGTCATACCAGTGGGCAAGCCACAGCATTGTGGCCCATGTCAGGAGCAGAACTGGGGATTGGATGAGAAGGTAGTATCGATAGTGTGAACCGGTGAAGTCCTGCTGGCCACGGACCGACTGCACCAGTTTCAGCAGCAGCAGATAGGCCAGCAGCACCAGCGCAGGAGCCAGGACCAGGATCAGCAGGGGGCCAAGAAGGTGACCCGGTGGAAACCAGCCCACTGCCCAATCGGGAGGAGCGGGAGTGAACACTTCAGCGGCGAGCCATAGAAGAAGTGCGATGATCATGGTCGGGGTCGACTGAATGGTGCGGCACCCTTCTGGGATCGCCGCACCTCTCAGGTCAGCGGCGTACTTGTGAGCGGATCAGGTACTTCATCACCTGGTCTTGATCTTCCTTTTCGATGTCGATGAACCGGAGGCCCAAGGTGCAGCGGTCACGGTTTTCGGGGATCTCTTCGATCCAGGCTACCTGGCACAACCCCTTGATCGCATGATCGAGCGAAGGCAGCAACAGATTTACCCCCAGGTGAATCTTGCCCATGAGGAGGGCGGGGATCCAGTTGTAACTGGGGATCTTGCCGTGAAGCATCAAGCCTCCTCCACCGATCTGCGAGGTCGATCCCTCGAAGACAGCTTCTTCGGAGATCTCGACCTCTTTGGAGAGGAACTTGTAACGGACCGGAATCTCGGTCGGGAGTTTCACGAACTCACGACGTTGGGAATAACTCTCGATGGATATGGTCAATGTAGCCTCCTGGAAACTGGATGGGGGAACGGCGAAACGGGTTCCGGTTCCCTTCCATCTTGAGGATAGGATGTGATTCCAGGATTGCCCACCCATGCGCCGTGGCCCACCACGGTCACCGTTGGCCAGAAGCCTCATCTGTGGCTTCTGGAGCGCCCTCAGGCGACTTTTCGGCCTGAGCCTCCTGAGCCTGGGCGCCCGCCTTTCCGAGCCACTGGACGCGCCGCTCGACCTGCTCCTCGGTGGCTTCCGGATGGGTCTGTAGTTTCCAGCGATTCCGCGGTTCTTCACCGAACAGCACCTTCAGCGAGACCAACGCACCACGGCGAGACACGAGCAATGTCGCCTCGCTGGTGGGAGGATACTGGCGACGAATCTGTTCCCAGGTGGAGGCATTCAAACGGAATTGATCGAGCCCGATCAATTCGTCTCCGGGGTTGAGTCCGGCCAGATATGCGGGAGTCCCGCTGCGGACTCGGGTGACCGACCAGCGCCCACCGCTTCCTCCCGCTTCGATCCCGAGCCAACCCTTCGCAGGCTTCTTTTGCTCCTCTTCCTTCTCAGGTTCGAAACGAAGCCCGAAGGTTTTCAGTGCCTCTTCATACTCCAGTTCATCGGTGCCGTCGATGAAGCGGAGGAACCAGTCGGAGAGATCGGCGCCCGCCACCTCTTCAAAGACGCCCCTCAGCTGATCGTGGGTGTAACCCTTCTCGCCGGAGTATCGCTGAAAGGCGAGCCGCATACCGTCATCGAGGGTGCGCTGGTGGTCGGTTGCAGTTCGGATCCGGGCATCGAGCAGCCAGGCGACCATCGCACCCTTGGTGTAGTAGGAGATCTGGCTATTGACCGAGTTCTCATCGCGCTGGTAGTAACGGATCCAGGCATCGGTGCTGGCGCGTGACAGCGGGAGCACCAGCCTTCCGGGAGTCTTCTGGATATCCTTGATCTGCTTGCCGAGACCCTCGAGGTACTTCTTCTGATCGATCAGCCCCGCCCGAGCGATGAGTAGGTCATCGTAGTAACTGGTGAAACCCTCGACAAACCAGAGATCGGGTGTCAAAACTTCCTGCTCGTAATTGAACGGCCCCAGAGCTTCAGGGCGGAGTCGTTTACCATTCCAGGCGTGGAATTGTTCGTGACTGATCAGGCCATACCAGCCCTTGCGCCGATCCTCGTCTCCCCAGCTCCAGCGCCCAGATAGCATCAGGGCGCAATCCTTGTGCTCGAGACCACCTCCGCCCTCGGCGATGACATTGAGGTAGCGGTAGCTGGAATAGGGGATCTCCCCCCAGAAGCGAACCAGTTCCTCGCAGATCTTCTGCACATCCTCGGCGCATGCATCGGTGTCCCAGAGATCATCGGCACCGAGATTGACCAGAGAGTGGGGCACCGATTCCACTTCGAAATCTCGAATTTCTGGGTTTCCCAGCAAGATGGGGGAATCGCACAGGTGATCGACATTCCGCGCGCGCCATCGTGCGGGAGCGGTTTCGGTCAGGCAGGTCACGACCTGGCTCATCTCAGGGGGGAGTTCGATGGTGATGTCGAAGGGACCGTTCTGGCTACGCGGAAGTAAAAAGGTCGCCGCCCCATTGAGGAAACCAGATCCCGCTTCGATGAAGTTGGTTCTGACCGAGAGGATCTTGCAATAGAGACGGTAGCGAACCGTGACATCTCCACGGCCTCGGGTCTCCACGATCCAGCGATTCTTGCCCGGTCGCTGAATCGTCAGTGGCTCGCCGGTGGCATCGAATGCCTGCAATTCTTCGATGTGTCGCGAGTAATCGCGGATCTTGTAGGAACCCGGGGTCCAGACCGGCATCCAGAGTTCCAGAGAAGATGAATCTGGAGCGGGATAAACCGCTTCGATCGTGACCCGGTGTTGTGCGGCGGCGTCGAGCGAGATGGTGTAACTGGCAGCAGCGTCCTCTACAGTCAGAGGAACGAGCCAGACCATCGCTAACAGGGGCCAGATCATCAATATGCCTTCGAGATGATCACTCGATGTGCGCTGGGTTTTCCAGTCACCATGCACTGGCCAGGATCATCCGGAGCATCGAGGGGGAGATTGCGGATGGTCGCCTTCGTTTCCTGCTGGATCCGCTCCTCGGTTTCGGTTGTGCCGTCCCAGTGGCACAGGAAGAAGCCGCCACCATTGACCTGCTCCTTGAACTGGTCGTAGTTATCGATGGTGTGGGTGTTGGCTTCACGGGCGGCCAGCGCCTTCTCGAACAGCCCTTTCTGCGCCTCTTCCAGCACATTCATCACCTCGGTGGCGACCGCCTCGATGGGCAGAGATTTCTTCTCGCCGCTGTGGCGGAAGGTCAGCATCACCTCACCCTTCTCGAGATCGCGGGGACCCACCTCGATTCGCACCGGGACGCCCTTCAGTTCCCACTCGTGGAACTTGTAACCGGGGCGGTACTGGCTGCGGTCGTCGAGGTGAGTTCTGGCTCCGGCGTCCTTGAGAGCTTTCTCCATCCTTGTACAAGCCTCTAGCACGGGAATCCGTTGATCATCCCCCTTGTAGATCGGAACGATGACGGTCTGGATCGGCGCCAGTCGTGGTGGAAGTATTAGCCCTCGATCGTCACCGTGGGCCATCACCAGCGCTCCGACCAGGCGAGTGGAGACTCCCCAGGATGTGGCCCAGACATACTCCTCTTTTCCCTCGGAGGTCTGGTACTTGACGTCGAACGCACGAGCAAAGTTTTGACCGAGGTCATGACTGGTACCCGCCTGCAATGCCTTGCCATCTCCCATCATCGCTTCGATGGAATAGGTCTTCACCGCACCGGCAAACTTCTCGCGTTCAGTCTTGACCCCTTGAATCACCGGCATCGCCATGTATTCCTCGGCAAATTTGGCATAGATCCCGAGCATCCGGATCGTTTCCTCGTGAGACTCCTCGGCGGTGGCGTGAGCCGTGTGCCCCTCCTGCCAGAGAAACTCTGTTGTTCGGAGGAAAAGTCTTGGCCGCATCTCCCAGCGCATCACATTGGCCCACTGGTTGATCAGAATCGGAAGATCCCTGTAGGACTGGATCCAGTTGCGATATGCATCCCAGATGATCGTCTCCGAGGTGGGGCGGATCACGTAGGGTTCTTCCAGTTTTTTTCCACCGGCATGGGTGACCACCGCAAGTTCGGGAGCGAAACCCTCGACATGCTCCGCTTCCTTCTTGAGGAAGGACTCAGGGATCAGCAATGGGAAGTAAGCGTTGACGTGTCCGGTTTCCTTGAACATTCCGTCGAGAACCGACTGCATCCGTTCCCACAGTGCATAACCGTAGGGCTTGATGATCATCGAACCACGAACCGGGGCGTTTTCCGCAAGATCTGCTCGCTGTACCACTTCCTGATACCAGCGGGGGTAATCGTCACTCTGGCTCGTCAACTTTTCGGCCATCAGGTCCTCCAGTTTGGGAAGGGAACCAGCCCCTCGGGTTCGAGGGTAGCCGAACCTCTCGATGTCGGCAACTTGACCGCCTTCCCCGGACAGCGTGAATGGTCCAGAATCTAGCGGCGAGGAGATCCGGATCGAGGAGATCTGGATCGTCATGGAATCAGGAGGACCGATGGCCACCATCAAGGATCTGGATGTTCAGAAACTCACCGATAGCGTGATGGAGCAGGTGATTACGCTTCAGCGCAATATTCACGCTCACCCGGAAATAGGCTTCGATACGGTCAGGACCGCTGCACTCATCGCCGATCAGTTGCGTGAGGCGGGAATCGAGACGCGTGAGCAGATCGGCAAGACAGGAGTGGTGGGTGACATCGTGGTCCCTGGATCCACTCGTTGTATTGCCTTTCGAGCCGACATGGATGCGCTTCCGATGGATGAGGATTCACAGTTGCCTCACCGCAGCACGATTCCCGGTGCGGCTCACATGTGTGGCCATGATGCTCATTCGGCGATGCTGGTAGGCGCGGCCCGGGCCCTTTCCGGAATTCGCGATCGCCTGCCCTGCTCGGTCCGATTCATCTTCCAGCCGAACGAAGAAGCACTTCCTGGAGGAGCCCCGGCGATGATCGCAGATGGTTGTCTCGAAGGAGTGGACCGGATCTTTGGCATGCATGTCTGGCCACTATTCGATACCGGCAAGATCGCCATCGTCGATGGACCGACGATGGCTCAGCCCGATACATTTCGCATCCTGGTCAAGGGTGTGGGAGGGCATGCAGCCGCTCCTCATGCTTGTGCGGATCCAGTGGTATGTGGCAGCCAAATCGTCAACTCTGCGCAACAAATCGTGTCGCGAAACATCGATCCAATTCGTTCCAGTGTACTGACCTTCACACAGTTCCACGGTGGTAGCGCTGACAACGTCATTCCAGAGACCATCGAATTGAGAGGCACCATCCGATCCTTCGAGAAGGAGGTGGGGGAGACCGCTCGGCGAAGGCTGGTGGAGGTTGCCGAGGCGGTGGCCACAGCCCACCAGTGTTCTGCTCAGGTTGAAATCACCGAGGGATATCCCGTCACCTTCAATGACCCCGAGGCTTGCGAAGAAGTGAGGCGGTCTGTTTCCGCGGAAGTTCCTCTTTCCGACGAGGGGGAGCCTTGCCTGGGTGGGGAGGATTTCGCTTACTACGGCGAAAAGATCCCGGCAGCTTTCATGTTCCTGGGCAATCGAGATGCGCAGAAGGGGATCGTCTACTTCTGCCATCATCCTCGATTCCAGGTCGACGATGAGGCGATGCCGGTCGGAGTGAGGAGTTGGATCGCGCTGGCTCTGGGGGCCGGATAAATCCATTTGCTACCCCCGGAGGTGGCAGAGCTGGAATCTGGATCCTGCGACGGCTGTCCAGGATTGGGGTGCTACCCGGTACCAATGGGGCGATCTAAAAAAGACCTTCACTCATCGGGGGGTTCATTCCGAAGAGAGTTATCTGAGCCTGGCATCTTCGACAAGCCGGGAACGGAAGCTCGAACTGGAAGGAACCTGATCGGTGCCGCTGCTCGCCCGCATTCTCGAATCCGCCCGCATCCAGGCATTGCTAGGGGGCCTGATCCGCATCACGTGTATCGAGATGCGGATCGGGACCGACAGTGCTATCGATCCGGAAGCGATCGCTTCGGCGATGGAAGAGCGCTTTCAAGGTGACTTGCTCGAGAAGTGCAAGGTCGAGATCGAGGTAGTCGAAGGCAACCAGGTCCAGCTGAAGAGTATCGAGGGGGTCCCCTTTCAGGCTCGGGATGCGATCTGAAGCACTGGACACGGGACCGAGTAGAACGCAGCATCAACCCCAGGCCGAGATGAGGCCGGGAGGATTCGATGCATCGCAATCTGGGTAGTTTTCTCGACCAACTTCGCCGATCAGGAGATCTGGTGGAAGTGGATGCTCCGGTCGATCCTCGGCTCGAGGTTGCGGAAATCCATCGGAGAGTGATTGCCGGTGGCGGTCCCGCCATCTTGTTTCGGAATCCGATCGGATCCCAATTCCCGTTGGTTACCAATCTGTTCGGAACCCAGCGTAGAGTCGAGATGGCTTTCGGAGATCACGGCCAGAAATTTCTTCGCCGTCTGGTACATCTGGCAGAGACGATGATGCCCCCAACACTCGACAAACTCTGGGGAGCCCGAGATGTCGCAAGCACCTTGCTCAAGGTCGGGATGAAGAGAAGATCGGGCGGTGCGGTGCTGGAGCACCAGGATCCGCAGCTGGATCTGAAGGACTTACCCATCATCACCAGTTGGTCCGAGGATGGTGGCCCCTTCATCACCTTGCCTCTTGTCTACACCGAACATCCTGTCGATGGACGGCACAATCTCGGCATGTACAGGATGCAACGTCACGATTCGAGTCACCTGGGGCTCCACTTCCAGATTCACAAGGGTTCTGGATATCACCTGATGGAAGCGGAGCGACTGCAAAAGCCGTTGCCGGTGACCTGCTTCCTCGGTGGACCGCCGGCCTTGATCGCCAGTGCTGTGGCTCCTTTGCCGGAAAATATTGGCGAACTGTTGCTGGCTTCGTTGCTTCAGGGTGGACCCATTCGCCTTTCGGAAGTCCCGGGGCAGCCACTTCCCTTCATCTCCGAGTGCGAGTTTGCCATCCATGGGACTTCAATACCTGGACAGCGATGGCCTGAAGGTCCCTTTGGAGATCATTACGGATACTACTCCTTGAAGCATGATTACCCGGTGATGAAGGTCAAAGGGATCACCCATCGTCAGGGGGCCATCTACCCGGCAACAGTGGTGGGAAAGCCACGGCAGGAAGACTTCTTCCTCGGAGATTTCCTCCAGGACCTTCTCTCCCCATTGTTTCCACTGGTGATGCCCACGGTGCGCGATCTCTGGTCTTATGGCGAGACCGGGTATCACTCGCTGGGTGCGGCCATCGTGACCGATCGTTATCCGCGGGAAGCGATGGTTTCGGCATTCCGAATCCTCGGAGAAGGACAATTGTCGCTGACAAAATTCTTGCTGTTGACCGATGGCGGAGTTGACCTGAAAGATTTCCGAGCAACGCTGGAGCACATCCTGGCGCGCGCTGATTTTAGAACGGATCTTCACGTCATCGCATGCACTAGCATGGATACCCTCGACTATGCAGGTCCATCGGTGAATGAAGGTTCCAAGGGATTCTTGCTCGGTCTGGGGGATCCCATTCGAGATCTGCCCCGCGTGTTTGATGGGCCTCTGCCGGATGGATTCACCCGTGCAGAGGTCTTCTGTGCCGGGTGTCTGGTGGTCGAGGGTCCATCTCACGCAAAACAACCGGACGCGGCAAACCGCTGTCTCGCAGCGGATGCGCTCGAGAACTGGCCGCTGGTCATCCTGGTCGATGATGCAGTGGCTGCGACTCGATCGGTGACACGATTCCTGTGGAACACCTTCACTCGTTTCGAGCCGGCGGCAGACATCTATTCACGACAGAGCGAGGTGGTGAGGAATCACGTCGCACATCATCCACCGATCGCCATCGATGCGAGGATGAAGTCGGGTTATCCCGACGAGTTGTTCTGCGATCCTGAGACCGCCACGGTGGTCGACAATCGCTGGAGGGAGTACTTCCCCGGTACAACTGTCGAGATGGGGGATAGCGATGCAGGGCACCTGGATCAATAACACCTGGATCAACAACGCCTGGATCAACAACGCCTGGATCAACAACACCTGGATCAACAACACCTGGATCAACAACACCTGGATCAACAACACCTGGATCAACAACACCTGGATCAATAACACCTGGATCAATAACGCCTCATTTCTTTCCAGGCAGCCGGGGTGGTCCCCGAAAGTCAACCATTGTCGGTGAGCGTCTCGAATAGAGCCTCTCGGGCCACGATGGGGGATTAGAGATCGCATTAGTTACCTGTTATGATGGAGGGTGACTCAGCATCGACAAATTGAAGGAGCTATGATGTTCAGGTTCAGTGTTCGGCCACTATATTTGCTGGTAGTTACGCTGTTTTCCTTCGTGACTCCGACCCTCGACAGGGTCGAGGGGCAGCAGGGGGCACTCCCGGTCTTGAGCACTATTCCAACGAGTAACGAGTTGACGGCGTCGGTGGCCACCACCATCTGGATAAATTTCCAGGAACCGATCGACCCCGCTTCGGTCACAAATGGTTCATGCTGGGCCATCGGTCGCTGGAGTGGTCCTGCGGAGGGGTTGCTGGAGGTGGTCGGGGGATCCTCGATTCGGCTCACTCCTGACAATCCATTTTCTGCCGGTGAGCAGGTGATGGTGATCCTCTCCGAACAGATCACCGCGGTCAGCGGAGCATCGATCCAGCAGGGGGGATACAGTTTTCTGTTCTGGACACAATCTGCTCCGGCCACATTGCAACTGACCCAGACACACAACTGGTCCACCAGGACCAATCCAGCGCAGTCCACTCGTAGTTACGGAGGACTCGGATCGGACCTGAACAACGATGGGCACCTGGATATCTCCGTCATCAACGAAGATACCGCAGACGTCAGGTGCTACCTCAATCTGGGAAATGACAGCGGCCAGTTCGGTTCCATGGTCAACCCTCCGAGTTCAGTCAACCTACAGGCGAGCCCCAACGAGCCTGCAGATTTCAACCGAGACGGATTCATAGACATCGTGGTTTGCAACATCGCTGCCGATACCGTTTCCGTACTGCTCGGAAATGGAGATGGAACCTTCGCTCCACAGCAGCAGATCAATGTTGGGATTGCTCCTCGGGGAGTCGCAGTGCTCGATGTCGATGGAGATGGCGACCAGGACGTGGTCAACACCAATTACGGCACCGGTAACTTATCGATCCTGCTCAACAATGGCACCGGAGTCTTCGGCGCACCCACTTACTTCGAGGGGGGAGGATCGGGAGAAAGGTCGTTGGCCACCGGGGACATGAATGGTGATGGATTGCTCGATCTGGTGATCGGCATGATCAACAGTGGTGAGATCGTCGTGAACCTCAACAATGGTGACGGTACTTTCACCGAATCGGGTAGCCGACCTGCAGCGGGCGGCACCTGGATGCTGGCCCTCGGAGATCTCAATGGCGATGGACACCTCGATGTGACCAGCGTCAATGCCAGCCAGGACAATGGCACCACCAACTTCGGTAACGGAGACGGGACCATCACTCCCGCCATCGCTTATCCGGCAGATAACTTTCCCCTCTCCACCGATGTGGGCGATCTCGATGGAGATGGCGACCTCGACTGGGTGATCTCCAGTTACCTGGGTGACTGGTTCATCTATCTCAATGACGGCGATGGGAACTTCACATTTTTCCAGGAGATCCTTGCTCCAATAGCCGCCAGTTGCGCCGTCATGATGGATGTAGACAACGATCAGGTTCTGGACCTGACTCTCATCGACGAACTCGCCGATGTGGTCATCATCTACCAGCAGGAGGGGTCGCCAGCTCCGGAATTCATCCGCGGCGATGCGAACTGGGATGGGATCGTCGACATCGGAGATGTGGTCATGCAATTAGGTGTTCTGTTCGGTTGTACGGCAGCCTGTTCCTGTCCGGATGTGCTGGACTCCAATGATGATGGAAACAATGACATCTCCGATCCGATCTACCTGTTGATGTACCTGTTCAGTAATGGAGTGGTACCGCCGGTACCCTATCCCTCCTGCGGAGCGGACCCGACGCTGGATACTCTCGATTGCTTGTTTCAGCCACCATGTCTTTGAGATAGAGGTCTCGATTGCCGGAAATTCGTGAAGCGAGGGCACGGGACATCCAGCAGTTGCTTGCACTGCGCCTAGAGGCACTGCAGCAACATCCTCTCGCATTTTCCTCTTCTCCCGATGACGATCGCCTCGACCTGGAGTATCTACAGAAAATCATATCAGAGGATAGGCAGGTCATTTTCTGTGCAGTCCATGGCGAGAACATCGTGGGAATGGTGGGCGCCTTCGTGCAGCCCCAGAGAAAGTTGAGCCACCGCTGCGATGTGTGGGGTGCTTATCTGAGGGCCTCCGAGCGGGGCCATGGAGTGGGTCGTCAGTTGATGGAGGCAGTTGTCGATCAAGCGCGATCGTGGAGTTGTGAATCTATCCATCTGGGTGTTACTTCAGGATCCAAGGAGGCGATCGGTTTGTACCAATCGCTGGGATTCGTCAGTTGCGGAATCGTCGCCCGCGCCATCGTCGATGGTGAGCATGCTGCCAGCGAGCACATCATGGTGTTCCATCTCGAGTAGTAGCCGTCAGCCAGGTGACTACCACCCGAGATCCGTCAAAGTGCGGTGCCGCGCGCTGACTTCTTCTTGGATGGTTCGATCGGGCGCAATCCGAGATGATCAGGGGAGATCCAGGGAACCCGGAAGACCGCCCCGCCACGCGCACCACCGCCACGAACACCTGCGCCTTGCTCACCAAAACCGCCCTCATTGATGTGCTCCCAGACGATGGATCCATCACTGGTCACTTCGAAAATTCGACCGTTGGCTCCGCTGCAAATCAGCGTGTTTCCGCCAGGTAATCTTTCTGCGCCTGAGATGTTAGAAGAGAAAAAGTTGCCAGGGTCTTCATACTTCCAGATCGGCTCAGGAGCGGAGAAGCGATTTTTATTCTCGCGCAAGTACTGGCCTCCATCGGAGATGGGAGTGGCCAGTTCCAGCACGGTTGAATAATTCCCTCGACGACCTTGGCCGTTATTGAAGATCATGATGTGACCTTCGCCTGGCAGGCCAGCTACGATCCAATGCGCATCATGTTGTTTGAAGAGTTCTCGTTCGGCGTCACTCCCTCTACCGTGAGTTTGTGGGTTTCCCCAGCGCCACAGTAGTCCTGGGTTTTCCGACCCGCTCGTCGAGTGATCGATGATCCACACCTCATCAAAACCGTGAACGCTGAGAATGATCTGATCGAGGTGCGGGTTGTAGTCGACCGAGTTGGTGTGCATCCAGTCCGGTTGTCCCAGTTCACGGCTCTGAAACGAGACATAATTGATGTCGATCTTTTCGGGGTGGTCAGAAGCACTGCCGTGATCTGGTTTTTCTGGATCGATGTCCTGGATCAGATGATCCCAGGGGCTCCAGCGCCAGACCACTTCGCCACCAGATTTTCCGGTCGGGTGGATCTCCAGGATGGCGTCGACCCACAACTCATCGCGCGGAAGCAATGCTGGATGGCGACCGACGGCGAGGCATTCTTCCTTGTTCTTCTTCTCCCATGCGAGCATCAGGAAATTGCCGTTGGGAAGAGGTTCGATGTCATGGTGAGAGACGTGTTTTTCAGAAGCCCAGTCCAAACTCCAGGTGACTTCGCCAGACCATGAGACCTTTTCGACGACCCCTCCGAGACCACCACCCTGGAATCCGAATGCTCCTCGGCGACCGAGAGAACCTGTTCGTAAAAGGGAGCCATCATCGAGCAGGTAGACCGATTGCCCCGGTCGATGTTTCCCATTCCAGTGGTGAATCGAATCGCCGTCACGATCGAGCAGGTGAACATCGGTGCTACCCAGTGGTGCCATCAAAAGGTACCCGCCCTCATGTTTGTTCGAGGGAGTACTGGCTGCTTTCTTGCTGCTTTCGATTTCTTGCGAGAAGAGTGAAGACGAAATGAGGATGGTGTTGATCGAGATCGAGCCGATGAGCAGCCAGGAGAGTTTAGTGATCATGGTCTACCTTTCATCGAATATCAGGATACACCTTGCCAGGGGTTGGAGGGATGTGGCCATTGGATTACCATTCCGGGGGCAGAAATCGGCGAGGGATTTGCCGATAGGAGGGGACTGTTATTGCTCAGTCAATTTCGAATCCTGTGGTGGCTCCTGCTACTGAACCTATTCCTGCCAGTGTGCCTGCCAGCGGGGCCGATGAGCAGCCCCATCCTGGCCCGTTCGTATCCTTCGATTCAGGCCTCATCCGCTGAAGATCTACCATTGCCCAGATCGCGGAACCCGCTCCAGGCCGAGGTCCAAGATGAAGATGAATTGGCAGAAGAACCTCTTCAGATGCCGAGGCGTCTCGAGAAGATGCATCGTGATTTCGGGGATAGGATTCTCGACCTGAGCGATCGTCTCGATGATTTCTTCGGTGATCCCAGGCTCGAATCAGAAGCGGGGCTCACACGCTACAGAGTTCGCTCCGAGTTTCTTCTCGAAGAAGGTGGAGGTCTCAACTTCGGCGTCAAGGTACGAGGTCACGCGGTCTTTCCAAGGACTCGTCAGCGACTGGGTTTTTTCCTCGAGTCTGTCCGGGAGGATGTGCTCACTGACTTCGAAGATTTGCTGGGAAATCCGGCTGAGAATACTGATGGATTGATCACAGCCGAAGATGTCTCGGGTCTTCGGGCCGCTCTCTTCTCCAATCAACGAGGAAGACTATCGCTTGATGGTGGAGTGAAGCTCTCGAAAGATACCAAAACTCGAGTTCGGTTACGCTGGCAAGAGGATCATGATCTGGACAATCTGTGGAGCGTTCGCGTCATCCAGAGTCTGGAGCACCGAGAAGAAAGTGGCTTTGGAGAACGCTCTCAATTGCGATTCGAGCGGGCGATCGAGGATCAGATGTTTCGATTCGGATTGGAGGGCATTTGGTTCGAGGCGCAGCCATTCGAAGCGATCTTGACCACCAGTTACTTTGTCCCCATCGATGAGAGAACCGTCCTGAGATTTAACGGCGATATGACAGGAATTCTCGGTAATGAACCGGCCAGAACAGGAGTGGGAGTCGGTATCGGAATCCGCCGGAGATTGTACAAGGACTGGCTTTTCGGGGAGTTGGCTCCAAGAGTGTTCTGGCCAGAAAAATCATTCGAGGGCAGCGATGTGACCTTACTTCTTGTGACCGAGGTGATCTTTGGTCGGTGATCGAACGGGCCTTCCCGGTGCCCCACGTTGTCTTGCATATTGCGAGGATACTCTCGACTCCGTATTCTCTGACTCCTGAGAGAGAGGCTGTATGTTAAGAACGGATCCGAAAGACGACCTCGGAGGAAGAAACACCCGGATGGGAATCCTCGGAATGCTGCTGGTGGGACTCGGGTGTGGAACCCTGGTCTACCTCGGGAATCCAGGAAACATGGGAATCTGTGGAGCTTGTTTCCTGCGGGATGGAGCGGGAGCTCTTCAACTACTCGAAGATTCCAATCCACTCAGCTATTGGAGACCTGAACTACTGGGTGTGGTGTTCGGTGCCATGCTCTGGATGATGGTCCGCCGTCGCTGGCAAGCGAGATCGGGAAGCCATGCCGCGACCCGTTTCTTCTTCGGAATCTGGATGGGAATCGGCAGTCTAGTATTTCTAGGCTGTCCTTTTCGGATGCTCCAACGGCTCGGGGGGCTCGACTTGACCGCATGGATTGCGGTTCCTGGTTTCATTGCTGGGGTCGGAGTCGGGTCATGGTTCGAGAAGCGTGGCTACAATGTTGGAAAGACAGAGCCGGCGCCGGCTCCGGTGGGTTTGCTGGGCCCAGGATTGCTCCTGCTGGCAGGAGCGCTCTGGTTTCAGGGAGGGGTGTTGCAGGGCCCCGGTCCCGAGAGCGCCACAGCAGCGCCCGCTCATGCACCCTGGATGTACTCACTGGGAATCGCCCTGCTTGCGGGAATGATCCTCTCTGCGACTCGCTTCTGTGCGGTCACTGCCGGGCGTCAGGTCTTTATCAAAGATCGTCGAATGCTGCTGGCGGCATTGGCGATGATCATTGGTTATGGCGTGGTAGTAATCACGACCCAGAAGTCGATTCCGGGACTCGAAGGGCAGCCCGCTGCTCATACAGATCATCTCTGGTCGATCCTGGCTATGGCTCTTGTGGGGCTTTGTGGATGCCTGGCTGGCGGCTGTCCTGTACGGCAACTGGTGATGACTGGCGAGGGCAATGGAGATGCAGCGATGACGGTGGCAGGGATCCTCCTGGGCGGCGCATTGAGTCATGGATTTGGACTTGTTTCCACGAGTGCTGGAACCACTCCAGCAGGTCAAACAGCCATTATCATGGGAATCGTGCTGGCCGTAATCTACGGAGCGTCACGATCGGTTCTACTCACGGGAAAGAGCAGCGGATGACTTTCAAATTGCATGCATTGTCATGGATCTTCACCATCGTTTCGGCTGGGTCTCTGTCGCTCTGCTTCGGTCAGGCGCCTGCGGAGAAGCAGAAACCATTGCCTGCGGGTTATTCGATTCCCATCGTCGACCTGACGGATGACGAAGCAGGTTTGACCACAGTCGATCGTGAGTCAGGGCAGTATCTGGGGCACCCCACTGCAGTGTTACTCGAGGATGACAAGACCATCCTGTGCGTCTATCCGAAGGGGCATGGACGAGGTGCCATCGTCTACAAGAAGAGCACTGATGGTGGCAAAAGCTGGAGCGAGCGTCTTCCGACACCAGAGAACTGGGCCACCTCCAAGGAAGTCCCGACGATACATCGAGTCATCGATGGAGATGGCAAGAAGCGATTGATCCTGTGGTCAGGACTGTACCCGGCACGCCTTGCAGTCAGCGAAGATGATGGAAGTTCCTGGAGCCCGTTGAAGGAAGCGGGTCAGTGGGGTGGCATTGTGGTGATGGGGTCGCTTGCAAGACTCTCGGATGGCCGTTACGCATCCTGGTTTCATGACGATGGAAGATTCTTTCGATCGAAGAAAGGGACAGCCCGTTTCGATGTATATCAGACCATCTCTGATGATGGTGGATTGAACTGGTCAGAACCGACTTCCATCGCTCATCGTCCAGATGTTCACCTCTGTGAACCGGGCTTCATTCGATCACCCGATGGAAAGACCATCGCTCTGTTGATGCGAGAGAACAGTCGAACCCGGAACTCTTTTGTCATCTTCAGTGATGATGAAGGAAGTAGTTGGTCTGAACCGAGGGAACTTCCCGCTGCTCTCACAGGCGATCGTCACACGGCCACATACACCAGCGATGGGCGTCTCTTCATCTCTTTCCGGGATACGACGAGAGAGAGTGAAACCAAGGGAGATTGGGTCGGTTGGGTCGGCCAGTGGCAAGACATCGTGGATGGAAAAGAGGGCCAGTATCGGGTTCGATTGATGGACAACCATGTCAGGGGTGATTGCGCCTATCCCGCCGTGTTGCAGCAAAAGGATGGCACCATCATCGCCATTACATACGGTCACTGGACGCCGGGAGAATCGTCCTGGATCGCCTGTCGGCGCTTCACCATGGAGCAACTCGATGGCAGGTTGGCCGCGGCCAAGGAATGACGACTATTTGCTGAGGAGTTCCAGGATCTCCACGGCGCTCCGCAGGAACTCCTCGAACTGGCCCTGCTGCTTGGCGTAGCGTCCGGGCTGGTAGATCAGAATCTGCTGCTCATTGATGTCGAGGTGGACCATGTCGTTGTTCTCGAAGTATTCCCTCACCTCTGGGCGAAACAGATCCCGGATTGAATTTTCATCGGTTCCCCTGAGACGGTACTTCTTGCTGAAGGCCGGATGCGCACTGAAGTCAAAGTCCTGAGCACCGAAATACTCCTTGAATCGATCGAACATACCCTCTGCACAAAGCTCCAGATCGGGATGGCGCTTGCTGTTTTCGAGGATCACCACGGTCTGACGCACGGTGTGAGAAGATTCGCCGGTACTGATGACATAACTGAACTCGAAGGCGACCAGCGGGTGGCCCTTGTATGATCCTCGGGCGACGTTTCGGGCTCCCTTGGCAGGGCCTTTATTTCCCAGATCGTGTGGTGTCAGCAACTCGCCGGTGGATACGTCGGATTCCCCCTGAAACGACAGTCCGAGACGCGTTGCCTCGAGGCCAATTTTAGCAGAGCGTAACTCCACTGTATTCTTCTGTCGCCTGCGCAGTCTCCACACCAGCAAACTGGCTGCGATGAGAAATAGCGAGATATAATAAATATTTCCAACTTTATCCATCGGAGATCATCTCTTGCAGTGGTATGCAAATGCCGGGGGAAGGTTGCGCCAGGCGAGCGGAGTTCGTTTGACTTGACCAAAGAAGGTTTCGAGAAGATGTCGAAATGCGCGGGCCCTTGGCAACAGGTGCATGCCACCGTATGCAAAGGTCACGAATCTTCCATCCGGAGCCAGAATGTCATGAACCTCGGACAGGATGCTCTGCTGGACCGCTTCTGGAAAAGCAGCCCAGGGCAGCCCAGAGACAACGACATCGACAGCATCGAGACCTCGGGGGCGCAGCAAGTGAACCAGGTTTTCAGCATCGCCCTCTATGATCTCGAGGTTTTCAAACCGTTGGCGCAATCCTACGAGAAATGCCGGGTTCTTCTCGATCAAGATGAACTGCGCATCGGAGGAGATGCGCTGCAGGATCTCGGTGGTGAAGGCGCCCGTGCCCGGACCCAGTTCGACCACCGTGGTGGCGTTCTCCAGCGAGATGCCGTCGAGCATCCTGGAAGCGAGTATTCGACCGCTGGGAGCCACCGCTCCTATCGATCCTGGATTGGAGATGTATTCCCTGAGGAAGTTGATCTTTGCACCCATCGAGTGGCGGCCTTATCCATCCGAGCACCGGAATAATTACGATCTACGCACTGGAAAGAGAGTCCAGAGGGTGCCATTGACGCGCTCGAATTTCAAGAAAACTCCAGTAGATACCTGTGAAGAATTGTCTCGTTTAGCATGCAGGAAGCAGCATGCTAGCGCATCAGGTAGGCAACAGGAATTTACGAAGGAGAGACGATGCCACCCACTGTTGGTTGGATCGGGTGCGGAGTGATGGGCAAGTCGATGGTGAAGAACCTACTCAGAGGTGGGTATTCAGTAGGACTTTACTCCAGGACCAGGTCGGCAGCTCAGTCGTTGATCGATCTCGGAGCCGGTTGGTTTTCCAGTCCGATGGCACTTGCGATGGAGCATGAAATCATCATCTCGATGGTTGGTTATCCTGCAGATGTGGAGATGGTTTACCTGGGGGAGAAGGGTGTTTTCTCCACATCCCCAGATGCACTTCGGTGCCACACTGCGATCGACATGACCACCAGCACGCCTTCACTCGCTGTTCAACTGGCGGATGCTGCAGCAGGGCTTGGAATTGAAGTCCTGGATGCTCCAGTGTCCGGCGGAGATGTTGGCGCTCGAGAAGGAACCCTCAGCATCATGGTCGGGGGTGATCAGGTTGCATTGGATCGAGTGAGTCCCATCTTCCAGGTCCTGGGGAAGCCAGCGATCCTTCAGGGAGGTCATGGAGCAGGCCAGCACACCAAGATGGTCAATCAAACCATCATCGCCAGCACCATGATCGGAATTTGCGAAGGACTGGTCTACGCTCGCCAATCTGGACTGGATCCGAGTCGAGTCCTCGAGAGTGTCTCTGGCGGTGCAGCGGGCTCATGGTCGCTGACCCACCTGGCACCAAGAATTCTTGAAGGTGACTTCGACCCCGGTTTTTATGTCGAGCATTTCGTCAAGGATCTGGAAATCGCTCTGGCTGAATGTGATCGGATGGGCATCGAACTACGAGGTCTGGGGCTCGCCCGTCAACTCTACCAGGAAGTGGTTCAATCTGGAGGGGCGAGGCTCGGCACTCAGGCTCTGCATGGCGCCATCGAGAAACTTGCCAGGGTTGGGAGGGCATCATGATCGATCGTGAGATGGATCAACTGAAGGATTTGATTCCCGATACTGGGGATATCACGGTGACGATCCTGCTGATCGTCGCCATGGTGGTGGGCGTTCGGATCATTGCGGGAATCCTCGACAAGGTACGGATCGAGAAAACCGTTCAAGAGAAAGGCAATCAACTGGTTTCGATACGGTGGACACCGTTTGCGATGGGTTGGTTGGGGTCAAAGAACGAGAGGCTATATCAGGTCGTCTGGGTCGAGCCATCTGGGCGGCGAATCTCATCTACGGTCAAGACCGGGATGCTGGCAGGTACCTACTTCTCCCACTCAGAATTGGCCGAGGACTCCTCCTCGGATGCCGAGTCTGTGGCCAGTTCCGGGGAATCTCCTGAAGTGATGAATAGAGAGGGTGATCTGAGTGCGCTCAAGGAAGAGAACCAGCGACTACGACAGGAAATCACCCACCTACGTCGAGATCTGGATCAACTGAGGAGAGAATAAGGATGAGCGAAGCCTCCAGCAAGGAAAGCTGGTTACAGGAGCAATCCAAATTGATCCTGGGCGAGGTCCGGGAGAGCTTCCCCCAGTTCCGTGGGGAACTCGAAGGGACCACCATCAATATCAGCCGGAGGCTGACCCGCAGTGCCGGGAATGCTTGTCCGAAGACTCGCACGATTGGCATCAGTGAACCGATCTTCAGCCTCGATGAGAATGTCTCTCAGTTCCGCAATACCGTGCTCCATGAAATCGCTCATGTCATCGCAGGTCCCGATGCGCGTCCACACGGAAAAGTCTGGCGAAACATATTCCTCCAACTAGGGGGTAACGGTGAGCGTTGCCATCAGTTACGAGCGAGAGGACAGCACCATTCTCATGTGGCGAGATGCCAGCGTTGTCAGCAGGACGTGATGGTGGGAACGCGCATCTGGAATCGACTGAGCAAGGGTAGCAAGGACTACTATCATCCGGGTTGCCGAGGCACCATCACTGTTCCGGGAACTGAGCTATCGGATGTTGACGAAGGATGGTGGAGCCACTGGGGAAGAAAACTGTATCAGGCGGTATTGTTTAGCGATCGGGACCGCGGCTAGAAGGGTAAATCGTCCTCTTCGGGAGGATCCTCTCCCTTTTTCTTTCGCAGTGGCGGCTTGCGAGATTGAAGATCGTGAGTCGAGGGATACTTTTTCCAGCGTGGATCCAGTATCAGGATCTCGATCGCTTCGAGAGACCTATTCTTGCGATCGGAATCATCGAGGTACCCCGCAAGAAATACCTTCTGCCGCTTCTTCAGCACCTTGATTTTCTTCCGCTCAATCTGCAGGACATCGCTTCCGAGTGCAGTCCCCAGGCGGTATTCGCCCACCTCTCGCTCTCGACCATTCTCGACCGACTTGAGGGTTCCTGAGGTCCACACCAGACCCTGGGCGGCCAGTTTGGCTGGCACCTTCGGAGGTTTGAAGGAGCCCGTGACGATGCACTGGATCTGGATCAACATCGGTGGATAGCGAGCGCCACCGGCTCCGAGTTGTTCTGCCTGCTTACGAGCGAGAACATGAATCGTCGAGCCTCCATCGAGATCTCCGATCGTGGTGATCTTGTGAACCTCGATGATGGTACTCGGTAGCAGTTTGACCTGGATATTGCCCTTCCTGTCGCGAACGACCAGGGTCTTGTCCGGTGCTTCTTTTGTTCCGAGGGACTTGATCGAACCGGAGACGACAAAGGGCTTGGCTACCACATCATCAGTAGTTGTTGGTGCTGCGATTGCCATCCATGTGATGAGTATAATGATCATCTTCTCTTCAATTCACACTTCTAGAAGAGTCCCAGCGGCATGCCCTCTTCATCGAGATCAATATTGAGCAGGGCAGGCTTTGATCCGAGTCCCGGCATTGTCATGATGTCTCCGGTCAGGGCATAAAGATACCCAGCACCAGCAGAGAGCCGTATGTCTCGCACCGTCATCCGGAAGTTCTCGGGCGCACCGACCTTCTTCGGATCATCCGAGAAGGAGTACTGAGTCTTTGCCATGCAAATTGGTAAGTGATCCAACCCCATCTTCTCGAAGCGCTTGATCGCTTTTCGAGCGGCGGGTTTGAAGTCAACTCCGTCAGCACGATAGATTTCCTGACAGATGGTTCCGATCTTGTTCTTGATAGACATCTCATCTGGATAAAGAGTCTTGAACTCTGCGGTGACCTCCGAGCATGCTCTGACCACGGCATCTGCAAGTGCAGCGCCTCCGGCACCTCCATTGGTATGAACATCCGAGATCACGGCATCGAAGGCGCCCGCCGATTTTGCGAGGTCCAGCACCGCTTCCACTTCGCCATCCGTGTCGGTCGGGAATCGGTTGAGGGCGACCACCACTGGAACTCCGAACTTCCCAACATTCTCGATGTGCCGCTGGAGGTTACCTATCCCATCTTCGATGGCGGAAATGTCTTCCCGCAAGATTTCTTCGGGGAGAGGTTTGCCAGGAGTGACCTTGTATCGGCCGCTGTGAACCTTCAACGCTCGAATGGTGGCCACGACCACCGCCGCATCTGGTTTCATTCCGCTGATCCGGCATTTGATGTTGAAGAACTTCTCGGCTCCCATGTCTGCGCCAAATCCGCTTTCCGTGACGACATAGTCGCACAGTTTCAGGGCGATTCGGTCGGCCACGATGGAGGAATTCCCGTGAGCGATGTTGGCAAATGGACCGGTGTGAACAAAGCAGCCGGTGCCCTCCAGAGTTTGCATGAAGGTCGGATGGATCGCTTCCTTCAGCACCACAGCCATCGCACCTGCTGCGCCGAGCTGTTCCGCCGTGACAGGGTCACCATCTTGGTTGAGACCGACCACAATGCGACCGAGGCGAGTTCGCAGATCTTTTGCATCCGAACTGAGGCCGAGGATCGCCATCACCTCACTGGCACTGGTGATATCAAAACCGGTCTCCCTGGGGATGCCGTTCTTGGGCCCCCCGAGCCCAACGATCATCTGCCGAAGCGTCCGATCATTGACATCGAGGCACCTTCTCCAACTGACACTTTGAGGATCAATTCGATGTGGGTTCCCCATCAGTGTCGATGTGTCGACCCATGCAGCCAGCAGGTTGTTAGCCAGGCCAACGGCATGGGTATCCCCGGTGAGATGTAGGTTGAAGTCCTCCATCGGGATCACCTGGCTCTGGCCGCCGCCCGCTGCTCCACCCTTGATGCCAAACACTGGTCCCATCGAGGGCTGGCGAATGGTCGAGACTGCTTTCTTCCCGATGTGATTGAGACCCTGGCCCAACCCGATAGTGGTGACCGTTTTTCCTTCTCCCAGTGGTGTGGGATTGATGGCGGTCACGTCGATGTACTTGCCTTGTGGGCGGTCGCTGATCTGGTCGAGAATCGACAGGTTGACCTTTGCCATGTGATTCCCATGGAGAATCAAGTGGTCTTCATCGAGGTCATATCGGGCGGCAACTTTTCGAATATCGAGCAATGTTGCTGCTCTTGCGATGGCGAGGTCTGAAGTCGGTTTCGGCTGGGCCAAGGGAAACTCCTTCGAGGATTTCGCCTGGATTTCGCATGGAGCGAGAACGAGGCGTTCTGGGACGGATGAAACGGTAGCCTAGAGCCACCCAATTGGCAACGAAACCGCTCCAGTAGAGTTCACACGGCGCCTATCGACTTCTCACCAGTAATGACGATTCAATCCCCAGTTCCTTGCGCGCTGCTTCCACCTCACCGATGAATCGACCCGCATCCTGGGGATAGCCAGCCGTGGGCTTCAGATTCGTGACGTGAGTCGACCACCAGCGGTTGAGCAGCACCATGTGGAGTTCCCTGAGATACTTGGCGGTCATGGAAGCCAGTGCGGTACAAAAACTGAATTGTTCACAATCCTTGCGAAAGTGAACCCTGAGGACACGATCTCCATCCGAGGATGTGGCTCGGTAAGATTGCCGATCTCGGTTCTGTTCGAGAATCTTGAAATGGGAATCATCAAACAGAGGAATCAGCAGAGGTCCATATCTCTCGGTTCCTCCCAGACGATCGGCCCATGCTTCGATCTGCTGCCGATCCTTCTGATGCCATAGCCACTTCAAGAATCGTCCCATAGCCCAGGCATCTACTTTTCCTTTGCTGCCATGTGCGATGACTTCTGAATTGAATTCCCTGACCTCGAGTGGAATCGCTCTTACTTCTCCGGCTTGAATCGAGGCACGATCAAGTTGCCGTTCCAGTCTTCGGACCTTGCCGTTCAGGTTCATGGCAGAGCAGGAATGGGGTAATTCAAGATCGAATCCGCGGTACCAGGGATACTGATCGAGATAATCGGACCTGCCCTGGGTGCAATGATCGATCAACTCTCGAAAGGAGCGAGGCAATGAGCCCTTCTCTACAGCGACGAAAGCGAGGACGCCTTCTTCGAGTCGTGAAAGATCTCCTGTGCCCGAGCGGTGTAACTTTTTCGAATCGGCAATCGAGATGACGTCTGATTTTTTTCGTCCGGCCTCACCGACCAAGGGAGCCAGTTGCTTCCATGGATCGAGTGCTGTGATTTCCTCTTCACATTTCAATGTCGCCATGGCAACGACCATCGGACCGAGTCGAGGTCCATATCCCGCTTCATCGATTCCTGCGAGCCATTGAGTCATCGGATGTCCTTTTCGATATGAGGACTTATCGAATTGGAGTCACCATGAAGTTCCCATGGTGTGGGATTCTCCATCGATAGCCAATTTCTTCGAACCTCGGAAAGGATCACGCCGGTTGCTGTGGCGACATTGTGGGAATGCTTGGATCCAAACATCGGAATCTCGATGGACCCGTCACACAGGTGAAGAACCTGCTCATCGACTCCAACTACCTCGTGGCCCACTACGATGGCCAGCGGATGAGGTAGCACGGCATCGTAGAGGGGAGTCGAAGAATCTGTTTGCTCCAGCGCAAGAACAGTGACCCCTTGGTTTTGTAGCACTCTCACCGCCTTGGCCGGATCCTCCATGTGCTCCCATGCGGTGGTTTCTTCGGCTCCGAGCGAGATCTTGGCAATTTCCGGTCGAGGTGGGGTGGGGGTGATGCCGCACAAGAAAATCTTGCGCGTTCCGAATCCGTCGGCTGCTCGAAAGATGGAGCCGACATTGGTCAGGCTTCGGATGTTGTCGAGAATCAAGTACAACTCGGGTCGCGTTCTGTGCTCCCGCTGGTCGGCGTCTGCCCTGTGCTGATCGATTCTTCGCTTACGAGACATCTCTTCCCTCTGCTCTGGAGTTAGATCAGGAAAGGTTAGCCCGATACAGGGGTGGAAGCGAATCAGAACCTCTGGAGAATCGAGCGATGGGGGTGGAGGTGAGGATGAAATGAATGCACCCTCGATCCGCCTCGTTTCTCGCCTTACCCTGTCTTACTTACCAGAATCCGGTCAATTCCCGGTCAGCAGACAATCTCAGTGGAAAAGAATCTCATGGCAGAACCAATCATCTTTGATGAGCGTCAGCAAAGAGTCCTGGGAGTCCTCATCGAGAAATCGCTGACGACTCCACATTCCTATCCGTTGACCCTCAACCAGGTCGTCGTCGGTTGTAATCAAAAATCGAGTCGTGATCCGGTGGTCTCCTGGATGGAAGATGAAGTCGATGAGGTTCTTACGGGACTGGGTCGAGCAGGGTTTGCCACACAGGTTCATGGTGCGGGATCCCGTGTCGGAAAATGGCGCCAGGAATTGACGGGGCGACTGTCTCTGACTGGTCAGGCGATGGCGGTTCTGGCCGAGATGCTTCTGCGTGGTCCTCAAACCCTCGGGGAGTTGAGAACCCGTGCTTCTCGGATGAAAGATGTGCCGGACCTTTCAGCCCTCGAGGATGTACTCGTGGATCTGGCAGAGCACTCTCCTCCTCTGGCCAGTCGTTTCAGTCCAGAAGGAGTCAGGCGGGGAGTGCGTTGGGGTCACATGCTCCAATCGGAGTCCGCGATTCAACGTCAGCGAGTCGCTGAAGAGACGGGGATCACGACCACCGAGACTCGACCTCGCAATGAAAGCAGCCTGCAGTCAACGGAAACACAGCCACGGAACACACCGCCTGACGAGCCGGACAGGCTCGAGCGACTTGAGAAACTGGTACAGGAGTTGCGGTACAGAGTGGAGCAGCTGGAACAAATTGATCAGTGATGAGTAGATTCATG
This sequence comes from Planctomycetota bacterium, assembly GCA_018694835.1. Classification (GTDB taxonomy): domain Bacteria; phylum Planctomycetota; class UBA8108; order UBA1146; family UBA1146; genus QNYK01. The sequence continues at coordinate 23,562 of JABHOG010000034.1, read as the reverse complement.
TCGAATAGTCACCAGAAAGGTGGAGAAATGGTCCCCTGTACTTCTGCCCGCGACTGCCATCGACCATGGCTGGTCATCCTCCTGACCATCTGTGCAGGAGTTCCCACTCTGTTGCATGCCTCGAATGGAGTGGAGGACACCACAAATGGGGTGGCGGGTGAAGTGACCGCCGTGATCATTTACTCGAGTCATGCAAGAGTCGAGAGAACCATTGGTGTCACAGAGGGAGAGATCGGACTGAGGTCGATTCGGATCGGTCCACTTCCCGCATCGATCATCGACGCGTCTATCGAGGTCAGTGGCTCCCCTAATCTCTCGGCGGCTTCGGTTCAGGTTCAACGCAATCGCGGTGAACCTGTGGAATCGGAGCAGACCCAGGCAAAGAGGATTCTGCTCAAGGAGCGAAAGGATCAGCTTCTCGTCTTGCAACGTGAAGACGCCGCCCTGAAACGGATGCGTTCCCGTTTCGCCGAACTACTTCCAGAACTCGGTGACGAGCATGACGGAGCGAATTTGATGGATTTGACCCACTGGGCAGGGTTGCTGGATCTGGTGCAACAAGGAATGGCTGATGCCGCAAGCTCCAGTGCAACGCTGGCACCTCGCATCCGAGAAGCCAAGAATCTTCATCAGCAGGCTCGTGAGGAACTGGCGAATCTGGAGCAGATCGGGAACCGGGAGAGGGCGATGATTCATGTCGGGCTCCAGGATCTGAGCGGAAAAGGTGGAGCGATTCGAGTGCGCTATTTGATACCACAAGCGAGCTGGCAACCGCACTACGAGATCGATGTGAATTCCAGTGCAGGGTCGCTACAGATTCGAGCCTTTGCAGTGGTTGGGCAGGCTACCGGCGAGGATTGGCCAGAAGTCCCGGTACGATTTTCGACATCCACTCCGGAGCGGGGATCGGGGATCCCTGAACTGGCGTCGCTGGTGATCGGCCGAGAGCGTTATCTGGATCAAGATGCCTTCAATAAGGATTTCGCAGGGTACAGTTTGGGGGATATCCCTGGCCGAGAAATGGACCTGGGAGTCAGGCTGTCGCTCGATCCACAGGAGACAGCAGGCAAGCTCGGCGAAGTGTATGAGTTCAAAAGAAACCAACTGGCATGGTACTCGGATCGGGATTCCGAAACTGGAACCATCTCAGAGGGTGCTTCCCTGGCATCGGAAAAGAAGGGCCTGCGGAGCGGTCGGTTGAAGTCAGACGGGAACCTGTACAAATCTCAAAGATACCGCGGGCAATTGCCTTCCAATTCCAACCGCGGATTCTTGAGGATTTTTTCGTCGGTCAAGCCAGAGGCTATTCCATCCGATGGCCAGCAGCACAGACTGCTCTACTCGGTCAAGAATCTCGAGTTTGATGAGGAAAGGACGTGTGCTCCTGAACTGAGTACAGCCGTGTTCAGGCGCGTCATCGCTTCCCTGTCCGGATCCGATCCGTTGCTGAGTGGATCGGTGTCCGTGTTCCTCGACGCGGATTACCTGGGGCAGGCCTGGATAGAAACCACCGCACCAGGGGAGGATCTGGAACTGAATCTGGGTGTCGATGGGCAGGTAGTAGTCGAGAGAATCCAGAGAGATTCAGAAGATGAAGTGGGTCTCTTCTCGAAGGCCAAGATTTATCAGACGGACCTGCAATTGAAGGTCACCAATTTTCACGATGAGATGGTGCAGGTGTTGATCCGGGAGCGGATCCCTTTCACGGAATCGGAGTCTCTGAAGATCAGGGTGGATCGGACGAAGTCTGATCCACTTCCGACGGGCCTCGATTCAAAGTCCGGACTGCTCTCCTGGGAAGTTGACCTGGCCGCTGGAATCACTGAATCGATCGAGTTCATATGGTCGATTGAGGCGCCACTAGATGTTGAACTGATGAGACGAGAAGCACCTGAACGTGGAGAGGAGGAGGGACGATGAGAAAGTCCATCCTGATCACTACATTGACCGTGATCTTGCATCTTCCACTGATGACCAATGGAGCCGCGGTTTCCGATGGCGTGGTGGTGGCCCCATCTGCCGTGACAGTTTTTGAGGATCGCGCGCGAGTCCATCGCAGCATTCCAGTGGAGATGTCGATCGGATCGAAGGAAGTGATCCTCAAGGGACTTCCTCATCGCCTCGACCCTTCCAGTGTCAGGGCTCGACTGCTGGATCTCCCTGGACTGGTACTCGGTGTTCGCATGGAGCGGGAGGTGCACCAGGAAGATTTCCAGAAAGAGGTGAAGGACCTGAATCACCAACTGGTTCTGGTATCGGACCAACTGCAAGGAGTGGAATCCAGGATTGAGGAGATTGAGCGGCTCAAACTGCTCACCCAGCGCCTCGCAAAGATCCTTGCAGATGCTGTTTCAAAGGTGGGGAAAGGTGGGATCCTCGGCCACACCAGCGCCGCTCAAATCGTAGAAGCGCAGCAGTGGATCGCAGATCGACAACTCGAGCATTCGCTCCAACGAGATCAACTGGAGATCCAGATGTCAGAATTCCAGATCAAGCGGGATGACATCCAAGGGGACTTGATTCCACTGATGCAAGGTAGCACTCGAACCACATGGACAGCGATCGTCTTGATTCAAGCTCAGGAAGAGGGGACCGGTACGGTTGAGTTGGCCCACGATGTTCCCGGTGCACGTTGGGTTCCTGTTCATGAAGCCAGACTCGACGAGGAGACCTCGAAGGTCAACTGGATCTCCCGAGGCCAGGTGATTCAGCAGAGTGGAGAAGACTGGAATGATGTGAAGTTGACCCTTTCGACTGCTCGATCTTCGCTCGGGTTGGCTCCTCCGTCATTGATACCCGTACGAGTCGATGCGGTGGTTCGCAGAGAAGAGCCCGTCGCCGATGTGTCATTAGTCAGTAGAGATGGAGAATCCACCAGAGGGAGGCCGATGGCTACAGCGGCACCTCCAGCAAAAAAACCTGCCAGCAGTCTGGTTGGAGCAGAGGTCGTTGCTGGATCGGGGCCGATTCGATTTGATGTGAGGGCCACCGCAAGCATTCCTTCCGACGGTAGTGTCCATTTGGTGACGATTTCCGAGCAGCAGATGGATGCGCAGCTGGATTACCAGTCGATTCCATTGCTGAGTCCTCATGTGTTTCGTCGTGCGAAGTTGACCAACGGAAGCGGCGCACCCCTCTTGGCTGGCCAGGTCAGCTGCTTTCGCGAAGATTCATATGTTGGAGATGGACGGGTGGAACGAGTCGCAGCGGGGCAGGAATTCTCGCGCCATTTCGGCTCAGAGGGCCGCATTCTGGTTCGAAAGGTAGAGATCGAGGATCACTCCGGCGCTGCTGGTTCCTTCAGCAAGAAGCTCGAACTGAAGAAAGCATTCAGGATCACGGTGGATTCGGTGTTTCCTGCTGGTGTTCCCTTCGAACTGGTGGATCGGATTCCTCTCAGTACCTTGAATGAAATCGATGTCGAACTGGGATCGGATACAGCACCAGAGCCGGTACTGAATGAGGATGGAATCGTGCGCTGGGTCGTTTCGCTTGAACCCGGTGAAACCAACCAGTTCATCTTGCAATGGATTGCCACTGCAAGGAAGGATCAGGCACATCTTCTGGAGCGATTGAGATGATTCCCGAAGGTTTGATGGAGAAATATCTCGGATCGCGAGGGCGGGAGCGAAAGGCGCTGTTGAAGGAGATCCTCGCTCTCGGTCCTGGAGTGGATGAGGCCAGAGTCATGGCTCCCACGCTGAGGGATCCGAGTCCGAGAGTCGCTGCGAGGGTTACAGCCCTGCTGGCTCGTCATCGACTTCGTCAGCTATTCGAGGAACAACTGGTGAATCTCAAGCCGGGGAAGATTCAGATCCTACGTGGACACTTCAACAAGATTGTAGGAGCGGAATCGGTATCCAAGGCGGAATCGGCATCCAAGGCGGAATCGGAGGGTGACGGGGTGACGGGCTAATCGGCCCGGGCATGATCCCTCGATGGGAGTGGTCGAGGAGAGGTGCTGCAGTGAGGTGCTGCAGTGAGGTGCTGAAGTGAGGTACTGCAGAGATGCCGATCAGTTCTGTTCCTCCTGCGGACCCTCGTTCAACTCTTCTTCATGACTGCTGAGTTCCAGCAACACCGCTTCCACATCGGCGGTACCGATCACCTCGGTCCCGTTGAAGACCACTTCCCAGGTGTAGCGTCCCGGTTCTGGGAATTCCATCGGTGGCAGTTCAAAGATGCATTCATGGTGTTCTCTGCGATCTGAATGCTCGAGGGGAAACTCGGGACTCTCTTCGAGAATGGAGTCATCTGCGAGACGCTTGAAACGGAATGAAACGGTGTGTTGACCCGAGAAATCACTCAGATTCAGGTACAGTGATGCTGGCTGATATTCACAAGGGAACTCTGCCAGGGGGATCTGGTTGAAAGTGCCAGCCAGCACGCATTTGCGTGTCTCGTCATCCTTGTAAACTCTGTCGCAAAGGATGATGGCCTGCACCAATGGCAGAAGAGGTCGAGCCATGAAAGAAATATGCCCTTCAAACGGATCCAATGTAATTTTCTCTTCAGAGATCAGGGCTCGATGGGGATCGTGAGGGCCTGCCCATCAATTCCTGAGTCTATCGATATTATTACAGGGTATATGCAACTTGTCATCTGATCTGAGTCGCTGGACTTGACCCGATTCAGCAGGAGACACAGAATGCCGGACGCTGGGGCCTCACCGCTGGCTCTCCGAGCATGGAGTTGGTCCGACTGGCCCAGGGAGGGGTTCCGGAAACCTTGCGTATTCTCTCGGTTCGTGAAACCACCTGGTTCAACATCGAGCCCAAGGAGACTTGGGAGTCGATTTCCAAGCTGGAGGAGTGGCCTCGGTGGTGCCAGGGCCTGGAATCTGCTCGGTGGACCCAGGGAGAGGCGTGGAAGCCGGGATCACGATTTGAACTGATCTGGCAACCCTGGGGGGGGGCACCCCTCTCCGGCGGTGTGATCATGCAAGACCAGGTTGTATCGATTCCAGGTTCACAGGACTCGAACGCACCCCCGCTGAGGGGCATCTCCTGGGATGCTGGAAGAGGGCCTTTCAGAAGTCAGGTGCGCCTGATGATCATGGCGGACGGCGGCGGCTCTCTGGTCGAATTCGTGTCATCATGGAAGGGTTGGGCTTCTCTCATCATCGGACGGCGTGCTGTGCGCTGTGCAGATCTGCAGAGGGATTGGCTCGCCAGTCTTCGCGAAATTCTCGAACGGGTGGGTAGTCACGGATGAGCAGAGATCTGGCAGAATTACGAACCCTCTGGTACATGGGAGCCAAGACCAGGCTGTGCGAAGAATTCCTCGACGGTGCAGTACGTGATCTGCTGGATCCAGGTCAAACTCTTCTCGATGCGTGTGCTGGAACCGCTGCCGTGTCTCGCTGGTTCGCCCCGACCTATCGGATCCTGAGCAATGATGTTCAACACTTCTCCTCCATCGTGGCGAGCGCTCACCTCGAGGGGGATGAGTCGTGGCGAAACTCCCTGGACCAGTTGGACCATCTCCAGGATCTGGGTAGTGCGACAGAGGAGAATGCTCAGTGGCTCACCAACCTGGCACCGAGAGCCCTGGACCTGGAAGATTCATTGCTCGACCAGGTGCTGAAAGAGGGTTCGGGAAATGCGAGCGATAGCGGTGCCATGGAGCGCTATCGTTCCTTCGTGGCCCAGGCTCCGATTCCTCATGGCGCTGGCGGAACCTCATCCGATGAAGGTGATGCAGGAGTGCATCAGCCTCTTGCGAGTCGTCTGGATGACTTGCTCTACCAGAGACGGAAATCCTCAGGGGGCTCTCCGGCGATGCTCTGCACCGCGTACTGGTCTCATGTCTACTTTGGACTGAGGCAGTCGATTCGGATCGATTCGATCCGCCATGCCATCGAGGCGATCCCCTCCTCGGATCCTTATCGGGAGAGGAAGCGGGCAATATACCTCGCAGCTCTGCTACATGCGGTTTCGGTGAGTACCTCAGGGACCAGTCACTTTGCTCAGCCTCGATCGATCGCCCGAGATCCTGAACTTGTAGCGGTGGTCAAGCGCCGGAAAATTGACATCGATCAGCAATTCGAACTGGCGCTCGAAGCGATCCTGAGAGAGTGGTCCCACCATCCAAGACTCGACGGAAACCGGGTCTTCTGTAGCGATGTTCAGCAATTGCTCGCTCCAGGAAGTCCACTCGATAACGAGGAAGTGAATCTGGTCTATCTCGATCCGCCCTATACCGCAGACAACTACTCGCGCTTTTACCATGTTCTGGAAACCCTGGTTGCCTACGACTATCCAGAACTGGAGAGCCGGGGAGGATCTCTGACCAAGGGTCGATATCCAAAGCAGGAGGTCAGGTACCGCTCCGATTTCTGCAGCAGCGTTCGGGTTGAGGAGGCGTTTCGAGGAGTGGCTCAAGCGTGCAAGGATCGGAGTTCAAGGCTTCTGATCTCGTACTCCACCGATACCGGACTTCTGACCGGTCGCTGGGCAAAGCAGGGGGAACAGAACCCAGCACGGAGGTTTCGACAGTTACTGCTGGAGTACTTCGGGCAAGTTGAGATTCGCGAGAAACTACTGATGCACTCGGGGCAGGGGGATTCCAACCGATCGGTTCGAGAATTGCTTCTGCTTTGCGAGGAGTAGATTGCGCTGGCTTGGAAACAAGACCCCATTGCTCGATGAGATCCTGCTCGCAGCCAAGCGGGCCGGTTTTCGAGGTGGCACCGTCTGCGATCTGTTTGCAGGTAGCGGGTCTGTCGGCCGTTTTTTCCGGGCAAGCGGCTACCGTGTAGTTTCCACCGATCTGATGCACTGTTCTTTGGCGTTCCAGAAGGTCTATCTGGAATGCCCTGGCCCGCCGTCATTCAGTGGAGTTCAGGATCATTGGGAATCGATGGAACCGATGGAAGCCAAGAGGGTCCACGATGCGAGTCCCGCTGATCCCGAAGCATGGCTGCCATTTCTGAAATTGATTCGGTATCTGGAGCAGGAGTTGCCTGCCAGAGAGGGGATTCTGGTGCGGCAGTTTTCTCCCGCAGGGTCGGCCGAGAGGGGTTATCTGACTCCGGTCAACGCGGCTCGTCTAGATGCCATCATCGACCAGATCCGACAGTGGCGAATCGATGATCGTTTGCAGGAGAATGAGATGTGGCTGTTGATTGTGAGTGTCATCGATGCCGCAGACCGAGTGGCCAACATCTCTGGAACCTACGGTGCTTATCTCAAGAGCTGGCAGCAGAACTCGCTGAATGATCTGAAACTTCGAATTCCTGCTACCGTCGAGGGGCCCATCGGACAGGCCAATCGTTGTGAGGCCGGGGAGTGGATCGAGCAGGTGGATTGCGATCTCCTGTATCTCGATCCGCCTTATAATCACCGACAATATGGAGCCAACTACCATCTTCCAGAAGTGATTTCACGGTTGCCGATGGAGGATTCTGACGATTCCCTTGAGCTCCAACTGTATGGAAAAACTGGATTGTTACCCTGGAAAGATGTGTCTTCTCCACTTTGTAGCCGTCGAGGAACGGACTGTAGAGATGCGATGCAAAGCATCATTCAACGAGCCCAGGCGAGGGGAATCGTTCTTTCATACAGTGAAGAAGGGATCCTCTCGAGAACGGAAATTCTTCAGATGCTCCAGTCCTGGTCACCCGCAGGTGACAGGGATCAGATGTTGCACGAGATTCCATATCGGAGATTCAGGAGTGACCGAGGAGGAGCCAGCAGGCAGTTTCGGCCAGCAGAAGGGCGCACAGAAGATGAAGTGCATGAATGGCTCTTTGCCATCGAACGAGAGCAGGGGGGGCTGTGCTGAGTTCATCTGGATGGATCAGAGTTGCATATTTTCTGGCGGCGATTGCTGTTGGGTGTAGTGCTTGGGGAACTCATCGACTGCAGGAGACTGCTTCGCTGGGACAGTGGGAGATCGGTTGCCGATTCCTGTTCTGGCACGCCAGTGGAATATGGATCTGTGGTGCCACCGGACGGGTCGGACAGGGACGATTGATGCTATTGCCTACATTATTTATTGTGGTTCCCTGCTCCTCGCAAGAGGAGGCTCTTCCCTGTTGGGGTGGCTGACACCGCTGGGTGGATCGGGGCTATTGCTCTCTTGGTGCTGGCTAGGGTTGGATCGGAGGCCGATTAACAATGGAGTGGCACAGCTGCAACAGTGACTTCAATTCGCATAATGAATGGTTTGACATGTTCAGGACGATCCTGTACTATCCTCGATACAAGGGGGTACTATTTATTGGGCTAGTTGTTCTGCACATATAAAAGGAAACCTGACTATTCCAGGCTTTGCGATTGCAGACGGCAAGATTTCATTATTATCGGTCAGTGAGCGGCCATGCTCGTTATAGGACCTATACTTGTGTTTCCAAGTGGTAAGGACCTGTATATTTTGCGGTTGGATCATATCTGTGAATATGCATCTGAAAATGAATCCTCGACGAGGATCTAGTACATCCGGAGCTCAGCAATCCATCCATGCGTGGGGGACTTGCAACTTCGCCACGGTGCTGATCGTGTTGTCGGCGGTACTCCTCAATTCCGAATCGATGCTGGGGGCAGAATTGAGAAACGGTACCCGTCTGGGTCCCGCCTCCACCGATGTGCATATTGCCCTGACGCTGGATCTAGAGAGAACACTGGGGCCCGACACCTGCTCCACCATGACCCTGTCCTGGATTCGGGAAAAATCTGAGGACCAAGTTTTTGCCGGCTGGACTCAACAGATGAACGGGTATTCAGTTCGAGGGGCGATGGGCCGGAGCCTTGCGATACGCGATCGAGTCACGGGACTCTGGACCGTTACCTATAGGGCATTTCGCTACTCGACTCCTGAGGAGATTCCAGCACCAGTTCTCAACAAAGACTCAGCGTTGCAAGTCGCCAGGATGGGGCACCCTTCTCGTGACTGGTTGCAGCCGACGTTGCAACTGGCACCGGGTAAAGACGGAGAGCCGACCCTATGCTGGGTCAACTCTGGAGTTTCTACCATACCGGGGCATCACAGTAATCTTCGTGTCGATGTCGATGCTCAGTCGGGTCAAGTCCTCGCAGTCGAGGAACAGATCTGTGAGATCGATGTACCAGGAACCGCCAGCGTCTTCAGAACTGAAGGTACCGCTCCGCAATCACCGGGAACCACCATCAGCTTTCCTCTGTCAGGAGCGCAGGTCTCTGGCGGAGGTGTTAGCACCTTCACCGCTGCTGACGGATCCTTCTTGCTGTCGAATGCCACGGGCTCCAACTTCACGGTGCTCGCTGGCCTGCAGGGCCAGTGGGGTTCCGTCTCCAGTGATAGTTCCCCCGATGCGACCGCCTCTGCTACTGCAGATCCAGCAGGAGTGGATCTGGTCATCAACAGTGGGCAAGTCATTGCCGAGACGGCACAGGGCAACGCGTTCCATTACATGGAAGAAGCGTTCCGATTCTTTGTGGATGCTCCCGGAGGATTCCCAGCGATGGCGACCCCGGTGACAGCGACCACTGGAATGGCAGGGAGCTGCAACGCTTATTATGATCCCGCATTGACGATGCTACGCTTCCTGCAATCCGGAGCAGGATGCGTAGATAGTGCTTATTCGTCGGTCGTACTTCACGAGTTCGGCCATCACATCGTCAATTCCCTTGGGCTGGCACAGCAGTCATTCGGGGAAGGGTATGGCGACTCACTGGCGGTGGTCTATCTGGGTGAGGGGATCGTGGGTAGGGATTTTTCCGGCCCGGGGACCTTTGTCCGAGACATCGTCGCTGCAAATGTACAGATTCCCTGTTCTTCAGGGATTCATTACTGCGGCCAGGCGTTGGCTGGATTCTGGTTTGACCTGCGGCAGACGATGGTCACCCAACTGGGGGAAGCCGCAGGTTCTGAATTCATCAGGGATCTATTCGTCGACTGGAGTAGCCTGACCATCGGGGCTAGCGCATCTCAACCTTTTCACTATGACATGCTGATCGAGGTACTCACCGTCAATGATGACGACTTCGATGTGGGCAATGGAACACCTCAATTTGACGAGATTTGTGCGGCTGCATCAGACCACGGTGTCGTGAGTCCAGAACTACTCACTATCCTCTTGGGGCTGGACTTGGGTCCAGGAGCGACGGTGCCCCCTGCGGCTTCGACACCGATCCGGGTACTGGTCGAGGAGATTCTTGCCACTCCACTTCCAAATGGCTCGATGGTGATTTATCGATTCGAGGGGGCTCCATTCCAGGCCTTCTTGCTCACCGAAACTTCTCCGGGAGTCTATGAAGGTAACTTTCCTGCGTTGGACTGTCTCGATTCCCTCGAATGGTTTGTCAGCGTTCAGGATGACGCCAATCAAACGACTACACTTCCACCCGATGCGGATCTTGGAGTCTACTACTCGACGGTCGTGGCCACTGACCTGATCACGGTAGTGGAGGAGCCTTTCAGTGCAGATCCTGGTTGGAGTATCGCTGAGCCGTCGGATACGGCTACTGCGGGAAGATGGGAGTGGGGAGATCCGTACGCTTCGGCAGCGCAAGCCAGCGGAGGTGTTCCCTTCACCGGTGGGGATTTGACCTGTTATGTCACGGGTCTCGGCGGTATCGGACAAACTCAAGGAGCGCACGATGTCGATGGTGGGGATACCACCTTGACCAGCGTGGCTTATCCACTCTCCAATACGGGCCTTCACCGAGTTTCCTACTGGCGGTGGTTTTCCAATGCGACATCCATCACCACTCCCGATGACTCCCTGTTCGTCTACAAGAGCCTGGATGAGGGACTCACCTGGGTGGAGGTCGAGGAAGTAGGTAGAGGTGATCCTGAAGCGTTGGGAGGTTGGTACAAGAACTCCTTCTGGATTGCGGAAGGCACCTCGCCTTCAGGGACAGTGATGTTGCGGTTCCATGTCGGGGATACCGGATTCGGCAACGTGGTCGAGGCGGGCGTGGATCTGATCGAGATTTTTAATCTCTCCTGCAGCACAACTCCACCCCCGCCAGTCGAGAACGACTTCATCCGGGGTGATTGCAATATCGATGGAAACAGGGATTTGAGCGACGCGATTCAGATGCTCGAGGTCATGTTTGGCAACGCCGGTTCGTTCCAGTGTGAGGACGCCTGCGATATGGATGACGGAGGGCAGGTAAATCTGGGCGATGTGATCCAGATTCTCAATGAGCTCTTCCTCGGATTTCCTGGTGGTCCCATCAACTGCGGTGCGGATGTCACGTCCGATTCCATCGGTTGCCTGAATGGTCTGATCTGCCCCTGAGTCGAGAGCGGGGCCTTTCCGACTCGACAGGCCTGGTGGCATATCTTCTCTCTCCCCCCCCTCGACCCTCAGCCTCTTCGGTCCCCGCCACTCGCCGTGTGTGGTGGTAGGGATTATGATGGCATTGGTTCTGCCCCGGTGAGTCCCGGCTTTTGATTCGATGAAACTTCATTCAGTGGCCCATCAAGGAGTCTTCCATGCCGCAATTTCCAGTTCAGGTGGTCTTCGGGATGATGTGCCTGCTGTCGGTGGCCTCCAGTACCTCACTTGCCCAGGAGTGGACTGAACGTCCATTTGAGCAAGAGATCGAGGTTTCCATCGAAGCTTTGACTGTCCGTGATTCTTCGATCCGGGTGGATCGCGATGGTCTGGGAAGAACTCATATCTACGGTGGCGTCATCAGCCGGGGAACCAGTGAGGACGACGCGGTTCTGAATTTCTTTGAGCAATATGCAGAGATCTTTGGAGTCTTCAAGGAAGACCTGGAGATGATCTACCAGACCGATTTACCGACCAGAGAGGCCTCGGTGTACGCCTACCGGCAAGTCATCGATGGCGTACCCGTGGAGTCTTCCGCATTGCGAATCCTGGTTCGACCAGATCTGCAAACAGGAGATCCTGCAGTGGTGTATGCAGCGGGTCACCTAGCTCAACAACCTCTGTCAGGTTACTCGCCGATCTTGTTGACCCCGCAACAGGCGACTCGAATAGCGAGCCGGGAACTTCCTGGAATCGAAATCGAGCGCTGGTCCGAGGGAGAACTGTTGATTCAGGCCAGTGCATCATTGCGTAGTGATTCTCGTCTCATTTACCGGGTCAAGGCGACTACTCCCAGTTCACACAGAATTGAGGACTGGAGCATCTTCATCGATCCGGAAACCGGGGAAGTTCTCGGTGTGCGCAACGATCTGGTTCATGAAGATGTGGTTGGAGAAGTCCGGGGTCGGGTCAATCAGAATAACCGCCCAGACAGCGCCACGAATCCGGCAGTGGAGCAGGGGGTTGGAGCAGTTCCTGTATCGATTTCTGGCAGCGGGTCGACCACCTCTGCGCTGGATGGGTCCTTCACCTGTCCCCATGGAGGCACGGCCCCGGTGAGCATGGTTTCACAGTTGATCGGAGACTGGGTCAGGGTCGAAAACAATGTCGCTGCGAATCTCCTGGTCAACACTCCTGCGACTCCACCGGGACCGGCCACGGTTTCATTGAATCCTGCGGCCGATGCCCTGGTGCAATCAGAGGTCAATGCATTCCACTACACCAACATCACCCATGACTTTTTCAGAGATCGGACCGCTGCGGGTAATCCCGGCATCGATATCTCGATCCTCTGCAATGTCAACATCCTCGATACCTGTAATGCGTTTTTCAGCCCGGGGGAGCAAAGCATCAATTTCTACCAGGCGGGCGGAGGCTGTGTGAGCACCGCCTACGCAAGTGTGATCTCTCACGAGTATGGGCACTTCGTGGTCAACCGACTGGGTCTTTCTCAGGGTGGTTTTGGCGAAGGGTATGGGGATCTGATGAGTATGTTGATCTACGACGACCCCATCATCGGCCATGACTTTCAAGGGCCAGGAACACAGGTCAGAAATCCTCTGGCGGCGAACATCCAGTACCCTTGCCAGTCCACTTCTGTCCACAACTGCGGCCAGATCCTGGGGGCGGCATTCTGGAGAGTGCGGGAGAATTTTGGAGCGGTGTACGGATCCGCCGAGGGGCTCTCCCAGGTGCAACAGTTGTTTGTTGACTGGAGTCTGATCACCACCGGTGGCGCTGGATCTTCGAGTGCTCATCCGCAGACCGCCATCGAACTACTCACCCTCGATGATGATGATTCTTCGCTGGATAACGGAACTCCAAATTACTCAGAGATCTGCGATGCTTTCGGACAACACTCGATCGTTTGTCCTGTGGTGGACGAGATCTTGATCTCTTACCCACTTGGGTTACCAGAGTTTCTTGTGCCGCTGGAAGAGCGGCAGATTCGCATGGAGGTCACAGCGGGGGCTGCCACCCCAGACCCCGATTCCGGATTGATCCATGTGCGGCAGGGGACGGCTACTTTCAGCACATTCCCGATCGAGGAGATGGTTACCGGAGAGTACCTGGCGACGATCCCCGGCCATTCGTGTGGCGATCCGGTCGAGTACTACATCAGTTTCGAGGATCTCACCGGCGGAATCCACACCTCTCCTTCCTCCGGAGCGTCTGATCCCTTCCTTGCTCCGGTGTATCTTATGCAGGAGACGACCTTCGAGAATTCGATGGAACAGGATCGGGGTTGGACGGTGGGTGCCCCCTCGGATACCGCCACTACCGGAATCTGGACGCGAGTGGCGCCCATTGGAACGGTGGCCGCTCCCGGGGATGACCACAGTGAAGTCGGCTCTCAGTGCTGGGTGACAGGGCAGGGTAGTAATGGCGGCGGCCAGGGCGAAAATGATGTCGATGGCGGGGCTACCACTCTCTTCTCTCCGGTGATGGATCTGGGCGCTCTTGGAAGCGACACTGTCCTCATCGAGTACTGGCGCTGGTATGTCAATGGCACCGGAGCTACTCCCTACACCGATCCCTGGCTAATCGAGATCTCGGGTGATCTGGTCAACTGGGTCACTGTTGAACAGGTGGGCCCGCAGAATGGTCCCGACACCAACGGGGGCTGGATCTTGCACTCTTTCGATCCAGCACCATTGATCCCTCTGACCAGTACGGTGCAACTGCGATTCATTGCAGCGGATCAGAATGAGGGTTCCATCGTCGAAGCAGGGATCGATGATTTCCGTGTCGTTACTCGCTTCTGTCAGACTGGCCCATCGTTTCGCCGTGGAGACCCCAATGGTGATGGAGCCACCGATGTCTCCGATGCCGTGGCAATCCTTCAGTACCTGTTTGATGGAAGCACTCTTCAGTGTCTCGATACGGCGGATATTTATGACACGGGAGAGGTGAACATCGCAGACACGATGGCGCTGGTCATGTACCTGTTTGGAAGTGGCAATCCACCTGCCGACCCCTTCCCCTCCTGTGGATGGGATACTTCCTTGGATCTGTTAGGCGATTGCCTCGACGGTGGGAACTGTCCCTGATCGGGATCCCGAAGCGGTTTCGCTACTCCCTTGAACCGGGTTGTGAGCGGTTTTCGAGCAGAGATCGCGCACTGGAACAACCGGCAATGGAACCGGTGGCCCAGGCCCACTGGAAGTTGAATCCTCCAATTCGACCCTCGCAGTCGAGGATTTCTCCGGCGAGGTAGAGGCCTTCGCATCTCCTCGATTGCATCGTCTGATAGGCGATTTCATCGAGAGGGATCCCGCCAGCGGTGACCTCTGCCAGTTTCCAGCCTCGATCTCCAGTCACCACCAGCGAATGGCAAGTCAACTCACGTGAGAGGCGTCGCCTGGATTCACGGGGGAATTGCGCCAATGGAGCGGAGAGGTCCACCGCAGCGTGCGAGCCGATGAACTCTGCGACCCGTCGGGGTACACGGGAACTGAGGATGTGAAGAACCGAGCGCTGTGGAGATCGTTGACCCTGATCGATCAACCAGCGATCGACCGAACCGGGATCTTCATCGGGAAGGAAGGAGAGTAGCAGTTGCGGGGAATGCCCCAGTTGGGCCTGACGGATCCAGGTTCGACTGATATCCATCGGAGCCGGACCGCTGATCCCAAGATGGGTCCACAGCATCTCGCCAGTGGTGGATTCGATGTTCTTTCCATCGCTGTTGACGGTGAGCTGTGCAGGATGAGAGATCCCCGACAAGTTCTCGTGTCCATGACCATCTTGAAGTAGCAAGGGAACCAAGGCTGGCCAGGTGTCGGTCACCGAGTGGCCGAGCGTTTCCATCATCTTCCAGCCCTGACCATCGCTGCCACTCTTCGGAAGAGACTTTCCCCCGGTCGATACGATCAATTTTCGAGCTTGAATCTCGCCGTCCGGTCCGGTCAGACTCCAGCCCGTTTCTGAAGGGCGGATCGATTCCACTCTCCATTGAGAAAGCAACTCGACACCCAACTGATCGCAGCGTCGAAGCAGTGCATCCAGAACCGTTCTGGCCTTATCAGTGACGGGAAACATCTTCCCAGTTTCTTCTCGCTTGAGTTCTACCCCGATCGATCGAAACCACTCGATGGTTTGTTTCTCATCAAAAGCCCTCAAGATGTTACGGACCACATTTTTCTTGCCGTGAAAGTCCGCAGGTTCGACGCGATGGTGGGTGACATTACAGCGACCACCTCCAGCGATGAGGATCTTCGCTCCTGGTTTTCGGGCACCTTCCAGCAAGACGATTTTCAGATCAGCTTCGAGAGCGGATTCCGCTGCGAATATAGCCGCAGCGAGACCGGCAGCGCCGGCTCCGACGATCGCGATGTCGATATCGGAACTGCAGGTGGTCTTCACTACTGTGCCTGTTGAATTCTTGAGGCCAGTTCCTCGAGTGGGGGCGCTTCGAGGTCGCAGGGGCCAGGAAACTGAAAGTCGGAGATGTCAGATGTGGGGATCAGGTGCACATGGACGTGGGGAACCTCCCAGCCAATCACTGACACCACGACTCGCGAACACTTTGTGGCGTTGCGGATCTTTGTCTCTACCACTCGGACGGCTGCCCATAGAGCAGCATATTCATGCGGATCCATGTCGAAGATGTAACTGACTTCTCGCTTGGGAATGACCAGGCAATGGCCGGGCCTGACCGGTCGGATGTCGAGGAACGCAAGGTGATCGTCATCTTCCCAAACCCGGTGGCATGGAATTTCTCCGGAGATGATCGAACTGAAGATGCTACTCATCCAGAGTTGTCCTTCCAACCTTCGTAACGGGAGATCGTTTCTCGGAAACTCTCCGGGACGCCGATCGATTGGAACTCACCATCGATGGCACAGTGAGTGGTGGAACCAAGAGCAACCACTCGATTTTCTTGCTTGTGGCGAATTTTGAAACCAAATGTAAATGAACTGCGACCGATTTCTCTGGTGCAGACATCGATGCGTAACAGGTCATGGAGTCGAGCGGGAGATTTGAAATCCAATTGTGCGGAGACCACTACATTTTCAAAATCTCGAATCGGTCGGTGTCCCTCGGCAAGGTCCAGGTTGTGTAGATAATCGACCCTGCCGACTTCCAGGAAAGTGAAGTAATTCCCGTGAAAAACGATTCCCATCGCATCCGTTTCGGGGAGGCGTACCTTGACCTCGGTGGTGAAGTGAAAGGTGTCATCGTGCGAAGATCTGCATTTTTCTTCGTGGTCAGATGAGTTCAATTGTCCTCCAGGGTCGAGACAGAAAGTGGTTCCCACCGGTTGCTGTTCGGGGCCGAGGAACCGGAAGAATCGTTGTCTAGGTCGGTTGTCGCCGCTTCTTTGCCAGCCGTCAACCCCGACCGCTGTGGATGGTGTAGGATCGTGGCAGGACCAATACTGACCATGGGAGGTGACTTGCCGAGTGAATCGGAGGAGAACTACCTGAGAGCACTCTGGAAAGTCTCAGGAGAACCGGAGCAGTGGGTTCCCACCGGCAAACTGGCGGATCGGGTGGGGGTCTCGCATCCTTCCGCGACCCGCATGGCCGGTCGCCTCGGTGAGCAAGGCTGGGTAGAGCACGAACCGTATCGAGGGGTGCGCTTGACACCTGACGGTAGGGAATTGGCACTGCAGATGGTGCGCCGCCATCGAATCCTTGAAACCTATATATCGAAGATCCTCGGAGTTCCCTGGGATCAGGTGGATGCTGAAGTGGAGCGTCTTGAGCATGCAGTCAGTGATGATCTGATCTGCAGGATGGAGGAAGCGCTTGGTTTTCCTGCGCGGGATCCTCATGGTTCACCGATCCCCGATCGTGATGGCTGTTTGCCGACCACTGCGGAAGAGATCATTCTTACCGAAGCACCCATCACAGAAGATCTGGAGGTCGTGAGGGTCATCGACTCGGGCCCCGAGGTACTTCAATGGCTGGGTGAGCGTGGAGTCACACCAGGCTCCATCATCAGCATCGAGGCGAGGGAGCCAGGGGGGGGGCCGTTGTTATTGAACTCGAAAGAGATCGATCGACCGATTGCCCTCGGCGGCGCACTGGCCAGCAGCATCCTGGTGAGATCGATCGACCTCTAGTCCTCTTCGGATTCGAAACCCGATTCGAGCCGCCTTGTCAGGTCATCATCGAGATGATGCTCTATCCGGTGTGCGGGTTCATCGAGATGATCCGAGGCCAATCCCATACGTTCTGCAGCGAACCGTTTCCACAGACTTCGTTTTTTGAGCAGTGTGCGAGCCATCCGTTCCCCACGGCCGACCGGGATTCCGTTCCGGATGTAGCCCAGCGTCCACAGTAGCCATGTGGCGAGGATGCGGAAGAACCTCGAGGAAGGCGCGCCAGCGGAATCGGTGTGGTCTGGTGGAGAATCCATCGATTGCAGGTGGGATTCAGCAAGGATGTCTTCCATCTCGACCCTCATGGTCCAGGAGAAGTTACGGGTCGCTGCTGGAATCAATCCTCTACCAGGGGCCAGCAGCACTGCTCCTACCAGCAATCCGCCAGAAGATACCGCCATCATTCCTGGTACTCCGGTTTCAAGTTGAATCGCTCCCACGGTTCCAAGGACTGCAGAGACAACTCCCGCCAATGTCGAGACGATGACCATCGAACTCATCCGATCGCAGAGGACGTGACCGATGGTTGCCGGAACTGCGATCATCGCGATCACCAGTACCGAACCGACCGCTTCGAAGCATGCTACCGATGTGATCGCAACGAGGACCAGTAATCCCTGTTCGAGGGTTTGGAAAGGTAATCGTGAGGCGCGTGCCAGTTGGGGATCAAAGGCGCACAACTTCCATTCCTTCCAGAACAACACTGTCGCACCGAGGTTGAGTAGAAGTGCACCGAGAACCGGAGTCAAAGAACGGGGCACGGAGTATCCGAACCACTCGACCTGATGAATCGGTGCGTACTCGACCATGCCGTACAACACACATCCCGCATCCAGGTCCACATCACGAGCAAAAATTTCGATCAGGATGATTCCCAGGGCAAACAAACTGGTAAAGACAACACCCAGAGCCGCTCCTCCGTCGACACCAGCATGTTCACGCAGCCATTCCGCAAGGATCGAGACGAAAATCGCAGCGATGAGTGCTCCGACAAGCATCGGAAATAGATCCCTCGATCCACTCACGACGAA
Organism: Planctomycetota bacterium; assembly: GCA_018694835.1. Classification (GTDB taxonomy): domain Bacteria; phylum Planctomycetota; class UBA8108; order UBA1146; family UBA1146; genus QNYK01. The sequence goes on along the minus strand of JABHOG010000034.1, from coordinate 5,156 downwards.
TCCGATTACCAGTCCTGGAAGGACTCCGTGAGCGATCGCATCCCCTAGCATGGCTCTTCTTCGTAGTACCAGCTGGACTCCGAGTAATCCGCACGCTGCAGCAGCGCAAGCAGCCACCATCATGATCTGCCAGGACACCGGTGTGAGTTGTAGATCGATCATGAAGTCCCCCGATGATCGATCGACCTTTGCAAGGTATCGATCAGATCTGGCGGCAAGATCTTCTCGATATCCTGTTCATCGAGATCGATCAGGTCACGATCGATGGAGGCTTCAGAAGTCAGCCATTCACGCCAGATCTGCAGTGCCTTTCGTGCTCGAACCGCTCTCCTTCGCCCTTCCGGGGTCAGTTGGATCCGCTGTGAATCGGTCTCGATCCAACCGTTGCGACTCGAGACGACCAAATTCCTGCGATCGATGGCGGCGGTGGTCACCGGCTGTCGTTTCAGAACGACTAAGGATGATTCCTCCAGTTCCGAGCTCAGGATCCCATCGAGGAACTGGCGGACCTGTCGGTCTTGAAGACGGGACCGTTGCTGCATATGGCGAGAGATCCAGCCGCGGCCCGGGGCCAGTAGCAAGGAGATGATGAACAAGGTGGTGGCGGACAGCACGATGACCGGGCCGGCTGGGAGATTCGAGTGAAGGGATGAGAGGAGGGTGCCGATCAGACCAGAAGCAGCACCGATCAGCGCCGAGATCGCGAGAAGCACATCGAAGCGGTCAGTCCAGAATCGGCCAGCGGCTGCTGGGATGACCACCAGTGCAGCGGTCAACACCACTCCTACTGCCGGCAGTGCGATCACGATGGTTGCTGCGAGCAGCGAAGTCTGGAGAAAATCGATGGATCTTGCTGGTATCTTTGCGGAGAGGCCGAATCGTGGATCAAAGCAACTGACCAGTAATTCCTTGCGTAGCGAGATGATGATCAGACTCATCATCATTGCTGAGATTCCGAAGAGCAGCGCCTCTGACCTGAGCATGCCTGCGGTTCGACCGAGCAATAGTCCGTCGAGACCTGCCGCCGAACCACCCAGCCCCGAGCGCTGGATGATTCCGACCAGAGCGATTCCGGCACCGAACAGGATCCCCAGAACGCAGGCGGTCGCCGCATCCTTACGTATACGGGTGATTCTCGGAAGCCACGACACCAGTGTTGCCGATAGAAGGGCGCTGAGAAGAGCTCCGACTCCGAGTACAGCAAGAGATCGGCTACCCCCGAGGAGGAAAGCGATGCAGATTCCAGGCAACGTCGAGTGGGCGATCGCATCCGCCAGCAGGGCCCGTCGTTTGAGTAGCATCAGCGCTCCGACAAGCCCACAACAGGTTCCCAGAGCCGTGGATCCGAGCAATATGACCAGGGTGTTGGGAGAGATCATCATTGATCCCTGCCGGTTCGAGACCTTCCGGTTCGGATGCGTCGGACCGCTTCCGCTGCCTCATCGAGAAGAGTGAGGCGACCCCCATAGGTTCGCAGCAGGTTCTCTCCGGTAAAGATCTCTGCTGTGGGGCCGGCTGCGACCAGCCTCAGGTTGAGCAGCAACACATGGTCGAAGAAGTTTTCAATCGTCTGCAGATCATGATGTACGAGAACTACGGTTCGGCCCTTTTTCTTGAGATCTAACAAGACCAGTCGAATCGCCTCTTCCGTGGCAGCATCGACTCCTGCAAAGGGCTCATCCATGAGGATCAACCGAGCATCCTGTGCCAGTGATCTTGCAATGAACACGCGTTGCTGTTGGCCTCCAGACAGTTCGCCCACCTGGCGCTTTTTGAGGTCGGCCATTCCCACCTGTTCCAGGCACTCCATCGCCCAGTCTCGTTGTGCTTTTCCAGGTCTTCGAAACCATCCCAACTTGGAATAAGTGCCCATCAGCACCACATCGAGCACGTCGACAGGGAAATCCCAGTCGACACTCTCACGTTGTGGAACGAATCCGATCAGTTCCTGTGACTTCCCCACTTCTTGATCGAAGATTTTCAGCCAACCGCTGGCGGGGTGAATGGTGCCGAGGATGGCGGAGAGAAGGGTGCTCTTCCCGGCTCCATTGGGGCCTACGATGGCACAGAGCGATCCTTCGGGGATGGTCGCATCGATATCCCAGAGCACCGGTTTCTCGCGATATGAGACGGTCAAGTCGTGGATTTCGATGGCGGGGGAATTCAACGGAGGGCCTCCGAGATCACGCGAGCATTCTGCAGAACCATGTCTCTCCATCGTTCGGCAGTCGAACCGGGCGGGCCCGGAGCATCGCTGAATAGAACTCCACCGATCCGCAGGTGATGACCCAGAGATGCGCAGCCCTCGATCAGCGCCCGAACATTACGTTCCGAAACCGTCGATTCCACGAAGATTGCAGGGATTTTCCGACTGCTGAGAGTTTCGACCAGTCGGTTGACCCGGTCGATGGAAGCTTCCGATTCTGTGCTGATGCCCTGGATTCCCATCACCTCCATCTGGTATCGCCTTCCGAAGTAACCAAATGCGTCATGGGCGGTCACCAGGATCCTCAGCGCCTCTGGAATTTCTGCAATCAGATCAAAGACCTGGGCATCCAGCAGGGTCAGTTCTTTGACCAGTTGCTCCAGAGATTGTTCATAGTCGACCTGATGATCGGAATCGATGGAGGTGAGCACCTCTTTCATTTGCCGGATCACTTCGATCCACAGCGAGATATCCATCCACAGGTGAGGATCGACCGTATCCGCAGACGAGTAGATCAGTCGTTCTCGCGGAATCCTTTCCGAGATGGCGATGAAACGGTGGAGGTTTGGATCGACACCTGACGAATTCCTGCTGTGGAGAATGTCGCCCATCCGTCCCTCCAGATGATGACCATGGAAGAGAACGAGATCGGCATCGAGGAGACGCTGAACATCGGTGGGGGAAGGCTTGTAGAGATGAGGATCGACACCCGCACCCATCAGTGAGGAGACCTCAGCATGGGACCCGACCAGGGTTCGCATCGGCCCCGCAATCATCTCCGTGGTGCATAGAATTTGAAGGGTTGAGGGGCTGGGTGCCGACGGGGAGCCGGTGCACCCCGCAACCAACAGCGGCAACCATGACCAGAGTAACAATGACTTCATGCGTCAACTCTGGAGCGGTCCCGCTCCCTGTGCCATCCAAAACTTTACAGTGGGCAAAAATATGTTTAGCCTGCGCTAAATATGAACTGCCCAGGCACAACCTGTCTCTTTATTCTCATGTTCCTCACCTGTAGTATGAGGCTATTGAGATTATCAGAACCATTGAGGGCGCCGAATTATTTGACCCATCACGTGGAAGGCAGTCTGGAGTGATCTGCATCGATCCGAAGAGGCGAACTCTACTCCCCACCAACATCCCAAAATTGTGGCTGATCTTCATCGTTTGGATCTTTCCTGTGTGGAGCGATTCACTGTGTCTCCACAGCGATTCACGGAGTCTCCACAGCGAGTTGCTGGGTGGCTCGATGATACAGGCAGCGGAAATCCAGGTGCCCCTCGATGCCACCACCATCAATGCGGCCATCGCCATGGCGGTCGATGGAGATGAGATCGTGGTCTCTCCGGGCAGCTGGAACGAGGCGATCGATTTTGCAGGGAAGCAGATCGTGATCCGGTCAGGAGCGGGCCCCGAGGTCACCACCATCTCAGGCACCCTCGATAATCCAGTGGTTCGATTTACTTCAGGGGAGAGCGCACTGGCACATCTCGATGGGTTCACGATTCGCGGTGGTGGCGGAGTGCTGATCAACGGAGTGAGGAAAGGTGGCGGGATCTACATCATCGATTCGTCACCCAGGATCTCCAATTGTATCGTGATGGAGAACCAGGCGACCATCGGTGCAGGAATTGCCATCGATGGAGGAAATGTCACTCCGATCGAACTGGATCAGGTCGAGGTTTCTCAGAATCAAGCTCTCGATGCTGGCGGTGGGATTGCAGTCATCGGGTCCACCTCCGGAATCTCTCTGGTCGATTGCTTGATCCTGCAAAACCACGCAGACATCGTTGCGGGAGCGATTTACTGCGAGAGTAGCAACTTGCAACTTCAATCGTGTCAATTGATCGAGAACAACACTGATCTTCTTGCCGGAGGAGTCTGGTTGTATCAGGAGTCCGGTGCGACTTTCCTCGATTGTGAAATCGCCCAGAATGTCACCGCCGTCACAGGTGGTGGATTGGTGGTGTCCGATTATTCTCGAGTCACTCTCGATCATTGCCGCATCCATGACAATGTGGGGGGGGCCAATGGCGGCGGAGTGTTGATCGATTCTGGAGACGGAACCGAAACTCAAGTACTGAGGTTCTGCGTCTTCTATGGTAATTCTGCCTCGGCCAGTGGAGCCAATTTAGGTGTCAGTCTCAACGTTGCATCGATCCTTCTCGAGCGGTGCACTTTTGGCCCCCCTGCCGCTGGGGCGGTCGCCAACATCACGGTCAATAACAGCATTCCCAACATCTTGACCATCGATTCCTGCATCATCGTCGGAGGGGGTCCTCAGCCGGTTCAGGTCTTGCCTGGATCCACCAACGCTTTCTTCAGTTGCATCGAAGGGCTCGCCACCTCTTCCATCTTCTCCTTTGATTGCATCGATGAAGATCCGCTATTTGTCGATGTGAGTGCTGGAAATTTGGCGCTTGAACTCGGATCTGCGTGCATCGACGGAGGGAATCCCGCTCTTCCCTTCGATCCAGATGGTTCTGCGCCGGACATGGGAGCCCTTGGGCCCGAAGGAGTTGGAAGTTTCCGTAGAGGAGATGTCGATGCCAGTTCGACTGCGAATCTGGCGGATGCGGTTCAGGTGCTGGCGCTGCTCTTCATTCCGGGGAGTGCTCAGATCGACTGCATGGATGCTGCGGATGCCAACGATGATGGATCGGTCAACATCACCGATGCGATCAAGATTCTTGACTACCTTTTCGTTTCTAACACTCCACTTCCTGCTCCGTCGGATGTCTGCGGTGAGGATCCGACCGATGATGCCATCACCTGTGGTCTCATTTGCCCCTAGCAGCCCGATTCCCGCCGAGTTTTTTGAACCCTTCTGGCACCGATCCCAGTTGCTGAGAGACTTCTGAAACGCTCACCAGTGAAGAAGGAAATCTCCACTTCGATGCGATGGTGGAGGAAGGTATCGCTGCATGATGAAGCGTGGATAGCGCTGGAT
>JABHOG010000004.1 GCA_018694835.1 Planctomycetota bacterium | reverse complement strand
GAGACATGCAAACCATGTTCCCGACTCGAACTCCACCGGGTCCGAGCGACAGCAATCCTATAAAATCTACACAAGTACTTTCAAAACAAGGATTTGCATCGATCTCGAAGTTCCTCACGGATCAGGCTCTCGAGCGCATTCCCCAGATGGGGTGCTCATTTCGGGTAATAGTGTAGCATTATTGACCACTCAGATGTGGGCTTCTACAGTTCCCTAAGGCTTTCCCAAGTTCCCCTCTCCGTGCGATGATCCCGGCCACTGCACAGATGTAAGAGGAGTCCCATGACGAACTCGATGATGATTTTCATACTGATTTCCGCCCTCGGAGCGCCGAGCACGAAGGCTTTACCCGTTGGTGAGATGGCCTTACTCGATGGCGAGATGGCTTTTCCCGTTGGCGAACCGGACTGGGGCCAGGCGATCGAGGCCTCCCTCTCGACGCTGGTCTCTCATCAGGAGTCGATGGAGCCTGCCGAATCCAGGGGAAAGAAGCAGGTCCAACTTCGGGAATGGCCCTACGAAGGTGTTTACCGTGAAGGAGGGCAGATTCCTCCCGGCTATCGGGTCGGTGGAACCGCCATCGTGATGCGCTCCTTGATCGAAGTTCCAGGTCTGAAAAAGGATTCGCAAAGAGTCGGTTCCGTGATGCGAGGACTCTCGTTCCTGCTACAGGAATCACTGCGTGCACCGCGAATGGGTAGCGGCTTCAGCGGTGGCTACGATGTTCGCGACTGGGGGCACATCGAAAGCCTGGAGACGATTCTCCGGATGCAAGAACTCAAGGTGGTCCCGGGAAAACTGAAGAAACCATGTCATGAGCTGGTCGAGAAACTGATCTCCACGCTGATCGAGAATGAGATCCCCGGCGGTGGTTGGAATTACTCCCGCCGGCGTCAGTCGGGAGCATCGAGTCCCGCTTCCCCCTTCATGACAGCACCAGCAGTGATGGCACTGATGAGAGCCAGAGATCGAGGATACAAGTTTGACCTTGCTGTGATCGATCGTGCCCTCGATACACTCGAAGCCGCTCGGCTCGAGAGTGGCGCTTTTCAGTACTCGACCAATCCTGCACGGGTCACAGGAGAGGGCTTCGAGGCGGTTCAAGGTGCCTGCGCGCGGATGGCCGTGAGTGAGACTGCGCTGTGGTTGGCCGGCCGTGCCGATGCAAAGAGAGTCCGATCCGCGGTCGACGCATTCCTTGAACACTGGGAATGGCTCGAAAAGCGGCGCGCTCAAACGGGCACTCACAATCCACCGTACTACATCGCTCCCTACTACTTCTTCTATGCCCACACCCACGCTGCCAGGGCATTGCAGGCTCTCCCGGAAGAAGATCGGGAGCCACTACGTCAGCGAATCCTCGCTCGATTGTGGCAAGTAAGGGGTGAAGATGGTTCGTGGAATGATCGAGTCTTCCCACGCAGTTCTTCCTACGGGACAGCGATGACGATACTCGCCTTTCGCGCGCAGGAGAGTCCGCTACCGAAGGTGATGAAGCCAAAAATTCTGCAGCCTGAGGAGACCTCAAAGGAGGTCCCGGCGGAGCGGAAGCCCAGCTCCGGCACGGCCCTCTAGCGGACCAGTTGCTCACGCAGGGTACGGACGAAGAGACCCACATCGGTCACGATCCCCAGCGCCTGTGCCGATCCTCGATCGGCCAGTTTGGTGGCCACCGCCGGATGGATATCGACACATACCAACGGCACATTCCCCGGCAACATGTTGCCGACTCCGATTCCATGGAGCATCGAGGCCAGGATGATGACCAGTCCCGCATCCTGTAACTGGGACGCATAACGATCCTGTGCTTCGATGAGATCCATCACCGTCTCCGGCAAGGGACCGTCATCTCGAATCGATCCCGCCAGTACGAATGGAACCTTCCGCTCGACCAGGGCATGCATCAAGCCAGCTGTGAGGACCCCGGATGCGACGGCAGCCTCGATCGAGCCCTGCTCTCGAATCCGGTTGATGGCCCTCATGTGGTGAGAATGGCCATGCTCTACCACGCTTCCATCGGAGACCGATACACCGAGGCTGGTGCCGTACAATTGTGTTTCTATATCGTGAACTGCCAGTGCATTTCCACTCAATACTGCATCGACCCAGCCTGCTGTAGTCAGTTGAGCCAGGTCGTTGGCGGCACCGGTGTGAACGACCACGGGTCCCGGCACCCATACGATCTTCTTGCCCGATTCCCGAGCGGCTCTGGCCAGGTCGACCACCGCCCGGATCTGAACCTCGGCTCGCCTCTCGGAGGAAACATCGTTGGACATGAAGGCAAATGCAGGGCGCGTCTCCGTCGCGCTTTCGGCGAGCAACCGCACACCGTCCAGCCCGATCGCCACTTCATCTCCGACCTGCACGTCTCGCAACTTGGTGCAGGCAAGGGCTCCATCCCGACGAGTGATGCAACCATCCATTCGCTGCTGAGGGAGGACTTGCCAGACCGCCCCGTCCAGTACCTCGGTCTGGTGGTGAGTGGTGCTGTAGAACCCCTCCGGGGCAACTCCAGCGGCACTGGCTTTCTGCCACTGGACCGGAAGTTCCTGCGGATCCTCGAATCCAAGTGAGACCAGAGCACCGAGCAGCCGTTGCCCCGCAGCCTCATCCGCAGAAGTGACGAGGATTTGCAAATCCTCGTCTGTCAGTCGAATCACCTCGACCTCGCCACTGTGCTTTCCTGCGGCATGAAATGCGGCAGTCAGCAATGAGCGGAAGTCCCCTCCCGCAGCAGCAGACAGTTTTTTTTCGAAAGTAGCGGACATGAAGAGACTATTTCCTGTGCTTCCGGCCAGAGTCCCGTCACCCTGTCGGGACCGCAGGATAGCATGGCCACGTGCTCAGGCGAGAAGTCCCGACCGCTTCTCTCAGGAAAGGGGTCTCACTTGCTTCCCAGTCGAAGGCTTTCCCCCGGCGACACCACCGACGCGGGAAGTTCACATGATGAGACCCGGCCATTGAAAACTCCTCGCCTCGACCAGATCGGCTCCTTCTCCATCGAAGAAAAAATCGGCGAGGGCGGAATGGGAGTGGTTTACCGTGCCCGTGATCCACGGTTGCAGAGAACCGTTGCCATCAAGAGGATCCACCCTCGCTTGCAGGAGAGCGTCGACATCCGTGAGAGGTTTCTCACCGAGGCGCGCGCGATCGCTGCAGTCAGTCACCCGAATATCGGTCAAATTCACGCCATCCATGAGGACGAAGATCCTCCCTACCTGGTGATGGAGTTTCTCGAGGGGCCCAGTTTCGAGATCCAGGTCGAGAAACACGGCCCCATGTCATCTGCAGAAACGATTCGCGTCGCCATCTCTGCCGCGCGAGCACTTCGTGCTGCCGTCAGAAGCGGCATCATCCACCGAGATGTGAAACCCTCGAACTTGCTACAGGACTCTCGCGGAGTCGTCAAACTGGTGGACTTCGGCCTGGCGGGAAATCTCGGCGAAAATCCTCAGGACGAACCAGAGTTTCTTTGCACTCCTCAGTATGGATCCCCCGAACAGATCCAGGGCTGGGCTCTCGACGAGCGCTCCGACATCTATAGTCTCGGCGCAACGCTGTTTCACCTGCTCACGGGCAAGCCTCCCTTCGAAAGAGACTCTCGGGTGGACTTGATGGTCGCCCAGGTCAACGAGCCAGCCAGGTCTCCAGCCGCTCTTCGCTCAGGCATCCATCCTGAACTGGCACTGCTGGTCCTTCGGATGCTGGAGAAGCGTCCGGAAGATCGGCCACACGACCATGGAGCATTGCTTTCGGAACTGGAACAATTGCAGCTGAAGATCGACCCTCCCGTCAAAACTCGACTCTCCGTCCTACAACTCACGATGGCCATGACGCTGATTCTCTGTGCCATCCTGCTGGGGACCTATTGGCCCGGTCGAGCGGTAGAAACTGGCATCCAGGTCGATGGATTTCTGCGAGGAATCCTCTCCAGTTCATCTCCCTACGAACTTCTCTCTTACGATTTCGGAGAAGACGGAGATCGGGTCGAGCGCTTCTTCAGATACCCAGCCCTCCCCGAGCCAGCGGGAGGACATGTCCAGATTGCGCCGGTGGTCCGCGACGGATCATTACTGTGGGCCAACGATCCGCGCGCCATTTCCTTCCCATATCTGAAGGAATTACGCAGATGGCGCATCGATGGATTGCGTTGTCTCGGGACTCCCGATCTCGAGTTGAGAACCGGTCAAGATCCGGAACGCCCTGGGGACCGGCTACGAATAGGCCTGGCGGTGGGTCGCGGAATCGCTCCCCGCATCGAGGCACTTCGGAGCGGAGTTCCGGTTGTTATCGAGGTGGAACAGCAGTCGCAATCGGCATTCATCCAGGAAGGAATCGATCATTCCATCACCCTGGAACGAAGACCTTCCGAAGATCCGAAGCGTGCCAGGTTCCGCCTCCAGATTTCACGCCAGGAGGACCCCGCGAATCTCGTCTCCACAGTGACCTTCACTCTGCCCATCGATGCCATCCCACGAGGGGCTCCGGCGATTCGCTGTGAAGGAGACCTGGCGCGCTGGAACACTCGCATCGGCCAGGTGCAAATCCTCGGCCTCCTCGACCGCGACCGCATCCTGAGAAGTTGGAATCAGGGGGGTGGACCCTGAGCACCAGTCTCCACATCTGTACCTCTGCCGGCGCCTTTCTTGTGGTCGAAATCTCGACCGAACAGGCCAAAGAAGGCGGAGTCATCATCGGCCGTGATCCGGCAGCCGATGTGACCATCGACGATGGTGCGGCGAGCCGATTCCATGCCCGTTTGAGTTGCAGGGATCAACGCTGGTATGTGGTCGACCTGGAGTCATCCAACGGCACCTATCTCAACAATGACCCGATAAGAGAATCTGAACTGGCACCGGGCGACTTGCTCGCCATAGGAGACTGTGAGATTCGACTTGAAGCAGCGGTCACGACGGCATCGGAGTCGGTTTCCAGAACCCAGGTGGTTCATCGAATCGAGGTGTCTCCCGAAGATCTGGACGGAAAGCGATCGGGCCAGGTACTCGGGGCTCTGCACTCCTGTGCTCCACTGCTTGGCCGATCAGCCGAGGAGAACTCGGCGCGCCTTGAAAAAGGTCTACGGTTACTGGTTGAAGGTATCGATGCGGACCGGGGTGCCATCTTGATCAGTGAAGAAGATGGCTGGCTCTGCCGCTCTGCATGGTCTCGCGGTGGAACCCCCATGCATGGATTCGTACTGAGTCACACGATTCATAGCGAAGTGATGCAATCGCGAAGAGCCGTGATTTCGCGGGATACCACGGAAGACCTGCGCTTCGCAGATCGCCGTAGCGTCGTCGGCGATGAGATTCGCTCGGTGATCGCTGCTCCGATCCCGGTCCACGACGGCATCGGTGGGATCCTCTACCTCGACCGCTTGGATGGAGACCAACGGCCCTTCGGTAATGAAGAATTGTGGGGCGCGGGAATCGCTGCAGGCATCATCGGGGCCAGTTTCTCGGTCGGAAAAGACCTGATCGAGTTGTCTACCGATCGTGAAGAGCTGGTTCGAACGGTGATCGACTCGATGCCCATCATCGGTAGCTCATCTCAGATCGAACAGGTTCGTAACTTCATCCGCAAAACAGCCCCTACGGATGGGACCGTGCTGATCCGGGGAGAAACCGGCACCGGGAAGGAACTGGTCGCCAGGGCAATTCACTACCAAGGAAGTCGAGCAGCGGCTCCCTTCATTGCCATGAACTGTGCAGCCATTCCAGAAAACCTGGTCGAGAGTGAACTGTTCGGCCACGAGAAAGGTGCCTTCACCGGTGCCGACCAGCAGAAGCTCGGCAAGTTCGAGGCGGGATCAGGAGGTACGGTCTTCCTCGATGAGATCGGTGAGTTGCCCACCTCTGCCCAGTCCAAGATGCTCAGATTACTCGAGGAGAAGAGGCTAGAGAGAGTCGGGGGCAACAACTCCATCGACATCGATGTGAGAATCGTCGCCGCCACCCACCGAGATCTACAAGAGGAGGTGGCACAGGGGCGCTTCAGAGAAGACCTCTACTACCGGCTTGCGGTGCTCGAGGTGGTAGTACCACCGCTGCGGGATCGACCCAGTGACATCGACTTGCTAGCGGAACACTTTCTCGATCTCTGCTGCGGGAGAAGTCCCCAGCGTAAGCAACTCTCCCCGGATGCCATGACGGCATTGCGAATGCATTCTTGGCCTGGAAATGTTCGCCAACTGAGAAATGTCATCGAAAGTGCCGTGATTCTGGCTCCAGCGACCTTGCTGGAGGTCGATGATCTTCGGCTAGATCACACCGCATCGCGGAAACCAGGAGCAGACTCCACCGCTCAGTGGCAACCGATCTCGTTGAAGGAACTGGAGAAAGAGCACATCTCCCGGGTGCTCGATCATGTGAACTGGAACAAGAAGCGAGCCGCTGAGATCCTCGGAATCGAACGCTCCACTCTCTACTCCAGAATTCGAAACCTGCAACTGGAGCCGAGAGACGGTACCTCATGATTCCCGTGCTACTTTCCTGCTGGATCGGATTGCTGGTTCCTTTGCCACAATCGAATCAATCGGTGATTCCCGCCGGTCAGATTCCAGCGGGCTTCCTTCTGCAGGGCTGGAGCCTGGCCACCGATCAGTCGGTCATCCTGGAGAGTCCAATCCTCGGCCACCGATCGATCCCGCTGCTGCGACCGCTGAACCTCTCCTCCTCTTCCAGCGCTCTGATTCTGAGAGCGCAGTTGAAGTCGAAAGGGATCGAGCTGAAGCCGATTCGCAAGGGGTTGGTGCGAGGTCCCCACTGGGCCACCACCGATCCCGACAGCGAGCCGCCGTTGGCGCGCTACCAGATCCGGGTGGTCGCACTGCAGCATCTGGATCCGGAACCGATCTGCCAATTGCTACGCGAAGACGCACGCAAGAGGGAGCAGGAGATCGGAGCCCTCGACCGTTACAGCCGTTTTGTGCCCGATCCAAGAACCGGCTCAGTCGTCATCTCCTGTACTTCCCCTCGCCGTCTCGAACAGTACCTGAAGTTGCTCTCGGCAGCGGACTGCCCCCCGGTGGCGGGAACCCACCGGCCGGTGCTACGCAATTGGGCCACTCGCTTTGGCCGCGCCAAGGAACTCGCCCTCGAGTTGGATCGAGCCTGGAAAGAGCGTGGCGGGCAGCCGATTCACGTGATCACGCATCAGGCCTCCAACAGCCTGATGATCCGGACCCCCAAACACCTCTGGCCGGCGGTCGAGAAACTCCTCGACGAACTGGATCGCCCTTCCTGAGAGACCGTCTCCCTCTCCTTATTCTGTTCGATTTCACTACACTCTCTACCTCAGATCAGCCAAGCTCCTCCTATTGATGGTTACCGGAATATCCATAACTCCCTTTAGAAAATAAAGTTGTGGAACTTGCCCGGTTGGCATGGACGGGCATTTCATTTGCGTAATGATGGTCAGACCCGTGTTTCCTCGTTGATTGAGAAACTGAGAGGTCGACGCCGGGGCCCCTGTTGGAACCATCCCGCCAGGAGAATCCGGAATCTCCCCGAAAGAGAATCCCCGATCCAGCCGATCAAGGAAGAAGGAACAGCCATGAACCCGACGACGGAAGGGTGTGTCACAATGGCCCGCAATTCGAAAGTCTCCACCGAAGAGACTCTGATCTTTTCCTCCACGATGGCCCCAGTGGCCATCCTGGTACTGTTCATCTCCCTCAGCATTGCACTTCCAGGTGCCCTGCTGGCTCAGGATCCTCCCGATCCTGCCTCCGCGGAGGAGGCGGCCGAAGAAGCGGCCCGTAAAGAAGCCAACGATACTGCAGAAGCCAACGATACTGCAGAAGCCAACAACACTGCAGAAGCAGACGACTCGGCGGCTTCAAACCCAGACATGTACCGGATGGAAGAGGGCAAGTTTCCCGTTCTGAGCCTGATGCGCTTCATCCAGCGCACCTCTGGCAAGTTCGTGAATTACCCTTCCACTGGCAATGACCCGGCATTTGCCGAGGAGACTTTTGTCGATGTGGTGGGCGATGTCGATCCCCTGACCTATCCCATCGTCCAGGCGATTCTCGAAACCAACGGTTACGAGTTGTGGGAGAGCACCCTCGACGACGGCACCGTGGTCATCAACGTCCGAGCGACCACCGCACGGACCCAACCACCCACCGATCCGGTCAGCCCCATCATCGAGGCGGGTTCAGAACCCGACTTCGAGACAGGGGATGAACTGGCCACGCTGGTCTTGCAGTTGCAACATGTCGAGACCTCCGTGGTTCGCCAGGCGCTCCAGGAGTTACTCGGAATCCAGGGCGCCGGAAGTCAGAGCGGCAGCCTCAAGATCGTCACCGTGACCAACAATGAGACCCTCATCATCAAGGCCAAGATGCGAGTCCTCGATCACATTCAACGGCTCGTCGAATACATCGATGTCGAGGTCCGTGGCCCTGAAGAGGTACTTGTGATTCGCGAGCTTTTCTACGCCGACGCCCAGGACATCGTGAGCATCGTCCAGGAAGCCCTGAGTGACACATCCGCCTTTGGCTCCACTGGCCGCAGGACCCCGACCCCCAGCAACTCCGGGGCACGAGGCGGCAGCACCGCCAACCGGGGTACCCTTGGTCGCGGTAGCACACAGGCGGGTGAATCAACCCGCTTGATCGCGGACAATCGCACCCAGAAGATTCTGATCCAGTCGTCAGATCCGGCAGAACTCGATCTGGTTCACCAGTTGATCGACGAACTCGACACCAAGGTGCGAAACATCCGCAACACGACCTGGATCTACAAGGTCAATTACCTCAAGGCGGAGGAACTTGCAGATAACATCCGGCAACTGGTCGAAGGATCTGAAGGATCATTGCGCCGGGGCTCCACTAGCCGTGGCACCACCAGCCGAAACAGTCGAGGAACCACCGGCGGAACCGGAGGAGTGCAACAACAGCAACAGTTCACTCCAACACGGATCGTGCCCCACGAGCCTACCAACTCGTTGATCATCCAGGCCGAACCGGAAGAGTTCGAGCAGATCGAGGCGATCCTCACACAGATCGACAAGCGTCGTAGCCAGGTGTTTCTCGAGGTGGCGCTGGTTCAAGTGAAAGATAGTTCCAGTCTCAACTACACTCTCGAGTTCCTCGCCGGAAATCTCGACGACCAGGCACTGACAGGCATCCTTCTGAGTTCCTTCGGTGCCAGTGAGGTGCTTCCCAATGTCGATCCCAATGGAGTGATCACGGGAGTCAACAGGATCCCGGGCATCGGTGGCTCCGGAATCAGCGGTGTGATCCAGCAGGATGGCCAGTTCCCATTGATCATGAGTGCATTGAAATCAGATGAAGACTCCAACATCCTCGCCACACCGTTCATCCTGGCGGACGACAATCAGGAGAACTCGATTTCTGTCCAGAACGAGATCTTCTACACCAGTTCCAATACGACCAATGTCAACACCACCACTTCTCAGCAGTCAGAAAGTGCCGGAATCACACTTTCATTGATTCCTACCATTTCCAGCGAAGTCGTACTGCTGGAACTGGAACTGGAAGTGTCTTCCTTCTCGGGAGTATCCGACGGAACCGGTGCCCTCCCCGACCGGTCGACCAATGTCATCAGTTCAAAGGTGACGATTCCAGACGGAGGCATGTTCATCATCGGCGGGCTGGCCCAGATGGCGGAAGGCAAGATCCAGAGCAAGGTTCCACTGCTGGGCGATCTTCCCATCATCGGAAAGCTGTTCCAGTCGAGTGGTTCCAACACTGCTCGCGACAACCTGTATGTGTTCCTGAGCGCACACATCCTCAACGACGATCGCTTCAACAATCTAGGCGACTTCACCAGGGATGCGATCCACGGAGTCCGGTCCTTCCAGGACGATCTGAAACTTCAACAATTCTCCGATCCAGACAATGTTCGAGATCAGGAGCTCGCTCCCCTGGTCAGACCAGGGACTGCAGCCACGGAGGCGGAGAAAACACCATGAGACTCTCCCTCTTCAGCGATCTGATCGAAGAAGGACTCCTCAACGAAGACCAGTTGAACGAGTGCCAGCAGGAGGAACACTCCACCGGCATGCCTCTCGACAAGATCCTTCGTGAGAAAGGTTATGTCACCGAAGTGGCTCTACTGGAAGCGCTATCGAAGAGGCTTCGCATCCCGTATTTCCCCGATCTCACCGATTGCAGTGTTCCTGAAGAATTCACTCATATGGTGCCCCCACAATTTGCGCGCACCTACAACCTGGTGGCCGTCAGTGAGACCCCAGGAGTTATTCATGTCGCCACCTGCGATCCGCTCGACGTACAGCCGATGGATGACCTCGCAGCGATGGTCGATAGAGTCGTCGAACCCGTGATCTCTCCTCGTGCGGAGATCACCGCTCTGATCAACCGAGCGTTTCAAAAATCGAGTGCTGATGTGGACGAACTCCTCGAAGGACTCGATGAGGACGATCTGATCGGAATCGCAGCTGAAATCGACGAGACCGAGGACGTACTCGACATCGCCAACAAGGCTCCAATCATCAAGCTGATGAACACGATCATGTTCGAGGCGCAAAAGAACCGAGCATCCGACATTCACCTGCAGCCTTTTGCCGATCGCCTGCAGGTCAGGTATCGCATCGATGGAATTCTTTACGATACCAAGGTCATTCCCAAGAAGATCCAGGACGCACTCGTTTCGAGGGTCAAAGTGATGGGCAAGATGGATATCGCCGAGCGTAGACTCCCCCAGGATGGTCGAACCTCGCTCAAGGTTGGAGACGGAGATCTGGACGTGAGGATCTCCTCGGTCCCAACCAGTTATGGCGAAAGAATCGTGTTCCGTCTTCTCGACAAGACCGCACGCCTCTACAAGTTGGAAGAGATCGGTCTCGACAGCGAGAATTACCAGATTCTCGACAAGTTGATCAACTCTTCCCATGGCGTCTTGCTGGTCACAGGGCCCACCGGTTCTGGAAAGACCACGACCCTCTATGCCGGCCTGTCCGAGATGGACTCACAAGAGTTGAACATCATCACCATCGAGGACCCCATCGAATACAACCTCGACACCATCAGCCAGATCCAGGTTTCGACGAAGAAAGGTCTCACTTTCGCCTCAGGCCTCCGATCGCTGATGCGGCAGGATCCAGATGTGATGATGGTAGGAGAGATTCGAGACGAGGAAACTGCCGGGATTGCCGTACAGGCCTCAAATACCGGTCACCTGGTCTTCTCCACCCTTCACACCAACGATTCTGCAGGTGCGGTGACTCGAATGATCGATCTCGGGGTCGAACCCTACCTCGTTTCCTCTTCGCTGATCGGCGTGGTCGCCCAGCGACTGGTGAGAGTGATCTGTCACCGCTGCAAGGAGTCCTATGAGCCAGAGTCCAGCGAACTGGTGAATCTTGGGTTGACCCGAGACGACCTGCTCGAGGGACTACTCTATCGCGGTCGTGGCTGTGAGAATTGCCTCGGCCGGGGTTACTACGACCGGACTGCGATTTACGAGATCCTCACCGTCAATGAAACGATTCGCGACCAGATCATCGCACGCACCAGTGCCTCGGTGATCAAGCAGGTCGCCGTCGAATCGGGTCACCTGAGGACCTTGCGCATGGACGGTGCCAGGAAAGTGGCACAAGGAATCACCACTACCGATGAAGTCTTTCGTGTCACCCAAATGGATGTCTTCTAGAAGTTAGCCAGGAGCCCAGATGCCGATCTACTCCTACCAGGCCATCGACAGCCGTGGTCGCAACAAGAAGGGCACCATCGATGCCGATACGGCACGCGATGGGCGCGACAAGTTGCGTCATAAAAAGCTGCGTGTCACTCAGATGCAGCGGATCGATGCCATCGCACGTGGTGGCGGGACTGTAGGCCGTTTCCAATTGCAGCGCAAAGCAAACATCCGTGACCTGGCCATCCTGACTCGACAGTTTTCGACACTTCTCGCTTCCGGAGTCCATCTCTCGGAAGCATTGGCCGTGCTGGTAGAACAGATCGAAGATCGCAGGATGGAAGTGATCTTCCGCGACATTCGCGAGAAGATTGTCTCTGGAGCGGGACTGGCAGATGCATTCTCTCTGCACCCTGCCTACTTCAGTGATCTCTACATCAACATGGTTCGCGCAGGTGAGGCGAGTGGAAATCTCGACGAGGTGCTGCTGAGTCTTGCAGACTACCTGCAAAAACAGGCGTCCCTCCGCGGCAAGATTTCTGCAGCGCTGACCTATCCTGCGATCATGGTGATGGTCGGAATCATGGTCGTGTCCTTCTTGATGACCTTCGTTGTGCCAAAGATCACCGAGATGCTGGTGAAGAAGGGCAATGTCTTGCCCCGCCCGACCGAGATCCTGATCTTCATCAGTGACATGTTCAAGTCATACTGGCTACCCGGAATGATCGGTACACTGCTCATAATGATCTTCCTCAAGAGCCTGATCGCCACCGAGAAGGGGCGATTGATATACGACACTTTCCTGTTAAAAATTCCCGTCATCGGTTCGCTCTTGCAACGATCCGCAATCTCCAGATTCACGGTTACCCTGTCCATCTTGCTCAAGAGCGGACTCCCAGCACTCGACGCCCTGAACATCGTTGGAAAGGTCGTCAACAACTCATTGATGGCCAAGACCCTCTCCGAGGTTGCAGATCGCATTGTCGAGGGTGCTGACATCTCCACTCCGCTCAAGAAGTCCAAGATGTTCCCTCCCATGGTGGGCTACATGATCGCCGTTGGAGAGCAGAGCGGAGAACTCGAAAGCGTGCTCGACCGAATCTCTCAGACTTACGAGGAAGAGATCGATCTCTCCATCCAGAGACTGACCGCTATGATCGAGCCCATCATCATCGTGCTACTCGCTGTGGTCGTGGGGTTCATCGTCATGGCCGTACTGTTACCACTGTTGCAGTTCAACAATCTGTAAACTCTTCCCGATGAACTCGGGATGAAACTGAAGATAAGGAGGCGGCCATGAACCGTCGAAAGCAAAAGCATGAGGCGGGTTTCTCGCTGATCGAACTGATCGTGGTCATCACGATTCTTGGAATCCTTGCCAGTACCGTGGTTGTGAGTGTGTTTGGCAGATCAGACCAGGCGAGGGTCGCCGCTGTTCGTGCAGACTTCAGCAGCATCATGACCGCTGCTCGACTCTTCAGGGAAGACCACAAGCGTTGGCCCGACAACATCGAGGAGTTGATTTCTCCTCCAGCAACTCAAAGCGGCACCAATATCGAGTACCTGTCGTCAGAACCTCTCGATCCATGGACCCTCGAGTACTACTACTACGAGCTGGGTGATCGGGGTCCGCTCCTCATCTCCTTCGGGGCCGACGGAGTCGAGGGTGGCGATAATGCCAACGGTGACTACAACGCCGACATCTACTCCGACGAGAGCGGACGCTGAGCTCATGCCTCGGCAGGCCACCACTGGAGGATTCACCATGATCGAGTTGATCGTCGTCGTGACGATCCTCGGCCTGTTGGCATCCGTTGTGGCTCCGAATCTTGACGGACTTTCACCCAAGTACCGCCTCCGATCTGGCGCCCGTACTATCGGCCAGAATATCAGCTGGGCGCGGAGTCTCGGCGGAGGTGTCGGTGGGGAGTACGTGATCCAGTACGACCTGTCCCAGAACACCTTCACCATCGTCTTCCCTCCACAAGAAGATGAAGACCCTGATCTCGATATCGACTCACGTCAAACGATGGGAACCATGACGGTTCCTGATGGGATCGAGATCAGACGGATCATGCACCCCGATGGTGGATCCGAGGAATCCGGGGTCGTCGATATCATGCTGGATGAGTATGGCACAACAGGATCTCACATCGTGTTGCTGACCAATGAAGAAAACAATTCGATCGCAGTCTACTTCGAGGCGATCATCGGCAGCATCCAGTACATGCCCGAGGACGAAGCGGAGTTTCCGCAATGGTAGTCCAAGACTCCAAGAGGCTAGATGGCTTCACGCTCATCGAACTGGTGATGGCGCTGGCCATCATCGGCGGTTCCTTCCTGACCTTGCTGTACATGAGAACCGACGCCGTGGATCGAGCCTTCAACTACAATCATCTAAGGCTGGTCGAACGTGTTGCCAGAGAATCGCTCGACGAGGTCGCTTTTGGCCTCTCGGAGGGGTTGGACGGAATGGCACAACTACCCGGCAGCGATAACTCCTCGGAAGGCTGGCCCTGGTCCGCCAGCGTGACCGATCTCTCCACGGAGGAGACTGGCCCACGACTACTCGAGATCACTTTGACCCTCGAGTATCCGGGACCAGATCTGATCAACACTGAAGAGTACGTGTTGACCACTCGAGTGCTGGTCGAAGCCGATGATCCACTCGCCACCAATGCCCAGATTCAGAACTCCTCTACCGACGGATCGGGATTCTGATGGCACAAAAAGGATTCACCCTCATCGAGTTGATCGTGGTACTGGGAATCTTCACCATCGTGATGTCGATGTGCTACACCATCCTCGACACCACCCTTGAGGCGGATCGAAGGATCAAGAGGGCCACTCTCACCGGCAAGGTCGGAGAGGCGATCCTCTCCCAGATGAGACGCGATCTTCAGGGAGTGGCCTGGCGCGGACTCGGTACCGACGTATTCCGTGGTGAAGATAGTGGCCAGGAGGAGAACGCCGAGGACTCCATCGATTTCATCACCACCTCACCGGTGGGTGAGCCCTCGGAAGACACACCCAACTGGACTGGAGAGCTCAGTTCCATCGGCTATGCGCTACGGCCGGGGAAGGATGGCGACAGCGTGCTGTTCCGCCGGGTCTCGTGGGATCTGACCGAGGATCCTTTCGATTCCGGCGATCGAAGCCCCATCTATGATCGGGTGCTGGCCCTCGACATCGAGTACCTCGGGGAAGAGGGAGAGTGGACCCAGGACTGGGATGCCTCGACCTTGCTGCCAGAACAGAACCTGACCGACTTTCCCTATCTCGATGAGAGAGCCGCCATCGCAGCGATGGAAGCGGAAGAAGCCAGTTCCCCCACATCCGCTACGGCAGCCTCTGAAGGGGAAGGGAACTCCCCTGCGGCGACTGGCAGCGCGACAGGATCGGTCCTTCAGCCGGGCGACATCGACCCCGCGACAGGCGAGGTGATCGTCGAGGAACCACTCCCCCGACCTCTGCCGAGGGCGGTCCGGATCGTTCTTTTCCTGCACTACAGTGACGAACAGGGTCAGATCCTCAATGACGATGGCACCCCTTTCGAGGAGGTCTTCTCGACCATCGTCCCCTTGCTCGCATCGGATCAGATCCTCGTCGAGGATCCAGAATCGGTGCTTCTCGAGGGGAGCAACAGCAGTTTCTGACCCCGTGACGAAATCATCAATGGAGGGGCCTTCGGAAGGATATGGCGAGAACTCGGATTGCGTGATCCCCAGGTTCGAGCCCCGGAGGCCCTACTTTTACTCTCCGGCCCCCTCCCCGACCCATTTGCCCCCGGTAAGATATCTTTGACAGCGGATCTGGCTCCTGTGTCAAAATCGCACACAACCCCCTTCTCAGCCCCTTTCCGGGGCTTTCCAGGCCCCCACTTTTGGCACTGATGATGCACTCTATACTGGAGTGAACATCCAGGGAGATCGGTTTGGAAATCAACTTCAGGCCACTTTCCTGGAGCGGGTGGCGTTGGTGGACAGAGTTCCGTCGGCGATCTACAATCCGCCACTTGAGCAATAGGTACTTCTGGAATCCGTGCGCCTCGGCCCCTCAGGCCCCGCGCTCACAGCCCCGGCAGTTCCTTGATCATCGGTCTGATTTGCGTCTGCGGGGTTCCTGCCCCTCTCGTTGCCCGAGAATCTTGGCGGCGATGAGCAGGACGAGACGGAATCGGAAACTGCGCTTTGGTTGGTGTGCATCGAAAACGATGGTGCCAGCTATAGCTCCACTTCGAATAGAGCCTGGCGACTGTCAATTGCACTTTCAGTCGCCGCTTGGAAAGAGCAGAAACGAATGAGCCCCCACTGCAATTCTCAGCCAGAGTTTCACCGATTGATAGATCTCCCATCCGCCCTCTTCAGGTGTATGGGCCTTCTCATCATCGGCCTCCCATTTCTTCTGGGATTTGTTGGATGTCACGGCGACATCGGTTCTGTCCCTAACATCAACAATGCTGCTGAGTTTCTCGAAGATAATGCGACCTACATCGGCCCTTCGATGGTTTCTCCGCGCTATGGACATACCGCAACCACTCTTGAAGACGGCACCGTACTGGTGGTCGGTGGCAGCGATGAAAGATTCCTCACCTCCCTCGATGCTTCGGAGATCTTCGACCAAGGAGCGAGTGTCGGCCTCAACGAACCGATTCCCGACACGGTTTCCGGAGATTTCATCGATACCGATGTCGAGGGCAATCTGATGCTGCTCACCCAGGGCGGCCGAGTCTTCCATACCTCCACGCTGTTACCCAATGGGAATGTTTTCATCTGCGGTGGAACGGGCGATGCCCTGTTCGCCCAGGCAACGGAAGTGTCCGAGATCTACGACATCAGCAGTCGTGAATTCGCGCCCGATTTCCTGCAGTTGAACCAGGACATGATCACTCCTCGATTCCGCCACAGCGCCACACTTCTGCCCAATGGCCGGGTGCTGATCGCTGGTGGCCAGGAATCGCGGTCAGAGACGATCATCGATCCGAATTTCGCACCGGGACAGCCCGGCTTCCAGGTCGACATCAACGTCTTTCCTTCGCTCAAATCGATGGAAATCTTTGATCCCGGAGCCCTCGCCTTCATCCCCGCCATCACGACCAACGGAGACGATGCCGAGTACCTCAGTGCGCGTGGGCGTGCGGGACACAGCATGAACGGTTTGGCTGGATTTGATGGGCTTCTAGGCACCACCGATGACCTCCTCCTCAGCGCCGGAGGATTCCAAACTCTCTCGACCATCTTCGCGCCACAGTTCAAGATGCCATGGCAGCAGGACACCAGTAACTCGGCCAACTTCGAGTACTTCGATGCCACCACTGGAGACAACCGAATCGCCGCAGGCATCGTCGCAGCGGGACGTGTCAACGAGCCACAGATCATCAACCTGGGTATCCATCGCAATACGACCCTGGAGTTCGATTTTGATACGGAAGATGGGATCATCGACATCCCCGCGACCCCGGGGCTGAACAATATCGTGCTGATTGCAAATGGTGACAATGACGATCCTGCCTGCCCCACCGGTAGTGGATCCAACGATTTGCTGGTCGCTACCTTTAGCAGTTTCGGACCTTCCAACGGACTGTCTTTCTCCCTCTTTGGAGGTGAGGCGACACTCTTCAACAACATCGAACTGGTCGTCTTCGATCCGATGAATTGTGCATCCTTTTCTCGTAGTGAGGCAGACCTGGTTCAAGTGCAAACTCGTCGGACTTACAACGGGGTGACGATCGCCACGACCGTTGGATTAACCGCAGGAGGAGCTTTCGAACTTCCCACGCCCACTGGCTGTGTCGAGTTGATGCAGGGCACCTGTGCCAATGGAATCGTCGGCGTGAGCATCTACGATCCGTTCTACAATGCGGCGAATGACCCCCCCTGGGATCCCACCGGCGACATCAATCCGATCACTCACCCGACAGGAATCTTCGGCACCTTCATCAATGTCGACGGATTGATCGCAGATGACGTCCTCGATGGGTTTGCCGACGGTAGCCTTCTGCTAGCCCTGGCACAGCCAAAGGTGCTTCACACCTTGAGTGTTGTTCCAGGTGAAGATGGCGTGCTCAATAGTGTCGATGACCGGGTCGTGTCGATCGGCGGCGGAGTCAGTTACTTCCCGAACTTTGGCGATGAGCCTGCCACCATCAACTGCGAAGTCATCATGCTGCCAGGAACCAATGCGCCAGATCCGACTCCGTAATTCGAACCTTGTAGATCCTTCGCTTCATCGCCTGTCGGCAGTATCCCCCCGGGGAATTCGAGGGTGCGAGCAATCCGGTCGCATCCACAGTTCCATCCCCGCAGTACTCGCCCTTGTGGCCCTCGGCTGGGTGCTGGCATACCTGTGGATCCCGACCCGCTCACCGGAAATCGGAAATCCTCCGACGAGAGTGGCAGAACAGATCGACGAGAATCGATCGGGACCACTGCCCACCAACACTGGCGAAGCCACCGCTTCGGCAACGGTCTCCCCACTCGACTCCCTGACGCCACAGATGAGAGCCATTCGCGAGCAGCTGGACAGCCTGTTCCTCAAGACACAATGGGATCAAGCGCTCGACGCTTCCACCGCTCATAGGGTCGACCGTGCTCGTCAAGACCTCGAAGCCTATCTCGACTCTCTGGCAGAGGAACATGTCCCGCTGCTGCTGGGCTTGCTGGCGGAGGAACCCGATTTCATCAACCGCCGCTTCCTCCTTCGAGCACTCGGTACGATCGGAAGTGATGAAGCTCTCGCAGGACTGCTCGATCATTACGACTGGGCTGCCGGAAACTCCAAGGAAAGCGAAGTGAAGCACACCGTGGCGGCCCTCGCGGCAGCCGACAATGACCGATCGTTCCAGATCTTGAGCGAATGTGCCCTCGCAGAAGACACCCAAACTCATCGCTATCGCTTTGTCGGGGCTCTCACCCAGCATTCGAGATCCGCCGATGCGCTGGGGATTTACGAGGAATTGCTCACCGACAACTCACACTTCAGAGTTCGCCAGCGGGCGGCATACGGGATGAAACTCTCGGGAGGAATCGCACAGGCTCAGCCGGTGGAATCCGCTCTCGTGGAGGAGAGGAATCCATATGTACGCCAATCGATCCTCGGGGCCCTGGGCGGTATCCGCGATGTACGCTCGGTTCCCCTGGTCACCCGCATCCTGCAAGAAGACGAGGTTCTAGCCACACGCATCTCTGCAGTGAGGGCATTGCTACGTATCGAAGGCGATGCAGTGGTGGAGGCCTTGAGGACAGCCCGCGATGACAGTTCTCAGCCCCTAAGGGTTCGCGAAGAAGTGATCCGAGCACTCGATTCTCTGGGAATCTCCGGCTAACTGTTCCGCGGCCCGCTTGAGAGTGGGCCTCCGCGATGTCACGATCTATCTCAGGGCAGTACAGCATTGCCTTCGGTACAGGACCCCATCCACAGAAGATAGAGGAAGAGGCTCGATGATCTGGCCAGTTCAGCAGCCACAATCATCTCCGTCTCGATCGGGACTGTTGCTCCTGCTATTGCTGTTGCTCGGATGCATCGGCTGCCAACCGACGACTCACCCGGAATTGATCTCTGCCCGGATCGAAGGCCTCCTTGAAGATGGACTGGGCGAGGGCGACCAGATCATCTTGGTCCTCGATGCCTCCCTGGAACTGCCCTCGAACCCTCGCGTCGGCCTGATGATCGAGGGAGCCACGGGTGCGGAGCAGTACTCATTCCAACGTACTGACCATCTCAATGTGCTCATCGCTGAACTAGAATCGGGATTTGACCATCTCGACCAGATC
Source organism: Planctomycetota bacterium (assembly GCA_018694835.1). Classification (GTDB taxonomy): domain Bacteria; phylum Planctomycetota; class UBA8108; order UBA1146; family UBA1146; genus QNYK01. The sequence goes on along the minus strand of JABHOG010000004.1, from coordinate 61,816 downwards.
GGTTCCGAACACTCGGTTATGGTTTCCCTCGACCTGGGATTGATGGGTCTCAAGGATGACCTGGGTCAGCCGATCGAGGGTGTGGTCGGACCGGTGTTGCTGGAACTTCCGGCGCCTGAACCGGCGATTCTCGAGGATGCCAGATGGGTCGATTCAGATCGCAGTTCCACCGTCAATCGGGAAGACCTGGTGGTGCTTCGCTGGAATCGACCGGTCCACTTCTCCCAGATCCTTCTCGATCGAAGACTGCAGATTTCATCGAGCTTGATCCGGCTCTCGGTGAAAGGGGATCAACTCGGTTCCAGCAAGGTTCCTGCGCGATTTCTCGATGGTCCCCCCTCGCGTGAAACCAGCATCCTCCTGGGAGAACTCCCCTTCCTCACCATCGATGGGATGCATGAGCACAGCCGATCACGATTTGAAGGGTCCCCCAGTGGCATCGCTGTAGCCGGCACCACCATCTTGCCCTCACAGGAACTGATCACCGATCAAGGCGGTGGTGTGGCATCGCCGCTGGTGGTCGACCTGGAAGGAGATTGTGCCCCCTGGCAAGATCTCGAGTTACCTCCAGGCTTGCCCGCCCTTGCGGGTCACTCCCTGACCCGATTGCCGGGGGGGAAGGTTCTGATCGCTGGTGGCAGGACGATGATGGTCGGATCTTCTGGAAGGGTTCTCTCCAGCGCATGGATCATCGACCCGATGGGAAATCACCAGGGCCCGATTCCGATGCAAGCGGCCCGTGCTGATCACTGCGCGACGCTCCTCCCCGGTGTCGACGGCTTGCTCGAAACCGAAGACGATCTGGTCCTGATCACTGGAGGCTGGGATGGCTCCCGAGCCCGTAACGATGCCGAGGTGCTGATTCTGTCCGCTGAAATGAGCCGCTTCATTCCGGTCGAGAGCGAGTCACCATCCAGTGCTAGATTCGAGCATTCCGCCCATCCGATCGCCCAGAGAAACACAGTGATCGTGGTGGCGGGTCGTCTCGATGGACATCTGAACGGACTCATCGAACAGATCGAGATCGAGATCCTCGACGGGGATCGTGGACCGAAAGCGATCAGCACGACCTACCAGATCGGTGAGTTGCGCCATCCGAGGCACCAGCATGGCTCGATCCTGTTCGAGGATTCTGAGCAACCGTTGTTGCTGCTCTATGGTGGCTACGGAGGGTCACTGGGTGCTCCTCACGTGCCGTTCGACACCGAGCACTGCCGAGTACTGGATCATCCGGAAGCGTTCAGGATCCGTGCAGAATCGAGGACCAGCCGGACATTGCTGATCGATAAACCAGGATCGAACTTACCCGGACCCCGTCGCGGATTGCGACTGCAATCGATCGGAGATAGTACTGCCCAGGGAAATCGAGCCTTGCTGGTCGCCGGAACTCGCCGGGAACCGAACCCGGATGCATTGACCCCCTTCCAGCCGACTGAATGCCGGACTAGTTTCCTGCTCGAGCAGCAGGATACGAGATTCGGGCGCATCCAGTTGCGCTGGATCCCGGCAGGGAGACTTCCCGTCGAGCTCTATCAGCCCAGCATCGTGGAACTTCCCGGTGGTAGGATTCTCATCGCAGGTGGCTTTGACCGTGGTGGACTTCCGACATCGGAAGCGGCGATCTACGACCCCTTCTCAGGAGTCGTGGAGCGGGTGTGCAAGCCTCTCAGCAGGGCATCCGCCGATGGCGAAGAGTTACTGCTGGCCCCGCGGGCGGTCGCTTTGTGGGGTGGTGCGCTGATCGTGGCCGCCTCGCCAGAGAGCCGAACCTGTCGAGCGCTACTGTTCACGTCAGGAAACTGATCCGCCGCCCTCGCCAAACCACGTTTGGATTACCGCGTTTGGATTACTACCGAGTGGGCGATTCGCCACTGTAATTCACCAGCACCAGATAGAGCTCCCATAACTCCGCCTCGGAATCTTTCTTGGCCCTGTTGGTGAGCTTCACCTTTTCAAATCCAAGGTGAGGTGCACGAGTCTGAATATGAGCCAAGAAGGTGATCTGCTCGCGCAGAGGCCTGTTCTCAAAAGTCGCAGCATAACTATGCTTGGTGATCCCTTGTTTTGGTTCCGCATCATTACTTTGACTCTTGATCTCGGGCTTGGAAGCACTGTTTTTCATCGACTCGATGATCTCGGCGATGGTGGTGCTGATCTTGCCAGAGTTTTTCTTACTTTCCTCGCGACGTAGATGATCCAGAACCACTTCTTTACTCTCAGCAGAGTTGAGCAGTTCCTTGAGATTCGTCAACGTGCGACTCTCACTTTCGGTTGCAGCGCGATACTCCTCAGCACTGGTGTGTAACCAGTATCCCCAGGCACCGAACACCCCGGAGCACAGGAACAAGGTCAGGAGAATGATCTGTGTCAAATCACTGGTTTTGCCATGATCCGCCATCGTTACCTCCTCCCGTCAGTTTCTGTAATTGAGGACTTCAACTTCAGTTTCAGGGTGACCTTTTTCCGATCGCCAGCAGGCTTGATGTCATCCTCGATATTAAAGTACTTGGACCTCTGCTCCAGAGCTGTAATCACTCGCTCTCCTGAAGCGGCATCTGGCACCTCGAAGATCACCGTCGAGACCCCGTTTTTTTTCTTGGCGCCGTTGATCTCGATCGATTTCCAGATCGGATAGACCTTTGGATTCGCTGAAGAGACTCCTCCGGTCACATCCTTGATCAAATCCATTCCTGGCAAGTACTGCACCAGTTTCTGCCTGGTCGACCCGGATCCAACCCCCTTCAATGCAGCGATCTTATTTTCTGCACTTCTCAAATAATTGGGCTTGGAACTCTTCGGACTCTCGCCAAACCTGGCCATGTACACTGCTTCTTCGTTGGATCTCACCGTCTCGTACTCTGCTTTGCGGTATTGCTTCTCACGGTGGCTTTCGACCAGCCAGGTCACGGACATGAAGCAGAGGATTAATCCCATCAGCATCAGTCCAGGCAACAACTTGGCAAATCTTCGCTCATACCGAAATTCTTCCTTACGGAAGTCAAATCGAGTCAGCCCTTGCCCTGCTGACTGAAGCGCCAGCCCAACGGACACACCACCCGATCTGTTGCAGCGATCGATCAAGGCTATCGGCATTCCAGTTTCGACCCCGTCGCAGACACGAAGTTGCTGAGCGGGCACCTCATACTCTTCTGCCAGACGATCCGAAATTCCCAGGTCGCAAGCGGCGCTTCCGGAAACAACGATTCGGTCCAGCGGTGATCTCATCAAGATCCCGGCAAAAGTCCGCTCGATCTCGGTGAATAGTCGCCCAATCACCTCTTCCGGGTCGGCTGGAGGCAGCGCTGGAGACGATGTCATTTCCGCGTTCAATCGCTCGAAGTCTTCATCCGAGACCACTGCGATGGCGAGTTCTTCCTCACCACCAAGGTCCTCATCCGATTCGCTTCCTTGCATCAGGTCTGCAAACTCCACCGCAGATTCTGAAGGAGTCGTTTCGAACCCTTCCACGGCCCCACTTGAGCTGCCGGTCGCGGAGGTCGCCAGCGACGGTATCGCGGATGGCTGGAGATGATTCGAGGTCGATCGAATCCTCATGACTCTTCCCTCCTCGAGCAGAACGAAGGTCGTATGACCCGCTTCCATGCCGATGAGAAGAGTGCGTCCACCCCTGAGATCTGGTCGAGATACATGGAGTGAAGTCGCCAGGGCGGTGGCATCGACCTCGACCTGGACTGGATCCACCCCGCCTTCACGAAGCATTTCCAGATGAGCACCGACGATTTTCTTTTGCACTGCGCTGATCAGCAGCCGGCTCGAATCTTCAGTTTCTGAACACTTGATGAACTCGATGATCAGATCATCGATGGAGGCGGATGGGAGATGCCCTTCGCTCTCATACCGAATCGTCTTGGAAATGACATCTTCATTGGTGAATGGAACCGAGATCTCTCTCAAGGTCGACATCCGAGTCGGAATGGAACTGACCACCTCGATGGTCTTGCTCCCGTGATTTTCCAGTGCTCCATGAAGGATGGACTCCAGAGACGCGAGGCGCTCCTCGCTACTTTCTCCGATAATCTTGGCCTCGATGTAGTCGATGATGACGGTCTGTTTCGCAGTGGAATCCACCACTGCGATCGAGACGTCAGATCCATCGATTTCTATTCCTGCGTGCAGGGCCACGACAGGGCTCCTCTCAAATCATCCTCGGGATGGGAATCAGGTCTGATTTGGCTGGTTTTGTTGACGGGCTCGCTGAAGTTCTTCGAGACGACGAATCGCTTCCTGAGGGTTTGACTCGACATCCACTCCGAGCGTCGCTTCAAGAGTCGCCTGCCCCACCCTTGAGCTGGGTGTCTGGGTGGATGTTCCGCCACGAAGTTTCGGCTTGGCCTTGTTCGGAGGTGCAACTCTCCCTCTCTGGTCTGACCTGGGATCACCAAAACTACGACTATTGGTTCTGGAATTGGGCTTGGTCGTGGGAGTCCTCGGCGAAACACCTCTGGGTGGAACGACTCCGGTAGGACGGGTGGTAGGTGACTTGGGAACTTCGGTTCCGCGCATCGGCTTGCCGTCATTGCCGCGAATCGAGCCCCTCACATCTTCAGGGATCGCGGACAACCGACCTACAGCACTGGCTCCTGTCTGGCCACCTGTGAGAAGTTCCAGTTCTTCCGGACTGAATCCCCGCAGTACCAGCGTCTCGCCTTCCTCATGGATCACCGGATCGATGATCGACTCCTGACGAAGGGTGTAACTGCGTCCGTTGTGCTCGTAGATCACCTGTTTGGGTTGGTCCTTGATCTCGACCACCATGTAACTGTTCTCATCGATCCTGAACTCTTTGCCCTGCTCCAGGTATCGCACCCGTTGATTCGAGGTCGGGGAACGGCCCGAGGTTCTGGAACTCGCCCTATTGATGGCGGATGCTCCACCACCCCTGGTGCTTCTACCGCGAACACGGCTCGTGTTGACGGGGCGCCCGCTACGACTCGACGATTTGAGGACATTGGTCTGCCCCTTCTCCTGGATGGATGCAAATCGCTGTCCCTCAGGAGAGTAGATGACTCCAACGATTTCCCATTCTCCGATGGGGCCCGAATCGAGCAACGGTAGCGTCGATTCGACCGGCTTGATCTGCGCGACAGGAGCCTGTGGCGCAGTGCGGTAAAGTTCTCCGATGATCTCCCGGTACTGGTTGGGAACCGGACGAGCAGCCTGCTCCTTCAACTCGAAGTCTTGCGGATCGACCAGGCGAACCGGCACATCCTGCGGAGATTCGAGCAGCAGGTCGTACATCACGAACCCGAGCAGGGTCATCGCTGAAATATTGAAGAGCAGAATTCCGCTCCGTAGTAGTTGGATGCTCACTTTTGGCATCGATTAATCCTCCACGAAACCTTCATCGGCGCACTTCCTTCCAGGAAATTACAACCACGTGCTGTCCTTTCCTGGCACAAACCATTCTACCCGAGAGAGAGCGATCCTCGCTCGTTCCTTCGATGGTTGTGGTGAAAAAATTGCTAGAAAAAACAACATGATCCTCGAGGTCCTGCTGCAGGAGTTCGAATACGGAGCCCTCCGAGCCACTGGTGTCTTCCCAGGCCTCATCGACCTGTTTCAACTGCTCGAAACTGGTGAAGTACTCGAATTGCTGGATTTCCTCATCCTCGACACCAAATTCGCTGAGCAGATCGTCGATGATCTCCCCGGTCACCTCGTCGATCTCCTCCTGGTAACTATTGCAATGGTCTCGAATCTGCCATGCGATCTCCTTCGCCTCATCGAAATCCTCGAAGGATCGAAGCATGGCGACCAGCACCTCAGGCCTTGCGGTGTTGAGGTTGATCTTGCCCGACGAGTTTGCGGTCATGACATGTCGAAGCCCGATGGGAGTCGGAATCTGATCCACTCCCCCATCGAGAAGTTCGAACCCGGATGCCTCGAGATCGTCGAAGGATCCGGGGGCCAGCGCCTGGAGGTCCTCCATCATTCCGCCGGTATCTTCCTGGTCAAACTCATCATCTTCTTCCAGTGTCGCCGGGTCGATGGGTCCGTAGAACAACTCCCAGGTGACTTCTTCCAGCTGACGGATCGAATCCAGGCTACGGATTCTGCGCAGATTTTCATCGAGGACACGCTGGTGAACCAACGAAACGATCGCCTCTGCGGTATCTCGTGGATCCGGAGTTTCGATGTAATCGAAGCCATTTTCAGTGTTGAAATCGATGACGCCCTCGATCAACCGTTCAAGGATCACCTGGGCTTCTTCGACTTCTTCTTGCTCTGGAGGCACGAATTCTTCCAGTAGTCCCGTTTCTTGTAGCAGCCCATCAATCGCAGCGTTTCCAGCAGCCGCTTCTTCGAGAGCATCGAGTTCACTCTCCTCATCCTCGGGCAGTGCAGCGAGCGAGAAGATGTGATTGAGGTCGATGCAGGATTCTCCATCGACGACCATTCCAACGACCTCGACACCGTTGATGGAATCCTGAATCGGGCGTGCCCACAGGTCGTGGTGGGTGTCGACCGGGTCGTCTTCCGATCCTCTGGAGCCATCGCCCCCGCCTCCACCCGATCCTGGAATTGGAAGACCTCCGGGAAGCTGGGTATCCACCCCCTCCCCTCCGGTCTCCATTCCGTTCATATCTTCCTCCTCTAAATCTTCCAGATAGCCGAGATCTTCCATCAAATCAGAGGAGAGATTCAGCAGCACCTGGCGTCCAGAGGCCTGCAAGGCGTAGGAGAGAGCGGTTCGACCCTGTCGATTGCGCGAGATTCGCTCCTCGATCTTGGTGACGAAGATCAACTGGGTGATGACGACGGTCAGGACCAGTACCAGGATCAACACGACGAACAGCGCAATTCCCCCCTCGGGGGATCGTGGCGCATTCTCGTGGGCTCGCGGTAACTGATTCATCGGATCTCCGGCTCATCTGGCGGCTCGACAAAGAGGTCCCTCATCGGTGAGGACTCACTGCCTATTGATCGGCAGAACTCATGCCATTCTAAAGGCTCTTGATGCTTCCACTCAGATCTACTGTGATCCTGTAAGCCACTTCAAGAACATAGTTTATGACCATGCTCCGAAAATCATGAGGAGCGACCCCTCGCACAATACCCGTTTCCGGGTAATGAGTGTTCGGAATCGCTACATCGAAGCCTGTTCGGCTCCCGTTTCTGGTGCGAGATCTGGCTTCTTCGCCTTCAGGATGAAGGAGAGCACCACCGGTAACACGATCAGGGTCAGCAGGGTCGAGGCGGACAGACCACCGACAATCGCCTTCCCCAGGGTATTGAACTGCGGCCCGGTCAACATCTGGGTGCCGTAGGCCATCGGAATCAACCCCAGTACCGTCGTCAGAGCCGTGATCAGAATCGGCCGTAGTCGGTCACTGGCTCCCTTGCGGATCGCGGTGATGGGATCCAGGCCCTCCTCGAGCCTTCGACGCACCTGATCGATCAACACGATGCCATTATTGACGACGATGCCACAGAGCAAGATCAAGCCAACCGCTGCGGGTGTATCGAGAGCATCTCCCTGGAGCCACAGCGTCCAGATCACTCCGGGAACCGCCAGCAACACGGTGACCATCAATACCAACGGTGTCCGCAGAGACTCGAACAGGCAGGCGAGAACCAGGTAGACCAGGAACACCGAAAGGTACAGGCCCTCTCCGAAGGAACTTCGATTCCTCCAGCGTCCGGACCAACCTTCTCCCAGATCCCAGCTATACCCGACTGGCCAGGGATATTTCTCCAGTGCCGTCTCCAGCCGCTGCTGGATCTGCTCCTTGCTGCTGGGATCGTATTGCACCGACACGGTCAAGTTGGCCAGTCGCTGATCACGGCGGCGTCGATTGGGAGCCTCGACCTGTTTCACCACTCCGATCTCCTCGATGGGTAGTTCCAGAGTGTCGGTGAGTGGGAATCTCATGAAGTTCAGTTCCTCGACAGAATCAGTCTCTTCCTCGTCAAGCCCGAGAGTGATGTCGAGGTCGCCCGATTGAGTTCGCAGTTGGCTAAGGCGATTTCCAGAAAAGGCTGAACTGATGCTTCGAGCTACTGTATCTCCCGAAACCTGCAAGCGACCGAGCAGGTCTTGGTCCGGTTCCAGTCGCAGCTCATCGACCTCTTCATCTCCAACAACTTCCGCTTCGATGATCCCAACGATCCCGCTCAAGTAGGACGCTACCTTGATTCCCAGATCATCCAGATAGGAGCTGGAGTCGCCAGCGAGACGAATTCGAAAGGAGCCTGCGGAAGATCGCGAGCCGCCGCCGTGGCCTCGACCACCCCAACCCCATCCTTCGTCGGTCCGGATCCTGAAGCCAGGCACCTTGGGAAGTACCTCATCGATCCGGCCTCTCAACTCTGCGATGTAATCCTCCGTCGCCATCGCTGGCGGTGGATAGATCCTCGTCAGGGCGTAGCCGTCCTTGTACCAGGAATAGATGTCGCCTTCCCCGATGACTTCCCGATGGCTGGCGAGGAAGTTCTCGATGTCAGTGACCGTCTTTTCCATCTCCCTGTAGTCGAGGCCCTCGACCGGTCGGTATGAGATGTTGGCATAATTGGATTTCCAGTCCGCATCGGACAAGTCCATCCGGAATCCGTTCTCGAATGGAATCACGACACTCAGGGTTGCAGCCACTGCGACGGTCAAGGTCACGGATCGATGGGCCATCGCCGATTTCAATAGATTCTCGTAGCCATCCCTGAACTTCATGAACCAGGAGGAAAGCCCTGGATCACCTCCGCTATAGATTCTGGCGGCCACCATCGGTACGAGGGTCAAGGAAACGAACAAACTCGCCCCGATGGTCAGTGAGATCACCAGTCCGACGCTGGCCAGAGCATCTGAGAACCCGTTACGTTCCGAGATGAAGACCGGCAAGAACACCACCATCGTCGTCAGGGTGGCTGCGAACACCGGAGTTGCGACTTCCAGCGTACCGGTGGTGGCTGCTGTCATCGGGTCATCCCCGAGACCTGCACGTCGGACGATCGACTCCACCACCACGACGGCAGTATCGACCAGCATGCCGACACCGAGCATCAGAGCCATGATGGTGATGATGTTCAGTTCCTGGTCAAGGAAATGAAGTACCGACAATGCAGCGAGCACCGAGATCGGAATCGCCATTCCCACCAGCAAGGTGGCCGAGAATCTTCGCAAGAAGATCAGCAGGATCATCAGGGCCAGGCCGCCGCCGATGATTCCAGCGTCTCGAAGACGCGCCAGCGAACTGACGATCATCTGGCCTTGATCCTGCCAGACCAACAAGTTGATCCCGGCCAGTTGAGGATCGAGGGCGATCCTGGCCACCTCTTCCCTGACCTTCTTGCAAACCTCTACCGTATTGGCGCCAGCCTCCTGGGAGATCTCGAGGGAGACCGCATAGGAGCCATTGAGATGACGCCCCCAGCGCAGTTCTCCCTCTTTTTTCTCGATGGTCGCCACCTGACCCAGCCGCAACCCATTGCGATTGATCGGCATCTGGCGCATCGCTTCCACATCGGAAAGTGCATTGATCAGACGGAGCCGACGAGTCTTACCATCGCTCCAGACTCTTCCGATGGTCGCATCGACATTGGAGTTTCGGATCTCCTGGGCGACCCGGCCGAGGGTCAGACCATGTCGTTCCAACTCTCCCTTGGTGAAGGAAATGCGAATCTCCTTGGGAGTCACACCATCGAGCTTTACCTGCCCAACACCATCGAGTCGCTCGAGAGGCCGCTGGATCCGATTGACCAGAAGATCATAATTTTCCGACAGGTTGATACCCACCGCACTGATGCGAGCCTCCATGATGGCATCTGCATCCGCCCCCCAGCCTCCGGTGCTCAACCGGATCCGGTCCAGATCTTCCACCGGAAGCTGGTCCATCGCCCTTGCCAGTCGCTCTCGAATCTCGACCTTGACCTGATCAAGATCCTCTCCGTAATCAAAACGAAGGGTCACTCGACCATTTCCCTCTCGCGATTCGCTATTGAATCCGCGCACCCTGCGGAGGGTCGCCAGAGCTTCCTCCAGTGGTCTCACCACCTCGTTTTCGACCTGTATCGGAGACGCATTGGGATAGGGAATGTTGATATTGACGCTCATCCTGCCGAGGTTCGGTGTGGCGCTGAGAGGAATCCTGTCGATGGACAGGATTCCGCCGAGCACCAGCAGGATGTGCACGGTCAAGGTAGTGATGGGTCGACTGAGGCAGAAGCGTACAAATGGCTTCATGAAACATCTCCCGAGCGGTTCGATCTCTGGAGTAATCGGTAGCCGGTTGGAATCACCGCCAGTGTCATCACGGTGGCCATGGCCAGGCCCCAGACGACGGTAATGGCGAGCGGCTTACGGAGTTCCGCCCCCGGACCAAGACCCAGTGCCAAGGGCATTAATCCGAGAATCGTGGTGGCACTGGTGATGAGGATCGGACGTAACCGCTCGCTTCCTGCTGTCCTCGCTGCCATCGACGGATCGTGGCCCTGCTGACGCAACTGCTGAATCCGGGCGACGAAGATGATTCCGTTATTGACCACGATGCCGCACAGCAAGATCACCCCGATCATCGAAAGAACTCCGAGAGGAATCCCGGTGATGAACATCGCAATGATCGCTCCGCAGATTCCTAGCGGCACCGTGAAGATGACGATGAAGGGAAGGAGCAACGATTCAAAAGTGCTGGCGAGCACCAGGTAAACCACAAACACCGCCAGCGCCAGCGCCTCTGCCAGGCTGGTGAGGGACTCCTTCATCTCCTGATTTTGACCCGACATCTGAGCGGACGAGCTGGGCGGCAAGTAATTGCCGTGGATCACTGACTCCGCTCTCTCGGTCGCGGTTCCCAGATCGATGCCATCGGTTCTTGCGGTGACCAGAACAGATCGCTCTCCACCGATTCGGCGAATCTCCACCGGTCCCAGCGCTTGCTCCAGGCGACCGAGAGAAGCGACCCTCAGGGGCGCGGCGATTCCATCTCCAACAAGGGTCACGGAGTCCATCTCGACATCGGATAGAGTCTTGTCCAGAGCGCCGCTCATTCGCACCCGAATATCGATGGGCTTCTCGGCAAATCGATACTGCGTGGCGACTTCTCCGATGCCCTTGGCCCTGAGGCCGTTGGCAATCTGCTCCAGGGAGAGGCCATATGCAGAGATCTTCACGGGATCGAGTCGAACGTGAACCTCTGGCACCTGATCGGCAACCTGTGCCTGTACATCGAGTAGTCCGGGAACCAGTTCTAAACGATCCTCGATGGCCAGGGCAGAGAACCTCAGTAGATCCAGATCTTCATCGAAGACCTCGATCTCGATGGGATCCCTGAAGGTGAACAGTGATGGTCTCCCCAGGGTATAAGGGCAATCGGGCACCTTGTTGAACTCACCGATGATGCGAGCGATCACCTGTTCCTCATCGACACGAGTCGCCTCGGGATTCAGCGAAACTGAGACCCTCGCCACATGTTCTCTACGATCTCCCGCTTGCACTTCACCCAGCACAGGAGCGTCTCCCACGATGGAAGTGGTCATGCCAATCGGCAATCCCTCCTCGCGAAGCCTGTCGATCGCATGCTCCAGTGCCGCCACCTTGCGATCGGTCTCCTCCAGTGGAGTCCCTTCCGACAGTTCAACATCGAAGTAAAACTGCCCCTGGAACAGGTCCGGCACCAGTTCCGAACCCAGTTCGGTGGCCCGAGGAAGAATCGCAAAGCACAGCCCAAGTGCGAGAACCGGCGGCACCCAGGAAACCTCGAGGACCCGATCGAGCATCCTCGCGTAACTGTTCTGAGCCGCTTTCATTCCAGCAGCAAACACGCTGGAGATGGGGCTCAAACAGCGATCGATCCACTCGAATACCTTTGACATCTTGCCGCCACTCGAGCCGTTGGCGATGATGGTTGGAATGACTGTGATGGCCACGAATAAGCTCGCCAGCAGGGAATAGGTCACCGTCAGCGCCTGATCGCGGAAGATCTCTCCACCGATGCCCTGAACAAAGATCAACGGCAAGAAGACCGCGATGGTCGTGAGGGTCGAGGCGATGATCCCCCCCATCACCTGACTGGTTCCCTGGGTCACGGCAGTGCGCATCTCCACGCCATCGTCTCGCAGGCGCTGAATCGACTCCAACACCACCACACTGTTGTCGACCAGCATTCCGATACCCAGCGCCAGCCCTCCCAGAGACAGCACATTGATGCTGACGCCAGTCAATTCCATCAGCAGAAAAGTGACCGCCACTGAGATCGGAATGGAGAGTGCGATGGTCAGAGTGCTGATCATGTTTCGCAGGAACAAGAATAGTACCAGCGCCGCCAACATCGCTCCCACCATGGCGGTGGATTCGACACTGGCGATCGAATCCTCGATGAAGCGAGCCTGGTCCGCGAGGATTTCCATCTCACAACCTGAAAGGCTTCGATCCTTCACGATCGTCTCCAGCCGTGCCCGAACTCCCTTGGCCACGGAAACGGCATTGGCATCGCCCTCCTTGTAGAGGTCGATCTGAACCGCAGGCTTCCCGTTGACGCGTACCAAGATCTCTTCATCTTTCGGAACGATGGCCGCAGTGCCGATATCCCGGACCCGCAGAGTGCCCGATTCACCGTGACGGACGATCACATCTTCGATGTCCTCGAGGGACTGAAATTCATTCACCGTTCGCAGCCTGTAGGCGGTCTGCTGATCACGGATCTCTCCGCCAGATCGATTGACGTTTTCCTGCGCCAGGCGCTGGGCGACGTTCTGAACCGAAATCCCGAGTATGTCGAGTTTCTTCGAATCGAGATTGACCAGCACCTCGTCCTCGGCACCTCCGATGACCCTCGCTGCTGCCACTCCATCGAGGGTTTCCAGCGAACGCTTGACCCTCAATTCTGCCAGCTTCCGAAGATCAGCAACGGAACGCGATCCGGTCAGCGCCAATCGCATCATCGGATCGAGAGAAGGGTCGAAGCGGAACACCAGCGGTGCGCGCGCATCGTCGGGGAGATTGACGAGATCGAGTTTCTCCCGCACATCGAGGCTGGCTCGCTGCATGTCAGTATCCCAGCTGAACTCCAGCACCACTTCGGAGACGCCGGCACGAGATTCGCTGATGTATCTGCGCAAGCCCTGCACGACTCCGACCACATCTTCGATCGGCTCGGTGACCAGTTGCTCCACCTCTTGAGGTGATGCATCCGGCAGTTCCGTTTGAACCGTCAGGGTCGGGTAGGTGATATCTGGAAGCAGTTCGATGGGGAGACGCCCGAGCGAAAGGACTCCGAAGGTAAACGCAGCGATGGTGATCATTCCCACCGTCACCGGTCTTCGGATGATTCCCTGTAGCCAGTTCTCCATCGATCCCTCCTCAACTACGGTAGATCAACCTCCCGAGTTGTTGGCTCCGCTTGCGTCACTGGTCGGCTTGGTTTGTGGCTCGACCTGTGGTGATCCTGAAGGATCGGCCGGAGTCGCACCGGTGGGGAGCACTGCCGCAGACGGCGGTGAACCTTTTCCCGGGCGCCGTCCGGGCGCCTTACCCGCACCCCTTGAACCGCGCTCACCTGCGGAGGGTTCCAAACCTCTTCTCGGTTCCTTCTGCAGCGGTTCCCGAGTGGCGGTACCATCATCCTGTCGCTCGACGGTGAGTGAGTCGACCTGTACAGGAATCTCCCTGTAGACACTGACCTGATCTCGATCCTCAAGATCATCCAGTCCCTGTACCACGACCCGGTCCCCCAGGCCCAGTCCTTCCTCGCAGACGATGATCGTCTCGTTCTCGTATCCGGTCACCACATCGATCTCCTGAACCGTTTCGCCATCTTCGAGGAGACGAAAAACGCGAGATCGACCATCCCCTTTCAATACCGCCTTGCGCGGTATCACGATGCGATTCTTCAAGGTCCTGGTGATGATATCGATGTGGGCAAAGGAACCGGGTCTCAATGTCACAGCGGCATCCGGAAAGGTGGTCAACACCTCTACCGTCAAGCTCTCGCGATCGACCACTGGATTGATTCGCTCCACGATACCTTCTGACAGCACCGGACCGTCGCTCTCTGCACGCAACACACACCGCTGCCCCAGGGAGACTTCTCCCACTTCACTCTCTGGCAGGTACAGCCGCACCCGAAGTGGCTCGAAGTCAGCGAAAGCGAACAGTTCGTCGCCGATTCGAACATATTGCCCCGGTTCTATCCGACGGCGGATGATGATGCCGTCGAACAATGCTTCCGGTTGCGAGTGTCCCAAGTCGATCAGTGAACGAGCGTGGTTCGCTTCAGCTTTCTGCAGGGAAAATCGTGAATCTTCCAGTTCCTGCGTGGCGACACCTCGAATTTCAGACAATCCCTGCAATCGTTGGAGAGTTGCACTGGCCTGTTCCATCTCGATTCGAGCGAGTTGTTCAGAGATCCGCAGTTCCTCCTGATCGATGGTACAGAGGACCAAACCCTCTCCGACCTGCTGACCCTCGACCACGTGGACGACGTCGACACTTCCTTCGACCCTGGAGAGTAAGGAGACCTGACGCTCTGGTTCGAGGATTCCACTGCCACGAACTCGCTCTCGGATCACCGCCAGCATCGAGGAGGTCACCTCGACCGGCACCACTTCTTCCTGGCGCTGGCTCGATCCCTGGGCTCCGTACTGATAGCCACCGGAGCCTCGTCCTCCCGAGGATCCCGGTCGCCCCATCTGGCCGGATCCGGGAGCATCACTCCCTCCCGGGAAAGCACCATGAGAGAACCAACCGATGGACAGCAGGGCGATCGAAATGATCAATTGCGGCATCCTGAGTTTCATGAGCGGCTTCCTTCACATTCCGGGCATGGGCAAGAGTCTCTCAGTCGATCCAGTGACCAGATGCCTGTGCCATGACCGTCAGAAAAAGTCAGATTCAACCCGTACCTTCCGGTTCGTTCAAATCCGGTGCAGTGGAGACCCGCCGGAAGATCGTTCGGGTTGAGAATCGGTTCCCTCGACCACTCATCGACACAGGCCGCGCACTCACAACTTTCCCGCAGCGATCGATGAGGGAAGAGGCTCTCATGCCCGTCACCCCAAACGATTAGCAGAGTCGCAGGCTGCAACAGTTCCACGACTTCAGCTCGGATCTGGGTGGATCGGTTCATGAGGTCCCTTCAGGATCTGCAAACGGCCACTATTGTACATCTGGAGAGATTTCCCCTCACGCGAATCTGAGGCAGTCTGGATCAAAATGCGGGTCCCCTGGAGAAGGCATGAACCCCCTCCGAAATTGGGTCGATCCCGGAGGGGGCCGATTTGGAAGGCCAATTCGGCTGCTCTTTCCCTCGTGGGGCAGGAAAGAGAAAAGGTGGGCCGGAGAGAGGTACGCCGCGTCAACTTCGGGGAAAAACCACTCCACGGGTTCGACAACTCCCCAACTCTCTCCGGCCGTCGAACCGCTGCCAAACATACTTTGCACCATATAAAATGTAAAGTACATTTTTCACTACTTTCATAACTCCCTCTTGGTGTAGAGATTACAACTCAACAGAATCACAAGAGCAGGTCTTGCCTGGAACCAAACACTGCTGGAAACTCATTCCGGAGGCCCGATGAACAACAATCACCCCCAGGTCTTCCAGGACTGGCTCCTTCATCTGCAACAACAGATCTGTTCCACCCTGGAACAGTTGGAGCCGACTGCCCGCTTTCAGACCACTTCCTGGCAGCGGCCGGAAGGGGGTGGAGGAGAAAGCCGACTACTTCGAGACGGGGAACTGTTCGAACAAGCGGGAGTCAATATCTCGATCATCGAAGGGGATTCACTTCCTGCCAGTGCCAGTGCCGCAAGACCACAACTCGAAGGACGTAGCTTCCGCGCGATGGGACTCTCACTGGTTCTCCATCCACGCAATCCATTCATTCCCACCACTCATATGAACGTCCGATTGTTTCACGCGGAAGCCGCAGGCAAGGAACCGATCTGGTGGTTTGGAGGCGGCTACGACCTGACCCCCTACTACCCATTCCTCGAGGATGCACAGCATTGGCATCGCAATGCCCGGACCGCTCTGGAGAAGCATGGCGCCGACTATTACCCGCGCTTCAAGGAGTGGTGCGATCGCTACTTCTTCCTTCCGCATCGTGATGAAACTCGCGGAGTCGGAGGCATCTTTTTCGACGATCTTGATGACGGCGGATTCAGCGAGGCGATGTCCATCACCCAATCGGTGGGAGATTCATTCCTCGACGGATACCTGCCCATCATCGAGCGGCGTCGACAACATCCTTTCGGCGATCGAGAACGTCAGTTCCAGTTGTACCGGCGCGGCCGTTACGTCGAGTTCAACCTGTTGTTCGATCGAGGAACCCTGTTCGGAATCCAGAGTGGCGGGCGGACCGAGGCGATCTTGATGTCGCTCCCCCCGGTGGTTCGCTGGCAGAGCGGCTGGAGCCCTGAAAAGGGCAGCGATGAGGATCAGTTGTCTGGTTTCCTGAAACCCAGGGATTGGCTGGAATCCCAGTAATCTCCCCTAAGTTACAATTATAGAACAGTTTAAGACTGCCACACCGGAGTCCCCAGGTCACGAATTGCCATTTCGGCAACTCTGGACTTGCCATTCTGACAACTGAGGATATTCTCGTCAGTGAGGCCTTTGAAGTGCCATAGAGTTCAGATCTAGTTCAGATCTAGTTCAGTTCGAGTTTCAGTTCGTCGTACAGAGAGGTAGACCCTTGAACCAAGAATACGAAGAAGAAGAAGATTTCGAAGAGGAAGAAAGTGATACCGGTGGCTGGCTCACCGATACACCGTACTGGCTCATCTCCATCGCTCTTCATGCGATCGTCTTGTTCGTCCTCGGCAGCGTCGTCGTCCTCGAGATTGTCGAGGAGGAGGAGCAGCGCAGAACGGTGGTCAAGAAGGAGATCAAGCCGCCCAAGTACGACCCTACGAAGAAGCGAGACATCGAGCGCAAGCCAGAGATCCTGGAGAAGCAAAAGAAGGATCCGGTGAAGATCCTCAAACCCGACAAGATCAGCCGAACTCCCAAGGGAACCAGCAAGAACAACAAGACCAACAAGAACATCAAGAACCAGCTCAATGACGCCTTCGGAATGACCGGCGCAGGAGCCGGTGCCTACGGAGATCGTTTCGGCAAGGGTTCCCTTTCTCGTGAGGGCGGCTCCGAAGCCACTGAAAGTGCTGTGCTCGCGGCACTCAAGTGGCTCGAACGGCATCAACACCCCGACGGCCACTGGTCCTCAAATGGTTTCCTCCGCCCCGATGGGTGCGAGAAGGAAGATGGGGATGGATTCGATGGCTACGATGTGGGCTGCACCGCCATGGCGATGCTCGCCTATCTCGGATTTGGCCACACACATGAGAGTGGCGAATTCCCTGAGTTCGTGGTGGTGATGCGCAAGGCGATGGACTGGATGCTCCAGCAGCAGATCAAGGATGCCGACCCCAAGCTCAATGGCCTGTATGGGTTGCCTCTCGAGGATTCCGACGAGTGGATCTACAACCATGCCATCGCAACGATGGCGATGAGTGAGTTACTGCTTCTCTCTCACGACAAGATCAAGCTGGCCAAGCCGGTCGAGAACTCGACCAAGTGGTGCCTGCGGGCACAAAATCCCGGTTACGGCTGGAAGTATGGATACCAGGCAGGCCGCAACGATACCTCGGTCACCGGGTGGATGGTGCTGGCGTTGAAGACCTCCAAGGTGTGCGCTCTGTCACGCTACATCAAGATCAAGTCCAAGGACTTCCAGCCCGCCTTCGACGGTGCACTCAAGTGGTTCGAATCCTGTACCTCTGAACGCAGTGGAATCTGCGGATACGAGACTCCAGGAGACGAAGGTTCCCGTCTTCAAGGTCGCTACCCCGAACCTTATCCGTACTCCAAGGACCTCTCCTGCATGACTGCCGTTTCGGTGTTGTGTCGCATTTTCGCCGGCGAAAAAACCAGCTCCAATGCGATCAAGTCCGGAGCCGCGGTATTGATGGAAGAGATTCCTCGCTGGCGCCCGCAAGAGGGCAAGCGCAAGTCGAAGATCAACCTCTACTACTGGTATTACGCAACCTATGCGATGTTCCAGATCGGCGGCAGCAAGTGGCGCGAATGGAACGAAGCAATGATCGAAGCACTGGTTCGCAACCAGAGAGTCGGTGGTTGTGAGGATGGTTCCTGGGACCCTGTCGGAGAATGGGGTATCGCAGGTGGCCGCGTCTACAACACCGCCATCGGAGCGATGACCCTCGAAGTCTACTACCGCTTCGCCAGGGCCGGAAACTGATGGGCGTGGTCCAGATGAACGATTCGACATCGGTGTTCGAGGTGCGACTCAATGGCGAGTCGCACCCCGTCCAACCGGGAACCACGGTAGCCACACTCATCGAGGGACTCGCCATAGAACCGACGGCGGTGGCAGTCGAACGCAATCGTAAGATCGTCCCTCGCTCACTTCACACATCGACCGTCATTGAAGCCGGAGATGAATTAGAAGTGGTCACCATCGTCGGAGGAGGTTGATCGTTGAATATTGAACCGACCTGTATCACCGAAACCAAGCCCACACCCCTCAAACTGGGCGGCAAGACTTTTCGCTCGCGGCTGCTGGTGGGAACCGGCAAGTACGCCGATCACCAGACAATGAATGCTGCGCTGGAAGCCTCCGGATGTGAGATGGTCACGGTGGCGATTCGACGTGTCGATCTCTCCAGTTCCGACAACTTGCTCTCCCACCTCGACCGGGATCGTTACTTCCTGCTTCCCAACACCGCCGGGTGCTTCAATGCCGAGGACGCCATCCGAGTTTGCCACCTGTCTCGTGAGTTGGGTCTGGGAGACTGGGTCAAACTGGAGGTTCTGGGCGACAAAAAAACGCTACTGCCCGATCCGATCGGAACCCTCGAAGCTTGCCAATCCCTCGTCTCGGAAGGCTTCAAGGTGATGGTCTACACCAGCGATGATCCGGTGCTGGCTCTTCGATTGCAGGATGCTGGAGCGACCTCGGTGATGCCTGCGGGCTCCCCCATCGGCAGCGGCCAGGGGATTCTCAATCGAAACAATCTCTCCATCATCCTCGAGCAACTCGAGGTTCCTGTGATCATCGATGCTGGAGTGGGAACTGCTAGCGATGTCACCATCGCAATGGAACTGGGAGCCGAAGGGGTGCTTCTCAACACCGGCATCGCCGGAGCCAGGGATCCAGTGACGATGGCCCATGCGATGCGAAACGCTCTCGATGCCGGCTGGTTCGCCGCTCGTGCCGGACGGATTCAGAAGCGTCGATATGCCCAGGCATCCAGTCCCACCGAGGGCGTGCTGGGAGAGTGATGTTCCAGACTGCGGTGGGAAACGGAAGCGCAGACTCACCGGTCGGGTCCGATCTGATCGACTCCGCCACCGCAGATGCTGCGGCCTATGAACCAGAGCTCTGGGCCGTCTTGCTGTTCGCCTTCGGGCTGATCACCATCTCGCTGGTCACCCTGCGAAAGATAGAATCTCACTTCTTTGCCAAACCTGCGCCGCCAACGATCCAGCCCCTCTTCAGAATCGAAGACTTGCTGATTATCTTCGGCTTGATGATCTTCTCCAGCGTAGGGGCCGTCAGCTTGATGCGGAGCCTGTTTGACAATGCGGCGGTGGAGATCGCCGGATCCGCCACCATCAGCCTCTTGGCGATGAAACTGACGATCCAGGTGCACCAAAAGCGATGTCGCGAGCAGAATCGATCGGATGAGTCCTTCTTCGGGACCGGTAGCAGCGCGCTAAAGTCGATCGGAATCACTTCGCTGGCTCTACTGTGCTACGTGCCGGCTCACATCGGAGTTTCCGCACTCTGGGATTCACTCTTACGCATGCTCAATTTCGACAATGATTTGCAGCACGGAATCGTGCTGATTCAGGAAGCGATCCAGCAGCAGAACTGGGGATTCCTGTTGGCGATGACAGTGACGGCGATGGTCATCGCTCCCTGCGCCGAGGAAGTTCTATTTCGAGGATTGCTCTTTCGATACCTTCGTGATCGCAATGGTTTCATTCCTGCGGCTCTGATTTCATCGATGCTCTTTGGCCTGATGCATGATTCCAACTCGGGCCCGGTGGCAGTACTTGGCTTCCTGCTCGCATGGCTCTATCAACGAAGTGGCAACCTGTGGCTGAGCATCCTCCTTCATGCCATGTTCAATTCGATGATGATCAGCCTCCTGTTCTTGACCGAGTTCTTCGGATGGAGCAACTGAGATGGCCAAGATTGGAACTCTGATTCGCACCCTTCGGGAAGAGAAGGGAATCGCAGCCAAGGATCTGGCCGAACAGATCGGGCTCTCCGCATCCCAGATGAGCCGGCTCGAAAGTGGCCAGCGACGGGTCAATAGCGAGGTCCTGGCGCGGATCGCAAGAGCGTTACAGGTAACGCCATCCGAATTCTTTGAAGATGGAGAAGTGGCTCCCGTTCGGCCACTTGCCAGCTCATCGGCGACCCCCCTGCGGGTGGCGATAGGGAAGATCATCCGTTCTGCGCGCCGCCAGAAGCACTGGACCGTCGAGGATCTGGCACGGAAGACCCTCACCTCCCGCGCCTTTTGCCTGTCGGTTGAGGAAGGGCGAAGAAGTGGCATCGAAAACGATTTCATCAAGAAGGCGTGCCGCCTACTCGGCTTCACTCCCATCGACCTGCTGGCCGCTGCCGAAGAGAAACTGGACGTCACCGAGCCGGAATCGCTTCAGGTCGTAGTTCCCACCTCCAGCGACGGCAATGGAACTCCTCTACTGGTGGCAGAGATGAGCGCATACCCGGAAGAACTCGATGAAGAGGGTCAGCCTGCGGGAGTCGTCGAGCAGTGGCTGCAGTTACCGGGAATCGATCCGGATCGGTCCTTCGCGGTTCGAGTCGACGGAGATGCCATGACCGGGCCGGGAGAGAACTGCTTTCGTCGAGGCGATGTGATCGTGTTGGGGCTGGATGAAATCGTCACCAGCGGCTCCTTTGCGCTGGTGAGAACATTGTGGGAAAATCCTGAAGAGCCACATGAAACCTCCAGGACACTGTTCTGTCGCTATTTTGATGACGACGACGAAGCGATCCGATTACAATTCTTACGCTCCGAGAACCCTCCATACATACTTCCAACAGCAGAGGTGGAACGCGCCTGGAAGGTGCTTCTCCACCTGCGAAATCCTGCTGGACCTGGTTTCCATCCCTAAACTTGCCTACCCAAGTCATTAGCATTAAAGAGTTTACGACCGTTACGTTTTTTTTGGGTGCCCGGGAACAGATCTGTCCCCTGAGCCGTTAATTCACCAGACACACCTCCTCACGGGTCGGAGGGAATTCGTTCCCTCCGGCTCTATTTCAATTCCAGAGGGTGGCGTCGATCTTGTCAGCTCAGTTCAGCCGATCCAAGCCCCTCCCCCACACAGATCCCATTCATGCCCGGTGAATACCGGGGCAACGTGCATCACATCCGCGCTCATGCACGGATACTGATCTTGCAGATGTGGAATTAGAATCGGCGGAGGCACGGTGTTTGAAACCGAACCTCCGCCGAAGAAGAGAGGGCAAGTGTTCAGCGGATGTCGTGAATCCGCAGATCGGGCTGCAAAGCTTGCAGGGTTTGCAGTACTTCCTTGTAGCGCTGCTGACCTCCGACTCGGAGGTAACGCTCGAAACTCTGAATCGCTGCCTTGCGATTCTTGTGCATTAACTGCACTCGGCCGATCCAGTAATGGGGTTCAGAAAATGTCGGATCGGCTTCGAGAGCATCCTTGAAGCAAATGAGAGCCTTATCGCTTCGTTCCATCTGCATGTAGAGATTACCCAGTTGCATCAAAGGTCCCGAATATTCTCTGCCGTTTTCAGTACCCTCGATCACTGCCAGGTAGGCTTTTTCTGCAGCAGAGTAACTGCCGAGGCCCTCCAAGATCTGAGCTTCCAGATAATTGTAACGCGGATTATCGGAGTCCAGTTTCTTGGCGCGTGCCAATGCCTTCAGTGCATTCTTGTGGTCTGTTTTTTCCCAGTACAGCTTCGCCAGTTTCTCCTGGTATCTCGCTTCCTTGGGAAAGTCCTTCGCCAACTCGATGTATTTCTCCAGCTTCACATCGATGATGGTGGAACGATTTTCCTCGTCCTCGATGACCACTTGCTGGGAGATGGGGCGAATCGTCTGGGTCGTACAACCCGAGACCAGGAATAACAGGGGCAAGATGAAGAGAGCCCCGAAGATGCGATGATTCATGTTTTCTAATCCTCTCGACGAAGCGGCTCCCGTGGAGGGTGACCTATCTCCGTGAGGAATTGATCGGATCTGACGCGTGGACTCTTGAGGGAATTGTAGGATTTCACCCGTAGGACCGCTGTCAGCCCCCCATCCGGGAACACCCATTCGGGACTTCTGCTCCCCTGGTGCTTCTCAATTCACCCGTATCCTCCTCTTCGTGACCACCCTCTCCCCTCTCCTCCGTCGGAGCCCACGCGGGTGCTGGGCCACCGCAGGGAAACCAATTCCGACCCGTTTATGCCGTGCCCTCCCCAGCACCGATCAGAATCGATCAAAGGCGGGGGCATAGTTGACCTTTCCTTGCCAGCCATCGAGGCCGCCCTCGCTCAACTCGAGCACCTGAAAAGCATCCCTCGCCAAGGGCCACTGGCAATGAAGTTGACGCTGCTGGGCGGGCCGCCAACCAAAACGGCTGTAGTACTCTGGGTCGCCCAGCACAAAAGCTGCACCCATTCCCTGATCCCGGCATCGGTCGAGTCCGCCCCGGATCAATGCGCTGCCACATCCTTGCCGCTGCTGCGATGGACGCACTGCGATCGGTCCCAGGGCCACCGCAGGCTGGAAGTTCGATCCAGCGGCGTCACTGGTGACAGGTGTGAAGAGTGCATGCCCGAGAATCGAACCCGATCGGACCGCCACCAACGACAGCACTCCCGGCTGATCCCTCATCTGATCGATCAGTTGTACTTCCTCCACTCCCTCGAATGCTGCCTGTACCAGCGATCGCACCTCGGCATGATCCGCCGCCACTTCCAGGCGAACCACCATCGAGTCCCCGCCCAGCAGTAGCGCCCTCTGGTTAGTATCGGTCTTGAATCCCAGTCGCCGATACAACCCCAGTGCCGGTCCCTCCCCATCGGCCCCCAGCAACAGCGCGCGGCATCCACCGCGGCCCAGTGCGTCCTGACCCACCGTCGAAATCAGCGCCGAGCAAACCCCGCGCCGACGAAAATCAGGGTGAGTCTCGACCGCCTGATATCTTCCCAGTCGATCGGAGCAGAAGACAAAGCCGCACTGTCCGACCAGCACCTCATCGAAGAATACCCCCCACCAGGTAACCATCCCCGCCCGCTGTCGCTTGCGCCACGACTGACGCATTCGTTCCTTGAAGAGTCGGTACTCCGGAGAGCCACTGCTTTCGTTGGGATCACACTGCTGGTTGAGTTGCTCGATCTGATCGAACTCACGCTCGAAATCGAGTGGTCGGATCTCTACATGCTGATTCCCGGGTTCGATCAGCTGGGGGTCGATCAGTTGAGTCGCGACCATCCCGGGTCCTGAATCTTCAGTCATACCCAGGGCACGGGCACGCGCCTGCGCCTGCGGCGCCAGGGCCGCACCGTCCCAGCGCAGCAGTATATGTTCCACCTCACAATAGGACTGGAACCGATCACGAAACAGGTCAACCCAGGACTGCAGGCGATCCGCTTCCGGTGCCCCCGGCAGTAGCAGGTAATTGCCCCAGTAATAACCTGGGTTTTCTGGTGAGCTCACCTGGATACAAGACTCCAGTGAATCCACCACACCATCGACGGCCGTCATCTCGAGGTCTGTTCGAGTCAACAGTGAATAATCCGGTGGAAGCATCGGATCCCCCTTCCTGTACCAGCAAAGGAGTGTGGCCACAGTACGATTCCGAGGAAGCCATCCGTCCGTCTCAGAACGCGACGCGCTTACGGAAGCGACTTTCATCGACGGTGATCTTGACGATCCGGCTGCCCACCTCGATCTGGTCGAGCAGGTCCAACCCTTCCACCACCTGACCAAACACCGTGTAACGACCATCGAGATGGGGAGTCGGGAGGTGAGTGATGAAGATCTGGGAACCTCCGGTGTCATCCCCTGCCTTCGGCATGCCGACAGTACCGCGCCGGTAGATCCTGGGATGGATCTCGTCGATCAGGTGCCAGCCCTCGTCTCCCCATCCGTCTCCGCGAGGACCACCACCCTGGGCAACAAAAGAAGGAACGACCCTGTGAAAGATCCGACCATCATAGGCGTGGCGGCGGACCCCATCGATGAAGGCACTGACATGGCGCGGAGCCGCTGCCAGATCGAGTTCGATCACCATCGTTCCCGACTCCAGCTGGAGAAAGACCCGCGGAGGACCTTCTCCAGTCAGCTGGCGAGAAGTGATCATCTCGGCGGGAGAACGCCCCGCAAGGGGAGGAGTCGGCACCTTCAGCACCCTCGCTCCCGCACTCCTGACGGTGCGAAACGGATCCTTGAGTGCCTGACGAGCCAGCAACTCCCCGACATCGGTCTCGGCGAGTTGACCGAGCAGTTGCACTCGCAACTCCCAGCTCTCGACATCGAGCGATCTCGCCCACAGGCTCTTCAACTGCTGCTGCCAGTCTTCGATCTCCCTGCTCGCCGCCAACTGCGCTGCGGGCATCTTCACCGACACATCTACATCTCTGAGGGCCCGCAGGATCAACCGCTCGACCGCCGGGTCCTCGATCGATTCAAGTGCCGAGACCGCTGCCGCACGAACCCGCCGATCGGGATCGTTGAGAAACTTCTCCAGCGAAGGGAGGCCCACTGCTCCGAGGCTTGCGATGGCGGTCGCCGAAGCAGTTCGGATCGAAACGGAGTCATCCCGACTGAAATCCGCCAGGATCTCCGCACATCGAATCGGAGTCAGCAGCCCGAGCAGCGCTGCAGAGGCGAGTGCCCCGATCGCTGCCGATTGAACCGATTCCGATCGCTCAGGATCGAGCGCTCCGAAGATGAAGGGTAGTTCCACTGCAGTCGCTCCGATGCCGAGACTCTCCACCACCACCGGAGCGACCAGAGGATGCTGCTCCTGGATCAAGTGCCTCAACAACAGGTCTCTGACCTGATCACTTCGATCCCACTCCAGTTCACGCAGTTTGCCGAGGGTACGCAACGCCTCGACCCGGGCGGTCCAGGGACTGGCCCGATCGAGCAGCAGTGCATCGATGCCATCCACGCACAGGGGGTCGAGCGGCTGCCGACAACCCCACGCCGCATAGGTCCGCACCAGTCCCGAAGGATGAGTCAGCGCCTGACGAAGAGGTGCCGATGTCTCGGCATGATCGATCTTCATCAGGGCATAGGCGTAAGGCCAGTGCTCCGATGGGCTCTCCTGCTCCAGTCGTCGTGTCAGCAGCGGGATCCCCGCCACCGCTTCGATTCCATGGCGCCACAATGCCAACGCCGCCTCCTGGCTGAGTGCATCATCGGTCTCGGTGTCGAGGATCTCGATCAATCTCGCCACGGCAACCGGGGCTCGACTCGCCCGGTCATCTTCGTGAAAAACGATCCTGCCGAGAGCAGTGATGGCCGCCTTGCGAACGGTGACCGGCCACGGCAAGTCACTCCATTGCAGCAATGAGTCGAGTGCCTGAGGGTCACCCAACTGGCCCAGCGAAAATGCGATGGAAGAGAGCACTCGCGGATCTTGTTCGGTTCTTCCCGCCGCGATCAATGCCGCAGCTCCCTCCTTGAACCTCGATCTTCCCGCCACGTCCGCCGCTTTCTGGCGGACTACAGGCGATTTCTTTCTCAGCATCCGCTCCAGGAACACCCGTTCGAGGCTGCGCTCATCCTCTGCCTTGTCGAGGAGTTCGATCGACAATGACTCGACTCTATCTCTGGCGGTTTCTGCAGACGTAGATGTCTCCGAGCGATCCCCTGGCCCCTGACAAGAACCCAGTAGCCATGGCAAGATCAACAGGGCGGTGAAGAACATCGAATCAAATTTCATCGGGCTCATTCCTTCTTGTTGGTCTCGCCGTGACCCCGGAGCAGTTCCTCGATTTCTTCCTTCGAGTAGACCACTCCAGTTCCTGTTCCTGGACAATCCTCTACCACTTCCTGCCACTCGTCGATCGACGAGAGATTTTGGTGCCAGAAGGGGAAAGTCTTGCACTGTGGCGGGCGGACGGGATAGACGGTGCAGCCATTGTCCCAGAAGATGCACTCCCGGTTCGGCTTCTCGATCAGACTGAGCTGGCGACCGACGGTCCTGACATACTTCTTCTCGAACTCTGTAGGAGTGATCTCGAGAAACGCTGCCATCTCGCGGATGTCATCTCTTCGAACCCATACATACCCTTCCACCCGGCAGCATTTGCCACACTGGGTGCACTGGAAGGGCAATCCTGCATCCCACCACTTGCCATCCATGACACGACCTTTCTGCGAGAAACCGTAACCTGGAAGCGGACAGGAGGGAATGGTACCTCCTCTTCTGGGCAGTGCCCTTGCGCTTCCTGGCAGTGCCTTTGCTCTTTAT
The DNA here is from genome assembly GCA_018694835.1 of Planctomycetota bacterium. Classification (GTDB taxonomy): domain Bacteria; phylum Planctomycetota; class UBA8108; order UBA1146; family UBA1146; genus QNYK01. The sequence goes on along the minus strand of JABHOG010000004.1, from coordinate 35,354 downwards.
GGCTGTACCCATGTTCCTGGCAGTGCCCGTGGCGGTGCTGACGCCGGCTGGTTACGATTCGTCCGGAGGAAAACATGCCCCTGATATCCGCCAAGCCGATCGATCGAATCGCCATCCTTCTGCTCTTCTCGGCCCTATCCATCGTGCCTGGCTGCGTCGATCGATCGCTGTCGATCCGTACCGATCCTACCGGTGCTCAAGTCTTCATCGATGGCGTCGACGTCGGAGAATCACCGGTCACCCTGCCCTTCTCTCATTATGGAACGAGAGAGGTGCTGGTCCGGATGGAAGAAGATGATCAACGAGGGGAAAGATCACTCGCTCCCCAGCATCGCCTGGTCCACCTCTCTCCCCCCTGGTATCAAAGATTCCCCATCGACATCGTTTCCGAACTACTGTGGCCAGGGACCATCAAGATTTCCTACGAGGAGCGATTCGTACTGCAGCCACAGGACCTCGACGCACTGTCGGAGAAATTCCGTGCCACTGCCCGTGAGCACGGAGTCATCGGCCCCCTCGATCCACCGGAAGATGATCAGAGATGAGCCTGCTGTGAACACGGAAATGGTGTCGGACCTTTCCTTTCAGCCACCAGATCGGGAACCGGATCAACTCGAGGGGTTGAAGGTGCTGGTACTGGGTCTCGGAAGGCATGGTGGCGGCACCGGTCTGGTTCAATTCCTCGCCAAGCGAGGGGCCGAGGTCTCCATCTCGGATCCGGCATCCCGGGAGACCCTGGGTCGGTCGCTCGATATGGTCCAGCCGTGGGTAAAAGGACCGACACACATCGGTGAACCCCACCACCCTGACCATCTCGATCGATGCGACTGGGTGGTGGTGAATCCTGCCATTCCTCCTGGAACACCGATCCTCGAACAGATCGCCAGCAGGGACATCTTGCCCGTCACCGAGTTGGGATTGGCACTCTGCTGGTTGCCCACCCGGCAACTGGCTCTGGTGACCGGCACTCACGGCAAGAGCACCACCTGTCAACTCGCCAGCCAGATGTTGAAAGAGTCGGGCCTGACAGCGGTGGCCGGCGGAAACCTCGGCGGAAGTTTGCTCTCGCACCTCGACGATGAAGACCTGGAACAACTACGACTGGTGGTCGAGGTCTCTTCCTTCCAGGCGCAAAGACTCGCCCTCCGACAAGACACTGCGGCTGTGGTGATGATCACCAATCTGACCGAAGATCACCTCGACTGGCATGGCAGCCGCCAGGCCTACCACGAGGCCAAGTTGCGCCTGCTCGACTGCACTAGTGGGCCAGATTCGCTAACGATCCTGCCCGACCATGGCCCCTTCCAGCAAGTAACTTCGAACCAAGCGAGGATGGTGATTCGCTGCTGCGCCGATGGCACCGAGCAGCACTCTCGCAGCGTCGGAGATCAGTTGGAGATCCGAACCCGAGACGAGAAGACGCTGACGATTCCGTATCGTCCCACTGCTGCGCTGGAGGGTCCCACTGGGCTCGCCAACGCACTTCAATCCGCCACCCTTGCGGCGGCGCTAGGAGCCACCGAGGACGGAATCGCCACTGCGATCCGCCAGTACGGCGGCCTGCCTCACAGGTACCAGCAAGTCGGCGAGTACCAGCAGGTTCAATTCATCGACGATTCCAAGGCGACCACTCCGGAGGCGGTGGCTTCGGCCCTCGGACGCAGCCCATCCCCGGTCCACTGGCTCTGTGGTGGTAAACCGAAGAGCGACCCCATCGATGCCAGCGCACTACAATCGCCGTTGCAACAGCGTCAGTGCCATGTCTATTGCTTCGGCGCTCATGCCTCACTGTGGCAAGATGCCCTCTCCTCACTGGTCACCACTCCGATCGAGGGTCACGCGAAGCTCGAAGATGCCGTATCCAGCGCGGTCAGCCGTGCCCACCCCGGGGAAACGGTGCTGTTGAGTCCTGGGGGCACATCCTTTGATCACTTTGATTCTGCAGAAGATCGAGGAATGCACTTCCAAGAGTTGATCCGGCAGTATTTTAACACCGCAGCCAGTTGAGGCTCCCGGTCGCCTGGACTGGGTCATATTTTTCTGAAATCTCTGGATCCCCGATACTGCGATGTCACGATGGTCCAAGATCATTGCAATCGGGCCCACTCGTGCTGGAGGATTCTTGGCGAAAACACGAACTCAATTCATGTGCCTCGAATGTGGCACCGCCCACGAACGTCACATGGGTCGCTGCCCCGATTGCGGGACCTTCAACTCACTGAAAGAACACCGACTCTCGCCGCAACCGAGCCAGCCACGATCTGTACGGCAAAGTTCACCGCCGGTGGCGGTACCCATCGAACAGGTCGATGCGAACGAAGGGGATCGAATCGTCACCGGTCTCTCGGAGGTGGATCGAGTTCTCGGAGGTGGATTGGTTCCCGGCTGTGGATTATTGATCTCAGGCGAGCCGGGAATCGGAAAATCGACCTTGCTGCTGCAGATTGCCCAGACCGTCTCTCGCCAGGGAAAGAGATTTCTCTACGTGACCGGTGAGGAATCCGCGGCGCAGGTTCGGCTTCGCTCCGATCGAATCGGAGCCGCCGGATCTGAGTTGTGGCTCCACTCCGGGTGTGATCTCAGCTCCATCGAGGAGTTGATCGATCAGAATCAACCGGTGGTGGTGGGAATCGACAGCATCCAGACCATCTGCTGGGACCAGATCCCCGCCGGTGCGGGTGGGGTGACACAGGTACGAGAAGTGGCTTCCCGGCTGCTGGCCATGGCTCGCGATGTCGGATTCCCCATCTTGATGGTCGGACATGTCACCAAGGACGGCACCGTTGCCGGGCCGCGAACCCTCGAACACATGGTCGATGCAGTGCTTCAATTCGAGGGCGAGCGTGGGCACAGCCTGCGCATCCTGCGCGCCCTGAAGAACCGCTTCGGCTCGACCGAAGAGGTCGGGATCTTCGAGATGTGTGCCGATGGATTGAATGAAGTCGACAACCCGTCGGGGCTCCTCCTCTCCAGCCGTCACGGTTCTTCTCCCGGTTCAGCGACCGCTGCGATTCTCGAGGGAACCAGACCACTACTGGTGGAGATCCAGGCGCTAGTCACCCCGGCGGCTCACGGCGCACCGGCTCGAAAACCATCGGGTATCGATGCCGGTCGATTGTCGATGCTCGCCGCAGTGCTCGAAAAACGTCTCGGGATTCCCCTCGGTGACTGCGACATTCACGCAAATGTCGTCGGTGGCGTGAAACTGAAGGGGACTGCCGCGGATCTGGCTCTGGCCGCCGCCATCCTGTCATCCTTCCACGACCGCTCGTTGCCCAAGGATGTGATCTTTGCTGGCGAAGTGGGTCTACTCGGGGAAGTGCGGCCGGTTCCTGGAACTCGTCAACGACTGGAGGAAGCGAGTCGCCTCGGCTTTCATTCGGCGTGCGTCGCCCCCGGAAGCATCGACGGTTCAGGTCCTGAAGGGATGCGAATCCACGAGACTGAAGAACTCCAGACGCTGGCGGCCAGGTTCGTCCAATGAGCCCGACCCCCATTCTTCCGCGGAGATTCGATCTTCGGCAACCCCGGGGACAAGCCACCTGGGCGACCATCTGGCTCCTCTCCCTGCTGATGATCTATCTCGGTGCATTCTGGCCGGCCTATCCGGTCCACGACAACGCCACTCTCGAATCACTTCTCCAGCCAGAATTCGTCGAGAAACCTGGACTTCAGTTGTCGTGGCTTCAGTCGACTGGAGAGAAGCAGCATCTCTCCTACGATGTTCAGACAATGCTATACCTCCACCAACTTCGAGGTACCCGTGCCATCGCAGTGCAACACTTCTCTCTACAGGAGTGGGGTAGAACACTGATGCTGATCTCGAAGTACACCACCGATCTTGCCAAGGGAGAGGTGGTACTGGCACTGATGCTACTGGCGGCTCTCTTTTCCAGATTCAAGGGGCTCTCAGGGGAGATCGCAGTGAGGGCCAACACGGGGCTGGTCGGGATGCTACTGGCGGCGACCTTGACCTGGTTGAGCAAGATCGGTGCCGGTCGCGCCAGGCCCAATGGACTGTTCTATCGTGAAGATCTCGACTGGATCCCCTTCTCGCTGGAAAATCTTCATCACAGTTTTCCATCGGGGCACGCCACAGCAGCGGGTGCACTGATGATGGTGTTCCTCTTCAACTTTTCGCGACTCTGGTTCTTGTGGATCGCGGCAGCGCTGTGGATCTGTACCACTCGAGTGCTGACACTCAATCACTGGCCGACAGATACCTGGATGGGCTTGCTGATCGGCGCCTTCAGCGTTGCACTGGTCAGTTCGATCACACAGTCGCGAAGAGAACTCCCCGCTCAAGAAGCTGGCAGATACCAGAGTTCCAGGGAAACCGTCCTACCTGTCGAGTAGTTGAGGGTTCCCGCATCTCCGTTACTCCACACCTTCAGGCAACCCGAGCCTTGCGGATCAATTCCATCTCTCTCCCGCGCCTGACTTGAAAGAAGCAACCAGGCGGGTCCGGCAGTCTGGAGCCACTGCGAATACCCCTGCGGAAATTGATCGCTCAGCGATGGCACAGTTTTTTGCCCCTGTTTCGGGTCGCGATCCAGATCGAAGACCAGAGATGGCTCGTTGAAACCATGGACCACCAACGGCGCCTCCGGAGCATCGCTCGCAGCGATGGCATTGACGATCTGTGGAGCCAGTTGCAATCGACTCTGGATCTCTCCGAGACCGACGAATATCAGCTGAAAACCGATCCAGGTCGTGATCAACGACAACCCTGGACCTCGCCAGCCCCAGAAGTTCGTCGCTGGTTTCATCCTCAACACCAGCATCGCCGCACAGAGGAGAGTTGCGGTGGCGGTGATCATCACCGAAGAACTTCCTCCATGATGGTTCATCACCATGGCGAAAGCGATCGACAGAATTAGCAACAAAAAGACGGAGATCCACCGACCCACTATTCCGGCGACCCCTTCGAAAAGTTGAGGCTCCACTTCCCCCCTCTCCAGCCGAGAAGAGGCCAGCACAACCATCACGGCGATTCCTGGGAACGCCGCAAGGATGTAATGAGGTAGCTTGGTCGCCACCAGCGTCATCAACAGAAGAACAGGAAGCACCAGAGCGGACAGGAGCACTCCCTTTCCTTGCGCATCAAATAGTTGGTGCCGGTGTACCACGATGGGAAACAGCAATGCCGAGAGCGGTACCGCGCCCAGCAGAATCACCGGCAAGTAGAAGGGCAACCCGAGGATCCAACCGATCCAACCACTCACGCCATGGCTCTCGATGGCCGAGGTACTCCGTTCGATCAGGTGATGCTGGATGCCGATCTCGGCCAGTTGTCCCCCGGTGGCATCGTTAGCAGGGATCGCCCAGCCGAGGAAAACCACCACCGCGATCAGCGATGCGATGGCGACCGTCCGCCACCATCTTCGACCCAGTTGCAGGCTTTGCCTGCCGGCGATCGATGCCCAGGTCGATGCCAGCAAGAAGATGAGCGGTCCCACCGGCCCCTTGGCCAACCACGCCCAGGAGAGAGCCAGCGTCAGCAAAGGGAGGTGTTTTCGACGCGCTCCATGAATCGCCTGGTCGACGAGAATCGCCAGCGACACGGAGATCCCCGCCATCATCGTGGCATCGGCAGTGGCAGCGGTTCCCAGTACCAACGGCAACGGCATCCACGCCCCCACTACCGCCGCATTCACACCCACTTCACGACCACCGAGATTCCTACCGATGTGAAAGGTCGCCAGTGCAGTGATGAGAGATACCAGAATCGATGGAATTCGTACGGCCAGATCGGTCGCACCCAGCCAACCGATGGATGGCAACATCCACCAGTACACCAGGGGAGGCTTGTCAGGGCGAAGTTGGCCATCAAATCTTGGAACCAGAAGATCTCCAGTCCGGAGCATCTCCACCGCCGCCCGACCAAATCGAGGTTCGTCTCTATCCCACAACATGGTCGACGACGCGAGCTGGATTCCGCTGACAAACAACACGATCAACAATAGAGAGATGGGGAAGCCTTGCGACTTCAAATCCTATCCATCCCAACGGAGACCATCATCGCTGGAGAGCTTCTCGAACCTGATCCCAGTCGATCTGCGGCGCATCTGTGGAGAGCGAGGGGGCCCCCTCCAATCGCTCCCGGATCGAGTCTGCGCGACTTCCTGGGTCGGGGTGGGACGAGAGCCACGCCGGCACCGATGATTGCAACTCTTCCCCACTCAACTTGTCAAAGAAGGACGCCATCGCCAAGCCATCCCAGCCCGCCGCTTGAATCATCTTGAGCCCTACTTGATCTGCATCGGCTTCATGATCCCTGCTGTATCCCTGCACGATCAGATACTCCATTCCTCCGCCCAGAGCCGCAGCCCCGGACAAATCCCCGAAGCCCGCCTGAACCAACGCTGCCACCGAAAGCGACTGGATCAACTGACGGAGTCCGTGGCGCCCGGTGGCATGGGCGAGTTCATGCGCGATCACTCCCGCCACCTCATCGGGGCTGTCCGCGGCCAGCAGTAGCCCGGTGAAGACCGTGACATATCCACCCGGCAGACAGTAGGCATTGACCAGTTCGCTCTCCACCACCACAAGTTCTGGATCGAGTCCTTCGATCGCGAGATGGGGGCTGAGGGAATCAAGGATCCGGGTCATCGCAGAATTGACCACCTCGTCGCTACAGACGATTTGATCGCCTAGCATCGATTGGTGTGCGGCTTTCCCGAGACTCTGGTCGAAGGAGATGGGAACCAGAGGGATCAACAGTCCGACCGCCAGAACGATACCAAAATACAACAAGATGGCGATGCTGGAGAGGATCGCCAGAGAGACCCACAAGATCTTGCCCGGTCCCCACCGTCGCTTTCTCAGAGTCCTGGCCATTTCTTCCAGTTGATCGGAGAGTTCCAGAGGGGCGCAAGAGTGCACCTCGGCAAACACAGCGGAATCCCTCATCGAAAAGGCGAGGTCTCCCTGCGCAGATCGAACACTGATACAACTGCCGAGGATTTCAGCACGAGCAGTATGAAGATCGATGGTCCCACGCTGGCCGTCCGGACCACTCAACAGCGCCTGGCTCTGCTGGATCCTGAGGTTTGCAGTGCCACTGACACCGAACCCACCGCCATGGGCGGTGACCGAGAAACCGAGTGATTCGCCGACCATCGCCTAGTGCTCCCGTCCGGGGCTAGCTCTCAATGCAGGCTCTGCGCCAAATCCTACCGGAGCATCTACACGAGTCACCTCTACCGCAGCCACCTTGAACTCGGGAGTTTCCGTGATGGGGTCCACATCTGGATTGGTGATGTCGTTGGTCATCGTATCCTCAGGGAAGGCGAAACTCATGAACATGGTCCCGCGCGGAGATGTCTTGGTGATGGCCACGCGAGTCGTCACGTCACCCCGCCGCGAGCGAACCTTTGCCCAGTCGCCATCTTCGAGTTCTAGTTTCTCCGCATCCGCTGGATGAACTTCGAGCCATTCATTGGGTACCAGGATCCTGAATCCTTCCGACCTACCTGTCATGGTGTTGCTGTGATAGGTCGGCAATCGACGTCCCGTGGTCAGGTAATATGGATACTCTTCATCGGGATTCTCAGAGGGCGCCTTGTACTCCAGCAACTGCAACTTGCCCTTACCATTGAGGAACTCATCCTCGTGCAGTACAGGAGTTCCCGGGTGCTCGAGGTGAGGGACTGGCCATATCAGATCTCCACTTTCAATCCGATCGTAGTTGAGTCCCTCATAGATGGGAGACAGGGAAGCCAGTTCGTCAAACACCTCTTCACTGCTGGCATATTCAAAATCGACTTCGGTATCCATCCTCTTGGCCACTTCGGCGATGATCCACCAGTCCGGCTTTGCTTCTCCCGGCGCAACGGATGCCTGCCGTAGGCGTTGCACTCTTCGATCGGAGTTGGTGAAGAAACCATCGACCTCGGTGAATGCCGCTGCCGGAAAGACCACATCTGCTTTCTTCGCCGTGTCGGTGAGAAACATGTCCTGAACCACCAGGAAATCCAGCGACTCGAGGGCTCTGGTCGTGTGCTTGACATCCGGATCGGTGACCAGTGTGTTCTCACCACAGATCCACATCGCTTTGACTCGACCATCGACGGCATGATCGAGCGCTGCGATCTTGGTGATCCCCTTGACCGGGTCCATCGGAACGCCATAGGCCTTTTCGAACTTGGCCTGACTGGCCGGATCTTCGACCGGCTGAAATCCCGGGTAGTTGTTGGGCAAGGCGCCACAATCTCCGGCACCCTGGATGTTGTTCTGGCCACGCAACGGGTTGATCCCTGCACTAGTTTTCCCCAGGTTGCCGGTGATCAGTGCCAGATTGCAGAGGCTCTGGACATTGGCAACTCCGCAGATGTGTTCGGTGATTCCAAGGGTGTAATAGATTCCAGCGCGCTCTGCTGATCCATATGCGATGGCGCATTCACGAATCAACTCTGCCGGAACACCGGTCACGCCCTCGGCGTATTCGAGCGTGAAAGACTCGAGATGCGTCTTCAACTGCTCAAAGCCTTCCGTGCGATTCTCGATGTAGTCCAGGTCTGCGAGCCCTTCCTGGATGATCACGTTGGCCATCGCGTTGAAGAGCGCAACATCGGAACCCAACTGCAGAGGAAGATGACCGGTAGCGTACTCGGTCAGGGGAATCTTCCGTGGGTCGACCACATATAGCTTTGCGCCCTTACGAACCGCCTTCTTCACTCGTACCGCGATGATCGGATGGCATTCGGTCATGTTGGTTCCCACGCACAGCATCATCGGGCAATCCTCGATCTCGGGGATCGAGTTCGACATTGCTCCGCGTCCAATCGAGGCCACCAGACCGGCGACCGTTGGACTGTGTCAGCCACGCGAACAGTTATCGACCTGATTCGAGTTCATCACTGCTCGAGTGAACTTCTGTAACATGTAGGCCCCTTCGCCAGGAGCTCTGCCACTGGCGATGGCGTAGAACGCCTTTGGGCCATGGTCCGCGCGAATACTCTTGAAACGTGCGGAGGTGTAGTCGAGGGCTTCGTCCCAGGAGACGGGAGTCAACTCGCCCTCTTTTCGAATCAGCGGCATCGTCAGCCGATCTTCGGAGTTGACGAAATCAAACCCGAACTGACCCTTCACACACAGAGCGCCCTCGTTAACCGGGCCGTCGAGGACCGGCGTAACTCCGATCATCTTTCCATCTCTTGAATGGAGGTTGATGGAACAACCGGTACCACAGTATGGACAGACACTTCGAGTGACCTCGATCTCGCCAGGGACTGCTCCCTGACCGACCATCTTCTTGTCGGCGAGAGCTCCCGTTGGGCAGGTGTAGATACACTGGCCACACAAGGTACATTCGCTACCCATCAGGAGGCCATCAAACGCGGTGGCGATGCCCTTGTTCCAGCCACGACCTGTCATGGTGATGGCATGGTCTGCTTCCACCTCATCGCAGATTCGAACACAGCGATAGCAAGATATGCATCGGTCGTAATCACGAAGCAGGAAGGGATTGGAGTCGTCTTTGGAGGCATTGCTGGTCGCTCCAAGAAAGCGATCTCGACCGACCTTGAACTCGGAAGCGAGGTCGTGGACTTCACAACTTCCAAGATCCCTGCACCGGGGACACTCATCGTCAGGGTTTTCTGAAAGGACCATCTCTACCAGGGTGCTCTGCATCTTTCGCAGTTTTTCACTGCCGGTGCGAACCACCATTCCCTCTGCCGCCTTGAGGGTGCAGGAAGATGCGGGCATCCGCCGACCTTCCACCTCCACTACACAGAGTCTGCACGATCCGAATGGATCGAGCCGCTCATCCCAGCAAAGGGTCGGAACAAATGTTCCATGACGCTTTGCCACCTCGAGTACTGTCTCATCCCTCTGGAACGAGACCTCTTGGCCATCGAGATTCATCATCAACTCACTCAATTGAATCTCCTTTTGCCGGTTTAGTGGCTCGCTGTCCATCGATGTAGGATTGCACGACATCCGGCCAGTACTTCTTCATCGTTCTGGTGATGAAGGGGGCAGCCAGCCCCAGTCCGCAGGCGCTTGTTTCTCCCAGAACATCTTCCAGATCCGCCAGTTCTTCGAGTGGATGGCTCCGAATCTCCGAACTCCCGGAGGAGTGCGCGATCAACTCGTCGAGCAACTCGGTGACTCGTACGGTTCCGATCCGACAGGGAAAACACTTCCCGCAAGATTCCTGTGCGAGGAAGTGCATACTCTCGCGAGCGGCCTGGATCATGCATCGTGTCTCATCGTGCACGATGATTCCGCCCGCTCCGAGCATCGCTCCCAGATCGGTGAGCGATGCTGGATCGAGGGCCACATCAAGATCTACGGCTCCAACGAATCCACCACTGATTCCCGCCATCGTCACACCCTGGATCGTTTTTCCATCGGGTGTACCCCCAGCATGAGTTTCCAGCAGTTGTCGCAGTGAGGTGCCGATAGGAACCTCGTAATTTCCGGGGCGGGAAATGTCTCCTGAAACGCTGAAGACACGGGTTCCGGCATGATCCCCCAGCCCGAGGCCGTTGAACCACGCTCCACCCTTTTCAAGAATCGCCGGGACTGCGCAGAAGGTCTCGACGTTATTGACCACCGTCGGTAAATCGAACAGTCCATGAGTGGTGGGAAAAGGTGGTTTTTCCCTGGGGAACGGATGCTTCCCCTCCAGCGAGTTCAACAGCGAGGTCTCTTCACCACAGATGTAGGCTCCGGCTCCCCGTCGGATGACAATCCGAAAGGGCCTGCCGGTTCCACAGGCATCTTCTCCGAGTAAGCCCGCCTCGGTCGCTTCATCGATAGCGACCTGCAGCGATTCGAGGATCTCCGGGTATTCCCAACGGAGGTAGACGATGCCGATCTCGGCACCGGTCACCAGACCTGCGCAGGCCATTCCCTCGAGCATGGCATGGGGACTGTGCGCCATCAGGAGGCGGTCCTTGAAGCAACCCACCTCACTCTCATCTGCATTGCATACGATGTACTTGGGTCCACGGCTCTCGTTACGAACCGCCTCCCACTTGATTCCGGTGGGAAACCCTGCTCCGCCTCTGCCGGTCAGGCCACTCTCCTTCAACTGCGAAAGCACCTCTTGAGGATCGGAGGCCGCCAGTTTGGGGCTCTGCCAGGCTCCGTGAGCTCGCGCGCCTTCGAGGGAGCCGATTCCATCCCGGATGTCTCTGAAGATGCACTCTTCCAGTCCTGTTTCCGGCGGAAGAGGCATCGTCGCTGCAGTCATGTTGTCGATGGCACCGGCCCGGGCATGATGGAAAAACTTCTCCCCGATCAGGATTGGAACCGGCATATCACATCGTCCCGGACAGGAGATCTTCTCAATCTGTCCCGAATGAGCGACTCCCAGATCGGCATCGACCACCTCCTTGGAGATGGCATCCAGATCGTGAAGACAGCAAGCCGAGTTCTCGCAGATGCGGATATCGGGCAGTGGTTTCGGCTCCAGCTGGAAGAAGTGGTAGAAGGTCACGGTGCCGTAGAGCTCGCTGATGGGGATCTTGAATCGCTCGGCGACCAGGCGTAGTGCGGGTTCTGACAGATATCCGTGGTGATCCTGGATCGCATGGAGTACCTCGAGGAACGGAGCAGGCTGGTCCATCAGGCGATCGAGAATTCCGGTCGTGATCGGATCCTTGACCTCGATTCCCGTCTTCATCAGGCTCCTCTTCCAGGATAGTGGCTCATGGTGACTCCGAACCCGGAGCCGCAACCTTCACCAAGGTATCTGGAACCGGTAACTTCAACAAGGCGAGGATCCCTCAGAGTTGCCGTTTGGCAGCGACTGGAGGACCATCTGGGCGGTAGCTCAGTTGGTCGCACAGGGGACTTCAGCGATCTCACAAGCCCGGACCAGAGCATCGATGTCCGATCCATGGGCATGACTGAAGAGCCCGTCGCGCAGAAAGATCACCGCTTCCAGTGGACCACGAGCGGCCATCGCACCGATCTCCAGGTCTCCCCCGAGAGGTCCGGAACAGACCAACTTCCGCACCGGCAACTGACACTGCGACGACAGCCTCGAACCGGTGGTCCTGGTGGTGACGATCTTGTAACTCGAGAGAGTCTGCTGGTATTGACAGACCAACTTCTCCAGCTGGTCCTTTTTCTGATCGTGTGCGACCAGAGCGATCCAACCACCATCGGGCCCGAGTGGACCGGGTACCCGAGATGCGATCAACTCCGAGAGAGTTTGGTCAAATGAACTGCGCTGCTCCAGGCTCTCACCACGAAGGCGATCGATCGTCGGATAGGAGAGCACCTTCAAGGAGACCTGACAAACTGCCTGGACTGTTGCCGTACGAACTCGCTTCCCCACCAGCCCCAGTTCTCCGAAGAGGTCACCGACGGTGAGCGTATGCGATTCGGCTCCGTCGCCATCGAGAACAGCGGCGATTCCGCTGTCGATCCTGGCCATCCAGCGCGGGGTTTCTCCGGCAGACATGAGGATCTCGCCCGCAAGTTCAGTTCGATCTTCACCGTGATTCTCGAACCACTTCAGTAGTAGATCAGCATCGCCATCATCGGAAAGTTGACCTTCACTTGAAGCGGATTTCATCGGACCCATCCTATCTGCCAATTTCCTCATCCAGCACACCCCCTGAGGCTATCCCCGCGCGATGAAAACGACACCAGTTTAAGCAAAAAACAGAACCCCCAATGATGAAAAAGCGGCCCCGCTGTGTCCACAGCGGGGCCGCAATCCAACGTTACCGTCGAGTCGATATCAGCGGATCGAAATTCCGTCGATATCTGCGCTGGTTGAGATGCCGAGGGCACTCATGTCGAAAATCAGTTCTGCGATTCCCGATGTAGAACTGCCAAAACTACCGGTGAAGCGCGAAACATCCTCGTCGGCACCGGATGATCCCGAGGCGGAGTATGTGCCCTGGGTCGAGAAGAGCACGGACCCATCGAAATCGAGACTGATGGCATTGAGATCTTCACCACCGCTGTTGGAGAATCCGACATCGCTTCCATCGAAGAAGGTGGTCCAGGATCCGCCGCTGGCAGAGCCGACGGATGTGGGGGTGAATAACATCACATCTTCATCGCGGTTGGTCGGCCCACCGCCACGAGCCGTTCCCAGCGTCGATATCAGCAAGGTGCCATCATCCAGATAACAAACCCCATCGATATCTTCGCCGTTGGTCGTGAGCGCACAGTCCGATCCATCGAGATAGAAGGACCAGGAGCCCGCACTGCTGGAGCCGGTGGTGGTCGGCGTGAACAGCACCAGATCGCTGTCTTCCACCGTGGTTCCGGAGGGTCCACCAGTGAGACCCGGCAATGAAAATGAACCGGAGTTGAAGGAAACCAGCACACTGCCATCGGCAAGAACACTGAGAGCATTGATGTCGGTACCACCGATCCCCACATCGCTGCCGTCCAGATACCAGTCCCAGGAATCGGTCGCCGGATCGTAGGTCACGATATCTTCATCCCGGACATTTCCCAGCCCAGGGACCGTGGTGGTCGACAGGAACGAGATGTAGTAGAGGGAGGTGGATGGAGGCGGTGGCGGTGGCGGCGGCGGATCGGTCACGACGATACATGATCCACAAGTTGCCGTATCAGAACCTCCCGGGCCGGTCGCCGTCAACGTCACGGTGTAGGTACCGGCACTGCTGTAGGTGTGGGACGGGTTCTGTGCCGTCGAACTGCCGCCATCGCCGAAGTTCCACGAGTACCCGGTGATGTCGCCGATCGACGAGTTGCTGAAGGAGACGGTCACCGGAGCCTCGCCACCGGATGAATTCGGGATGAAACCCGCCACCGGCGTTGGTGGAGGCGGTGGCGGTGGATCGGTCACTACGATGCACGAGCTGCAAACCGCCGTGTCGGAGCCCCCCGGACCGGTCGCCGTCAAGCTCACGGAGTAGGTGCCGGCACTGTTGTAGGTGTGAGACGGGTTTTGTGCCGTCGAACTGCCGCCATCGCCGAAGTTCCACGAGTACCCGGTGATATCTCCGGTCGAAGAATTGCTGAAGGAGACGGTCACCGGAGCCTCGCCACCGGATGAATCGGCGGTGAAACCAGCCACCGGAGCGGTTGGGGGCGGTGGCGGTGGATCGGTCACCACGATGCAAGAGCCACAACTGGCCGTGTCAGAGCCACCCGGGCCAGTCACCGTCAACGTCACGCTGTACGTGCCGGCAGTGGTGTAGGTGTGAGATGGATTCTGTGCAGTCGAGTTGCCTCCATCACCGAAGTCCCATGCGTATCCGCTGATGTCGCCGGTCGATGAATTACTGAAGGAGACGGTCACCGGGGCTTCACCACCGGCGGAACCGGGCGTGAAACCAGCCACTGGTGGTGGCGGTGGTGGGTCGGTGACGACGATGCATGAAGTACAAGTCGCCGTGTCAGAGCCACCCGGGCCGGTCGCCGTCAAGATCACGGTGTAGGTTCCTGCACTGGTGTAGGTGTGGGACGGATTCACCGCCGTCGAACTGCCACCATCGCCAAAGTTCCACGAGTAACCGGTGATGTCGCCGGTCGACGAATTGCTGAAGGACACCGCGATCGGCGTTTCTCCACCCGCTGAATCGGGGGTGAAGCCAGCCACTGGAGGTGGCGGTGGAGGATCGGTGACGACGATGCATGAAGAACAGCTCGCCGTGTCAGAGCCCCCCGGTCCAGTCGCCGTCAAGGTCACGGAGTAGGTGCCGGCACTGGTGTAGGTGTGAGACGGATTTTGCGCCGTCGAACTACCACCATCGCCGAAGTTCCACGAGTACCCGGTGATATTTCCGGTCGATGAATTGCTGAAGGAGACCGCGACCGGCGCTTCACCACTGGTCGGCGATGCAACGAAGTCTGCCACCGGTGCTGGAGGAGGCGGCGGGGGTGACCCGGTGAAGCAATTGAGGATCGCGCCGACCAGATCTGCCCGAGTCGATGCGCCATCGACCAGCCCACCGATCTCAAAGGATGTTCCAAAGGTGCGATAGGCGCCCGCATCATTGAAGACCCCGACATCATAAGCAGCGGTCGGATTGGTCAGGGTAACCACTGCACTTCCGGTGGTTCCAAGGTGGTCGATCCAACTGTTCTCACCGGTGTAACTCCAGCTGCTACCTGCAAGGCTACAGCCGGTACCCGCGGCTCCGTTGACGGTGGAGAGGTCACCGGTTCCATCCGACAGACCGCTGATTCCAAAGCGAGAATGAACCGAGGTCGCCGAGTCATAGGCCCAGGTATCTCCTCCCTCCATGTAAAGGAAGGACCCCCCGACACCGTTGGTCAGGTAGGTATCGAGAGTGGTGCCTTCTGCAGCGGAGAGCACATGCCCCGAGGGGTAAATCCCCAGGTTGACCCAGACCGTCTCGAAAGCATCGAGGCTGGCGACCGCATCGAGGGTGGTGACCACCAGCGGCGAACGCCCATTGGCGGTGAGTGCCGCCGAGATGGCGCTGCCTCCCGCCACCGCTCCACCCGCAGCAGATGGCGCCCAGACCAGATCAGTGGCACCTCCCGTGAGGAAAATGGAGCAACTGGCCTGAGGACTCTGGTCCGATCCGACCAGTCCACGAACACCGTAGGAGACATTCCCGACACCCGCAGAGGAATCGGTGTAAGAGGTGGCAGAACCGGACAGAGTGGCGATCACGCTTCCCCCCCGGCTCACCTGCACCTGTGAATAACTCTCGCCATTGGTCCAGGAGAGGAGGGCGTCAGCACCCGAGCTGCTGCAACTGAGATTGGTCGGTGCCGCCACCGAACTCGCCACCGTCAGCAGCAAAGTCTCGCAGTTGATCCGTCCGTATCCCATGTAGTTATCAAAACCCGCCGTATCTTCGGAGGGCGGCCCGACCTGGTCGTCGGCGGTCTGTCGCATGTAAGTTCGAACCTGATCGTGGGTCAAGCCCGGAGCCACCGCCAGCAACAGTGCTCCGGCACCCGCAGCGTGAGGTGTGGCCGAAGATGTTCCGTTGAAACTGGAGGTGTAGTCGGTCGAGGAGTAACCACCGCTGCCGGAGATGTCGACTGTTGTCGTCAACGGACCCGGCGCAACAAAGTCGAGAGACGATCCGTAGTTGCTCCCCCACCAGGTTTCTCCATCGCACGACGATGGACTCTTGCGTTCATCGCAGGGGCTGGAAGCACCCACGGCAATAGACTCCGGATAGAGAGCAGGATAGGAAACCGCTGAGTTGTCATTACCGGAAGCGAAGAAAACCGGGCACCCCAGTCCGCCTCTTCCGTTGGTGTTTCCGTAGGCGATCGCATTCTGGATGGCGGAACTGGCCGATCCTCCTCCCCAGCTGTTGGAGAGCACGTCCGCTCCATGATCGACCGGCCAGGTCAGTCCATCGACGAGCCAATCGGTTTGAGTCCAGTAATTTCCGAATCCGATACGCACCGGCATGATCTTGCTGTTCCATGTGACACCCGCTACGCCGATCCCGTTGTTCCCCACCGCTGCAATGATCCCTGCGCAGCAGGTTCCATGGCCGTCGGTGGAATTGGCATTTCCGGGGATCCCTCCCGGTGTGGGATCAGCGGTGACCGCATCGTAGCCAGCCACCATGTTGGCTTGCAGGTCGGCATGATTCACATCGACCCCTTCGTCGATGACTGCCACCACTATGCTCGATGAACCGGTCGAGATGTCCCATGCTGCTGCGGCTTTCATGTCCGCTCCGATGGTGCCGCCGGTTTGTCCGGTATTCTGCATGTCCCACTGATCTGGAAAGAGTGGATCGTTGGGAGTCGCCATCTCTGGCAAATCGTGGATGAAATTGGGCTCTGCCACCCAGACTTCTTCCAGTTCCGTCAAGGCATCTGCGATTTCAAAACCGATCGATGTGGGCCCCTCGAAGCCGAGCATGTAGGTCGGGTCGATGGCCGGAAACTCCTTGAGAAATCGCAATCCAGACTGGCGGATCACATTTCGAATCTCTTCATCATCGGCGGAGCCATCGAAGGTCACGATGACTTCCGGACGCGGAATCATGACCGCTTCCTGGTAGCCCAGAACCGGGCCGGCAAACTCCACAACAGTGGCGCTCGCTAGTTGTGCGAGAATCTGTTGCTGCATTCTCGCATCGACACGCTTCTCGAGAGGGAGATACCACAGACCCGGGTATTCCTGCAGGTTCTTCTCACTCACCTTGCCGACACCTCGGATCGATCGCAGTTCGGCCCGCAGAGAAGCCAGTTCATCTTCGAGCCCGTCGATCATCTTGACGGCGATGATCCCCTCCACCTGAACCAGGGAAGCCCTTCCTTCTCCGTAGGGATAGGACCACTTCTGTCCGGTCTCCTGAGCGCTTGAAAGTTGGGGAAAAATGAGCACCAAGAAAAGTGCTAAGAACAAACGAGACATATCTTCCTCCTGAATCGGCGATGCCGGAAACCAACCCGGCAGATCCGGGCAATCACATGACGGGGCAAAACAAAAGAACCCAATCTCGCAGGCGGGAGCGAGGATCGGCCAGTCTGATCGAGGACATCGATCACATCAACCATGTCCCTTCCCAGCCGAGGATGGGCTATCCTGTGCGGTGAAATCAACTTGGCTGCTTGGAACCGACCGAGCATTCGTTAAAGGAGTACTGATGAATATCCTGCTGGTATTGACAACCGTTTTGGCCGCCTCTGTCCCAACCATGGACGATTCAGATTCCTGGCTCACCTTTGATGGTGCCAAGGGACCGGGAGTGGGAAAGCACATCGTATTCATCACCGGGGACGAGGAGTACCGCTCCGAACAAGGGATGCCCCAGATGGCCCAGATCCTCGCCAAGCACCACGGCTTTCGCTGCACCGTGCTCTTCTCGATCGACCCTGAAACCGGCTGCATCGATCCCCAGGTCAACGACAACATCCCCGGCATGGAAGCGATCGATGAGGCAGACCTGGTGGTGCTCTTCACTCGCTTCCGAAACCTACCCGACTCACAGATGAAGCACTTCGTCGATCATGTCCAATCGGGCAAACCGGTGATCGGACTAAGGACATCCACTCACGCTTTTGATATCCCTGGTGACCGGGAATACCACCGCTGGTCGTGGCGAAATGGTCAGTGGGATGGCGGGTTTGGACGCCAGGTGATGGGCGAGACCTGGATCGATCATCATGGAGGCCATGGCTGGCAAAGTAGCAGCGGTATCATCGTCGAGGAGGCCAGCGGGCACCCGATCCTGCAGGGGATCAAGGATGGAGATGTGTGGGACCCTTCCGATGTCTACACCGTACGCCTTCCCCTCCCCAAAGGCTGTACCCCGCTGATGAACGGGCGCGTGCTGTCGGGGATGGACCCCGCTGACGGCCCCTGTGAGGTGGTAAAGCGAGACGACGAGACCACATTCGACAAGAACGATCCGATGATGCCGATCGCCTGGACCAATGTACGCAAATCCGAAAGCGGCAAGAAGCAAAGGGTCTTCTCCTCGACCTTTGGAGCATCTCAATCCTATACTCGTGAAGGATCGCGAAGGCTACTGGTCAATGCCTGCTACTGGTGCCTCGGCATGCAGAGCCAGATCAAACCGAACCTCACGGTCGATCTGGTCGGCGACTATCAACCGACCCAGTTCGGTTTCAACAAGCACACTCCCGATCTGAAGCCAGCGGACATGGTCAAGAAGGCTCAATGATCGCAGCACTCTTCCTGGTGGCTTCCTTTTCTGGGTCGATCTCCGGCGACGAGCAGGCACCGCCCTTCATCGGTGCCTACGCATCGGAGTACCGGGATGAATCGTCTCCATCGATCTCCGCCGGACTGCTGTTACTGGGAGAGTTGGGCTGCACAGCGTGCCACTCGACCGCCCAGAGTTCGGCCAGTTGGATCCTTCCGAGAAAAGCGCCACGCCTCGACCAGGTGGCCCAGCGCATCGATCCGCATCATCTGCTCGAGTTCATCCTCGACCCGGCCACGACTCATCCGGGCACCGTGATGCCCTCGCTGCTAGCAGACGATCCCGACCCGCGACAAGCGGCCGTCGACCTGGTCGAGTACCTGCTCTCACGATCGCCGCCCTCTTCACACTGGCAACCGACGGCTCCCGACCAGGTCGCCATCGAAAAGGGCGAACGCCTCTACCATCAGGTCGGTTGTGTCAGCTGTCATGAGCCGATGCGCGAGTCCACGAACGTGCCGCTCGATTCGAATCGACTGACCGGTCGAGTCGAACACTGGTCACAACCGCGGTTGACTCGATTCCTCAAGGATCCGCACCAGATCAGGCCATCGGGCCGGATGCCTTCTCTGCGACTTCAGCAGGATGAAGCCGATGCCATCGCCCACTACCTCTTACGCAGCACCAAAGTAGCCGCCCCGCTCGATCTGGCCATCGACTGGGGACATCGAAAGGGCCTCGACGACTCTTCTCGCTCAAGGCCGAGAAACACGACGATCACCAGCAGGCTCGAGTTGCCCGATCAGCAGCGAAGAAACGATGTCACCACCCACTTCTCGGGTTGGCTTCGCATCGAGGAAGCCGGTGACTACCACTTCTTTCTGAAGGTCGATGACATCGGCAGGCTCCGGATCGACGAAAAGGATGTCATCGATCTGGGAGGCAAGAAAAATTACCAGCGCAAGAAGGTGATGGAGAAGGACGCCTCCATCCATCTTGAATCGGGACTGCATCCCATCGAAGTCTCTCACTTTCAGTGGGTTGAAGATTCCATCTTGGAACTGGAATGGCAGGGCCCCGGCA
This sequence comes from Planctomycetota bacterium, assembly GCA_018694835.1. GTDB lineage: Bacteria > Planctomycetota > UBA8108 > UBA1146 > UBA1146 > QNYK01. Next base: position 15,705 of record JABHOG010000004.1, on the reverse strand, counting down.
TTGACCGTGGTCCGATCGACTCCAGCCTCTTGAGCAACTCCAGCGAACCACTGCCACCGGTTCCCGGCTGGGATCATCAAAGTGGCGATGCCGAACGTGGTCAGGACCTGTACCAGAAACTCGGCTGTGCTCAGTGCCACGAAGAGGGGTTGCCCGCCACCGCATCCGCCATCGAGAAGTTGTCTGGCCCACCACCTGACCAGCAACATCCTCGCTACCCACTTTCTGCAAAACAATCGGCAGACCTCGAATCGGCCCTGAACTTCCTGGTGGACCATCCGCAAGCACCCGCCGCAGCACAACGAGTCGATCAAACGCTGCGTACCTTCCGCTGCACCGCTTGCCATTCGCGTGGAGATCTCGGTGGCGTTGCGGTGGATCGAAGGGATTTCTTCACTGGAACCGAGCCGCTCCTCGGAGACGAAGGTCGCCTCCCCCCTCCCCTGACCGGAGTGGGAGACAAACTGGTTCAAGATTGGCTCGATGGAGTGATTCGATCGGGGCGCACCTTGCGCAGTTATATGCACACCCGCATGCCCACCTTCAATCATCCACAAACCCGCACACTCGCAGCCGATTTGATCGCAGTGGATCGCCACCTCACAGCCGTACCCCGCATGACCCACAGCGAAGATGCCATCAAGTCTGCTGGTCAGCAGATGGCTGGCAGTGGAATGCTGCAGTGCGTTTTATGTCACGACTTCAATCAGAAGCACTCGGTGGGGATGCGCGCGATGGATCTGGTCACCACCACCGAGCGACTCAACCACGACTGGTTTCATCGCTACATGCTCGATCCCGAATCACTTCGACCGGGCACCCAGATGCTCGCCTTCTGGCCCGAAGGTCGCAGCATGATCCCAGAACTACTCGGCGGCGATGCCGATCAGCAGGTCGGAGCACTCTGGCGCTATCTCGAAGATGGGGACCAGGCGATCTTCCCAGAGGGTCTCAGTCGTCAGCAACAGGAACTGATCGTCGGTGGTGAAGCGATCGTCTATCGAGGAAAACTCTGGGAAGCTGGATACCGCGGCATCGCAGTCGGCTTACCGGGAGGAATCCACTACGCCTTCGACGCCCAGGAACTGCGACTGGCGCTGTTGTGGAAGGGACGATTCCTCGATGCCAGGGCTCACTGGTCGTCGCAGGGGATGGGCCGGATTCGACCGCTCGGTCGTGATGTGATGACCTTTGCCCATGGACCCGATGTGGTTTTCCTGACCGATGTCAACTGCCCCTGGCCCGGCGATCACGAAGAGGGTATCCGTCCCGATGACTATCAGTTTCACGGCTACAAGATTGGCGACAACAAGATCCCCACGCTGATGTATCGAGCAGGGACCCTCGACATCGAGGAAACGATGGTGGCTCACGATGTCTCAGGCGATGCATGGCTCGCTCGCACGGTGAATTTCGTGGGTAATGCTGACTCGACGGAGCCAGGAGTCTTCTGGATGCGGATCCGCGATGTACCTCCGACGGAAGTTCTCGATGACGGCACCTTCATCTACGGTGACGGTCTCAAGATCAAGTTGAGCCACGGCGCCACCCCTACGACTCTCCACAAGATACATAATAGCGTGCAATACGAAACCTGGACCACGCTGCCAGCCGAACGAAACCAAACGCACTCGATCACCATCGAATATCGCTGGGGAAAAGAGAGTTGATGCCCACCATGATCCAACGATTCGTCATCGCGATGCTCGTCTCGATGACGATTCCACTGCTCGCTCAGAACGAGCAGGAGAATCTACCGCCACTCGCCAACTTCGATGAGAACGGCTGGTGGATCATCGAGGATCTGGAGATTCCTCCTGCAATCCATCTCGAAGCGGTCAGCATGCTCGAACTGGATGATGGTCAGGTGGCCATCGGAACCCGACGTGGAGAGATCTGGATCGTCTCTGGTCTGCTCGATGATGACCTGGCTGCGGATTACCAGTTGCATGCTCAGGGCTTGCACGAGGTGTTTGGATTGGCCAGAAAAGACGGACACATCTATGCCACCCACCAGGCCGAGGTGACACGTCTCATCGATGTCGATGGAGACGGCCGCGCTGACATCTACGAGACGGTCAGCGATAAATGGGGATTCGGGTCGGAACACGAGTTCACCTTCGGCTCTCGCTTCGATCCAGAGGGGAACATCTGGGTGGCCCTGTGCCTGTCCGGATCCTACACCTCCGACTACCCCTATCGTGGCTGGTGTCTGCGCGTCAATGCCGATGGCACGACCACCCCGACCTGTAGCGGGTTGCGCAGTCCTGGCGGCGTCGGTTTCAACGCCTCAGGAATCCCCTTCTACACCGAGAACCAGGGCCCCTGGAATGGAGCCTGTGGTCTCAAGGAGTTGCGCCCGGGCGGATTTGTCGGGCACCCCATCAGTTTTCCCTGGTACAAACTCGCTCCCAACATGGGACCACAACCTGCCCAACCCACCGACGGAGAAGATGGTCGCCTTCACATCGATGCGGCACGAATCCCCGAGTTGATCCCGACCAGCGTCGTGCTCCCCTACAAGAAGATGGGGCAATCGGCGACCGCGATCTTGCTCGATGAATCAAACGGTGCCTTTGGCCCCTTCACCGATCAACTGTTCGTGCTCGATTACACACTCAGTGTCGTCATGCGCGTGACGACGGAGCAGGTCGCCGGAGTGTGGCAGGGTGCCTGCTATCCCTTTCGTGAGGGATTCAGTACCGGCTTGCTCGGTGGACTGCTGTCATCGAATGGTCAATTGATCGTCGGTGGCTGCTGTCGTGGCTGGCCGACTCGTAGTCGCGAACCGTATGCACTGCAAAGATTGCGCTGGAGTGGCAAGACCCCCCTCGAGATCCTCGAGATGAAGGCGAGACCGGATGGTTTTTCGGTTTCCTTCACCAAGCCCGTCGATCGGACCAGCGCCGCCGACCCTGCCAGCTACCGGATGGAAACCTACACCCATCACTACTGGCGCTTCTATGGCAGCCCGGAAATCGACCAGACGACTCCGACCATCACCGAGGCTCATGTTTCCGAAGATGGATTACAAGTCGAACTGGTGGTCGACGGCTTACAGAAGGGGCACGTGCACGAACTGCACCTGCCCGGCATCCAGACCAGCGAGGGAGAAAAGGTGCTGCATCCTGTCGCCTACTACACGTTGAATCAGATCCCACCGTGGAAGTGATTCGGCTACAATGCCCAAGGGCATCGGAAACTAGCCAACTACATCCGTTTCGAGAAATGTGGAGCGGACAGACAGAGGAGTCCTGGTGAGAATATTGACGCAATTTCGGCGTTACTTCCTTCGCCGAAAGAATAGAAAAAACCGCCGCAGAATTATCGCAACCGCATTGCAGACTCTACAACCGACACAAACAGTGCTGCACGGCCCCTTCAAGGGCATGCAATATCCGGAACTGGATTCGGTTGGGAGTGCCCTGTATCCCAAATTACTCGGCTCCTATGAATATGAACTCAATGGAATCGTCGAACAGGTTGTAGGCAATCAATACACTGAAATTGTCGATATCGGATGCGCTGAAGGCTATTACGCCGTCGGGCTTGCCATGAGATGCCCCAGTGCGAAGGTGTTCGCGTTTGATACCAACACTAGGGCAATTCAGTTATGTCGGGAGATGATGCAACTGAATGGGATCGAGGCCTCTCGTTACGCCGTGAATGGGTACTGCGACAGCAATACACTAGAAAACATACCCGTGTCAGAACGTGCCCTGATCATTTCTGATTGCGAAGGTTATGAAAAGCAACTATTCACTTCGAGCAGTGTCAAGAAACTCGACAAGCACGATTTCCTGATCGAAGTTCATGATGTATTCGACATCAACGTATCAACACATCTACGCAGCGTTTTCGAATCCGGATACCAGATAAAGGTGATTCAAAGTATTGATGACATTTTCAAGGCAAGGGACTATAACTTCCCAGAACTAAATAGCTTCAACCTGGAGACCAGAAAAGTCCTTCTGGCAGAAGGAAGAGAAGCCATCATGGAGTGGTTCTACATAACCCGAAAAGAAGTCGTCAATACTCCCACCCGGAAGAAATAGAGGATCACTTGAAGGCCCCGTTGCTAGCAGCGTGAACCCGTTTTTTTTGTCGTCCCATCTGATTGATGAGGATACAGGCTTGAAAAGCACGAGATTAAACGGAGGCAAAGTATGAACGGCACCATCCAGACCTTGTGGATCGGATCAACTCTCTCTCAGGTTGAACGGTTATGCCTGCATTCGTTTCTAAAAATGGCCACGATGTTCATCTGTTTGCATACGAAGATGTTCAAGGTGTACCGGATGGTATAACTGTCCTGGATGCCAATGAAGTGATCCCTGCCCACGAAATTTTCACCGTCCGAAACAGCTACGCAATTTTCGCTGATTGGTTTCGCTGGGAGTTGTTGTTCGAAAAGGGTGGATATTGGGTGGATACAGATGTGATCTGCCTCAAGCCGTTCACATTTGAAGAACCGATCATCTTCGGACTGCATTCCTCAATATCTGCAGCCATTGGAGTACTTCGATTCCCTGTCGGGCACCCGTTGTCACGATCTCTTGCGGATCTATGCCAGGCTCCCAATACACCCTTACCTTATGACACTCCAAAAATGAGAGTGAAGAAATTTGTTAGGAAATATTTACTGGGAAATCGACGTGACCGAGTTCGTTGGGGGGAATCGGCAGGGCCCAAGGGATTTACGGCTGCGCTGAAACACCTGGAACTGTTTGAACTGGCGAAGCCATTCACGTACTTCTATCCAGTGACACAGGGTTGCTGGATGAGCATCTTCGACGATACGTTTCAGAATAACGACGATTTCTTTTCTGGCAGTTACTGCATCCACCTGTGGAATGAGATGATCAGTAGATCCCCTGGATTTGACAAGAATGCAGAGTTCCATCCAGATTCGATCTTTGAAAAACTGAAGCGTCGCTATCTCGATTGATCGAGCGAAGTGATCCAGTGAAGGCTACTTGGGATTGCCATCAAGGATTCTACTCCACCACAGATATTCGAGCAGTGCTTGCGCTGTCTGATTGGGCTCGGCAACAGTGGTTACAGCCGCAACCCCGAGTACACTTTGCGATTCTAACATCTCATCCTCATCAACTAATTCACCTCTGCCGGAATGCACTCGTGATACACCTGTGCTTGTAACGAAATTGACACCCATGGAATGAGACTGAAAAGCGCTACCGCGTTGAAAAGCGAGGCGGATGGAAAAAGATCACCCCACCAGAGCGAAATCGGTATGGACAGGGCGATGACCACACCTCAGTTTCCATGGATGAACTGCTTCTCTCTCATCGTGGCTCCATCGCTAGAGTTTAGCGAGAGAGTCCCGTTTCGCATCGCACCGGCCGCCGTTGCTGGTAATAACCCCAGGTAGGAAGTTGTCGGCGTTCTACCGTATTGTTAACAGGGTGCCAGAGGTGGTAGACGTCGTTATCTCCGTAGAAATTCACCACTCGTGGGCGAGGTGATCTTCGCATGACACGATCTCTGAGATCGCTGTCTTCAAGGCCATATCCGACAAATTTCTCATCGAATCCATTCACATCCTCGAAGAGGTCCCTATCCATCGCCATGTTCAGCCCCAGAACCTTGGGTCGATTTTTCAGACGCAGAAAAGTTCCCCATCTGGACTTGAATCTCCTTCTCGAGAGATCCTTGCGGTGAACTTCGCTGCCGAGGGATTCGAACGCGCCCGAGTCTATATCCTTTTCCGTAAGCTCTTCCGAAATAGCCTGGTCGAGGCGGTATGCACCTCCCACATGAAAACTCTCTGGCACATGGGCTCGGTTGTGTTTTTCGACGAAATCAGCAGGGGGAATACAGTCCCCATCCGAGAAGATCAGTAACGATTCATCCGAAGCCTGTCGAACCGCTTCATTGAGGATCATTGATCGCCGAAACCCGAGATCCTCGTGCCAGACATGCTCCAATTCAATTCCCTGCGCACTGGTTTCACGAGCAAAACTGTCTAGCCAATTCTTGATCTCTGGAGTAGACCCATCGTCTGCAATGACGAGTGTAAAATCTTGCGTTGTCTGTCGTAAATAACCCCGCAATGCCATGCGAAGCAGTGGCAGATTATTGTACGCTGTAATAATAACACGGGTTGAACTTGGCAACGAAACCCCCACCGTGACCTGCCATGTAAAATAATCAGAACAACACGTTCAACACCCCCCTATCAGGCATTTGTTAGAACACCAATATGATAACACACAGAGAATACCATCGATTACCATTGAGCCTGGATTTATCGCAGTAACTCCTTCATACAGATTGAGTTCATGGAGGCAGGCGCATACCACATGACCGTTATCTCTGCTCGTGAACTAAGTTCGTGACTGTCGCCTACTCACTGGTTCTAAAGTCAACGCTTGTACAATGGGCGCTTTCCGTCGCTGTAATCGCTCTCACTCCCTCATGATGAAAACCAACACCCATCACTACTGGCGCTTCTATGGCAGCTCGGAAATCGACAAGACGACTCCGACCATCACCGAGGCTCGTGTTTCCGAAGATGGATTACGAGTCGAACTGGTGGTCGACGGCTTGCAGAAGGGGCACGTGCACGAACTGCACCTGCCCGGAATCCAGACCAGCGAGGGAGAAAAGGTGCTGCATCCTGTCGCCTACTACACGTTGAATCAGATCCCACCGTGGAAGTGAAGCGACACCGCTACCCTCGGGCCGCCAATTGGCCGCCTGTTTCTCGTTAGCGACGACCGAGCAATCCACTTCGCCACAGATAGTACAGTAGCGTCAACACCGACTGGATGGTCGCTGCAACGTAGGTCAATGCTGCAGCACCGAGGACACTTCGCACCCCACTCATCTCCTCTTCATCCGAGATGATTCCGCTATCGGCGAGGACTCGCTTGGCACGAGCACTGGCATCGAACTCGACCGGCAAGGTGATGAACTGGAACAACACGACCGCACTGAAGAGCGCGATGCCGATGAAGATCAGTGGTGGGTATCGAAAAATCATTCCGGCAAACAGCATCGGGAAGGCCAGCCCGGATCCGATGCTTGCCGCCGGAACATAGGCACTGCGCAGCACCAGCATCGGATAGCGAGTAGCGTGCTGGATGGCATGCCCCGCCTCGTGAGCCGCGATCGCCGCGGCAGCGACGCTTCGACCGTTGTAATTTTCTGCCGAGAGCCTCAACACCCGCTCCCTCGGGTCGTAATGATCGCTGAGTTGGCCCGGGATCATCTCGATCTGAACCCCCTCGGCACCACCCAGTTGACAGACGCGAGCGGCCACCTGGGCACCGGTCCAACCGCTACGAAGGGGAACATCGGACCACTTACTGAAGGAACTCTTGACCCGAGCCTGGGCCCACATCGCCAGCAAGAAAGCGGGCCCGACGAAGAGAAAGTACATCGGATCGAAGAAGATGAAGGCCAGGGGAAAGAACTCCGGGAAACTGATCATGACATCTCCTCCTTGCATCCGATTCAACGAAGTGCCCCACGGTACCGTTCCCCAGTATGTCGCTCACCCGCGCAGTGTCGATCACCAGCGCAGAATTCACCCTTTTCTGCAGTAAATGCGACCACCCGCATCCTTCAGAGCCGCCCCTCCCAGTCCTCTCGAACCACCGCATAGAGCACCGCATCGCGTGGTTCTGCCAGCCGCGAGAGCCCCTGACGGAGCAGGCCCTCCTGGCGAAATCCAGCTTTCTCCTGTACCCGTCCCGAGGCGGGATTCTCGGGGAAGGAATAGGCAAAGATTCGCATCAGATATGCATCTCGGTGGAAGGCAAAATCGACCAGTGCGATCAGCGCCTCGGTACAGATCCCTTCACCCCAGCGTTCCCTCGCCATCCAGAATCCGACCTCGTAGATGTGAATGAAATCGGTTCTGCGCAGATCGATGGCGCCGACCAGCAGATCGCTGCCTCGTTCTGCGATGGCATAGACCTCTGCCTTCTCTTCGGCTCGCAGAGTCGGCTGGCTGCCGATCCATCTCAGCGCCTCCCCTTCCGGATAGGGGTGAGGAATTCCGCCGGTACGGACCGCAACCTCCCGTTCACTGGCAAACTGCTGCACCCGCTGGGCATCCGATTCTCGCATCGGCCTCAGCCGTAAACGATCCGTCTCGATAACCGCTTCCTCGATAGGTGTGGTCATGACTTCGTTGCTCCTCATGCTCCGGAATTGTCGATCACCACTCGTAAGATTCGTCCCGTAACGATCAGTACTAACCCTCCGGCCACGGCCGGAAGGAACATCTGCGACGCCATCGCCATTCCCATGGCGCCCTCCAACATACCGCTGTTCAGTATTGTAAATCCGGCCAGACCTCCCAACACACAGAAGATCAGGCCGACAAACTAGGAGACTTGCGCCAGCTTCAGTGCGAATTCTGTTGGATTTTGAGGTTCATTCTCCATCGGTCACTCTCCCCCTGGAAGGTTCATCGTCATGCAAACGCTATCGGCGCTGAGTTGATAGTCGCCAAAGGGCTGACAGACTTCAAAGCCGCAGTTCTTGTAGAGCCTGCGGGCCGGGGCAAAGACCTCCTGTAGTCCGGTTTCAAGGCTGATGCGCAGACAGCCTCGAACTCCTGCAGTCGCCACCAGATGATCGAGCATCGCCTTGCCCACCCCCTGGCCACGAGTTGTCTCTGCAGTATGCATCGACTTGATCTCTGCGTGCTCCGCATCGAGGTGCCGCAACGCGCCAACAGCAACCAGTTGGCCCGATCGACGAGCAGTAAAGAAGAACACGCCGTCGGCCACCAGTTGATCGGCATCCAGAACATGCACGTCCTCGGGTAATGACCACTCCCGGGCGAAGGCCAGGTGAGCCGCCAGAAGCCGGGCCACATCGGGTGCGCGTGGGTCAGCGGAACTGATCTCGAACTCGCTCATTCTTTCTGCTTGTCAGCAAACTTCACCGCAACCACTGCCGAAACCACACCTGCCACTGCGCCGCCCATTACAGCAGGTTCACTGACTCCCAACCACTTGGAGATGATGACCGTCAACACCGACGAAATCATCGCGATCACCACCACAACACTGTAGTACTTCAACATATCTTCCTCCTGATTCTTATCTTTGAAGGTCTGGATTGAAAATCTGTTTCTCATCTTGGCAGATGAATATCGCTAGCGCACCATCCTTCCAGAGCACACGATGGTCCCAGGAGGCCACTTGTTCCTGACCACTACGTTGATTCTGGCTCTTTCGTTGCCGACCGCTGCAGATCGTATCCAACTCGATGGACACGATCTCGATGCCTGGGCGCAGGCGGTGCTGCCGGGGGCCGAGGAAGCGTGGCTGACCATCCCGTGGCACGCCACTCTCCATGAAGGACTGCGCGCTGCCGGTCTCGAACAGAAACCACTGCTGTTGTGGCTGATGAATGGACACCCGCTCGGCTGCACCTGAGGCAATGGCGTGGCGGGCCGGCGGTCCGTCTGGAATGACCCGCGAGTGATCGACAAGGTCAAAGCCTTCGTCCCCGCCACCGATGAAGTGTGGCGATTACAGAGGCATCAGGATCGGGAATGCCGCTTCTTTCGTCAGAAGGTGCGGGGCAATCCGGCGCCGATCGGCGGATCGTGGCAAGGTCTCTACATCTTCGCCCCCGATGGCACGCTGCTGGCGAGGCGAAACACCTTGAATCCGGATGCCGCGATGGAACTGATGGATTCTGGACTCGAGAAGTGGAGTTCTCTCGCAAAAGAAGAGAGAAAAGCTGCCGATCCCGCCGACTACTTACCCGAACACCGCTGGGAGAACTCGATGCCCAGCGATGGACTGGTGCTGCGCAGTACCTTGCGGGATCTTCCGCAAAAGGGCATCGGTCCGGAAGGCCGCGGACGCTGGAACCGAGATCATGCCTGGTTCAACCGCGACGAAGCACGAAGCTGGCTGCCGAAAGAGATTTCGGTCAGACAAAAGCAAACCTTGCCCGAAGTTCTGGCATTGCGACTGGCGCGCTTCCATGTCGTCGACAACGTCTCGGGCCAGGAAGGTCCCTACGCCAAGGCCGACATCCTGCACGCTGAAGTTGAGATCGAAGTCACCGCAGTCGATGGGAACGATGCGACCATCCAGATCAGCGGTCTGTTCCGCTGCAAAAGCGATGGAGTCTACAAGCTCGGTGAAACCGACTGGCGTCACTTCCCCAGTCGTACCCGCGGCGTCGATGCGACACTACGCGGTGAGGCGACCTGGAACATCGAGCAGGGACGCTTCAGCGCCTTCCGCGCCGCCGCCCATGGCAAAGCCTGGGGCGGTAGTGGCCTCAATGGCAGACGTGGTGTGACCAAAGAAAAACCGGCTGCCATCGGTTGGTACTTCGAGCTCGTCGACGACGATCCTCGCGATCGTCTCGCTCCTGCCTTCATCGATGTCTACAACGCCGACTGGATCATTCAGCCGGACGCCTAGCGGCCACTGGCAAGTTCCACCTGCTCAATCGCAACCTACGGCTCGGTCGAGAGTTCGCCAGCCCGAGGGGCGGAACTGGTCTTCCCGACAATTGGATGTTCCGCTTCCCAAAACAGATGGATACTGCATCTCCTGCTGATTTCTGGGGTTTCGAATAACTGTAGCGTTTGTTTCCGATGAAGTCCGATGAATAAGGAGTGCTCATGGCCGTCTCCGGTTCCCCTCTGTTTCCTGCTCTCTCTTTTGTCGCCGTGATACTGGCCGGGTCAGCGGTTTACATCGCGCAACAAAAACCAGAACCGGTACCTGTCCAGACCCAGGCTTCCTTTGATCCCCGTGGGCTGGAGGAAAGCATCTCCGCCATGCGCGAGGAAGTGACGGGCCTCCAGTCCAAACTGGATTCGATGGAGAAAACTGTGTCGATAAAACCTGCGGCATTGACCGAGCCCGAACGCGAACAAAAACGTATCCAATTGCGTGCGATAGAAGCCGAGCGAATCACCGCAACCGTCGAAGCCGCGATGGATAAGCGCGGCATCGAGATGGCACAACATGCGCAACGTCAGGCCAAGAGAGATGAAGTCGGTGGCCGCATGACAAAGTGGATCGGCACGGCTCGCGGCAAGTTGCCAAACCTGTACGAAAAAATCACCCAAAAGATGGAGCTGGATCCCGATACAGAAGAAACGGTCGAGGAGATCCTCGAGACCAGTTTTGAAATCATGACGATTCTCTCCAACGAAATCCTCGAAGGCGATTTCCCCGAGGGAGAAGAACTGGAGATGATCAGCGAGATTCAAGGTGAGCTCAGAGAAGAAGTGGGCGCGCTGATCGGCGAGCTCGATGAGGTGCTCAATCCCGCACAGATGGTCCAGCTCGGTCAGATCTACATCGAAGAAGTCGACCCTCGTGTCGGCCAGGGAATCGTCAACAACGGAAACCAAGGAGATGTAGAGGGCGAGGGATAGAACTGATCTACCCGGGTCATCTGCGAGAATACCATCCGACACCCTGCCCCGATCCGGCTGCCCATTTGTTTGGACTCGACAAGATAGCGGAGCGATTCAATAAACTCACTCTTCCATTCCATCTCCTGGATATTTTGAACAGAGTGCTAGCCAGTGTTATTCGGTGTTATTCGGTGTTATTCGTCACTTCGCTGGCCGTCATCTACAAGACTCTCTCCAGCATCGACATCGTGTTGAAAATGCAATGCGCAAGGATCAGTGGCCATAGTTTTCGACCAAAAGTCACATAGGCGATTCCCATGACCAGACCAATCAGGCCCACGTTGATGGATCTTTCTGATAGATCATACGAGTGTCTGAAACCGAAGATCATCGCCTGAAAGATCACTGCCAGGATGGTCGCCATCGAAGTCTTCGAGAAGAGTCGTTCAAACCAGTTCAACAAGAACCCGCGATCCAGTAATTCTTCAAGAAATGATTCGAGCCAGATGAATGGAAGGATCGAAAATAAAAGTAGCCAGTTCCCCTCGAGGTCTCCGAACCTGGAAACAGAACTCTGCTCGGATGTGTCTGGTGCCAGCACAATTGGCAACAGGTCTTTCACGAGTTGAAAGAGCATGATCGAGAGAGGAGTGCACAGCAGGATGAATCCAGTGACGAGTATTGTTTTCTTGAAACTCTGGGCGCGGTTCAAGCCGAGGTCATTCCATGTCACTGCTCTGGATTTCAATATCCAGGTGGCGACGACCAGGGTAGTCAGTGAATGAAAGAGACCATTTGCGATGAATCCAACATCCGAGATAACTACTTCTCGGATCAAAAACATGACGGAAATATAGACGACTAAATCCAGCAAAATAACTTTGGGACTGTATTGATTCAAAACCGAGTCCACTCCTCAGCAGGCCTGCTATCGATCGCCACTTGACCCCAGCTGATTCGCTGCAACGTGCTCTTCAGTTCATCTGAGGTTCAGTGCTGGTTCAGCACGAGCTTCCTGTGCTGAACATCCAGCAGTGGCACGCCCTCGGCACCCTCGACGGCCCAGATGCGATGGCGCAGAGTCCCCTCCTCCTCGAACTCGAAGCGCATGACTTGCTCGACGACCTGGTCACCTTCGTGGCTCTTCAGATCGACCTGCAGGGCGACCTCCTGGTGCACAGCGAGTCCAGTAATGTCGCCCTCGTGTACGCCCCCCCACTTCGACAGCGCCAGGCAACGCAAGGTGTCGGTTCCTGTGTGGTGGTAGAGGAACACATCGAACAGGATGATCGGCTCGACCCCTGGAGTGAGCGCGAAAGTGCGGCCGTGGATGTAATCCGCGTACGGGACCCACTCGAAAGTGGTGTGGAGATGGAAGGCATCTCCATCGGTCCACTCGCCCTTTGTTTCCCAGGTGTGGCCCAGGAGTGATTCGAGAAGCTGCATCTGCTTCGAGGGTTTCGGTGCCTCAACGTCGGTGCGCCTGACCGAGGGGGTGCGGGTCCTGATGCGGTTGTATTCGAGAGGTCCATTGAGCAGCGAATACTCGGAGGAGCCGCTCGCCTCCAGCAGCGTCTCGAAGTATCGGTCTCGACCGGAGAAGTCCCAATGAAGGCTCATCTTCCGGAGACCGGGTGTCTGGTTGAGGTCGAAGACCGCGTCAGCGGACTCGCCCTCGAATCGCATCGTGCCCGCACTCACGCCCCTGGCGAAAGGGCTCACCCCCAGCAGGCATACCTGCTGGCGACCCGGATGCCAGTAGAAGAGCTGCAGCGCGCGCCACGGCTCGCCGGCCGCGCCGGAACCATCGGTCTCTACGCGCATCGAGTGCTGGCCCGGGCCCCAGATCCAGCTGTCGAACATGCTGGTGCCACTCTGATAGGTCACCTGCCACTGCCCCGGTACCATCCGTGCGAAGCTCGCCATCCGGTTGGAGGACCGAGCGGTCGCGGGTGGCGGCCACGGCCCGTTGCGGGTCACATTGATGAAGGACTCGCCGTCCATTCGAAACAGACCGCCGGAACAGCCGAGCCAGAGGATCCCGTCGCTGTCCTCGAAGAATTCCTGGACATGGATATTGGCTGGATTCCCCCCGAGGGGATGGAGGTTCTGCAGACCCTGGGCCACTCCGAAGGCCGTGAAGGAGGTGCCGTCGTAGCGACAGATACCGGCACCGAGGGTCGAGAACCACAGGTCACCGCGGCTGTCCTCGAGGATTTCATAGACGCGGTCGTTGCTCAGTCCGTCCTTGGATGTGAATGTGCGAAACGCCTGACCGTCGTAGCGACTGGCACCACCCCCATTGGTACCGATCCAGATACCCCCATGACGATCTCCCTCGATGCATCGCACCACATTTCCGGCGAGGCCATCCTTCTTCGTGTAACTGGTGAAGGACTCGCCGTCGTACCGGTGCACCCCCTCACCGTCGGTACCAAACCAGATGTTGCCGGCCGGGTCCTCGAAGATGGCAAACGTCACCAGCGGCGAGAAGCGAGACTCGGGGTTTGCGATCTCGACCCTCGGAAGCGGGAAGGGGAGGAAGGAGTCGCCGTCGAAACGACAGACGCCGCCGTGTGTGCCGGCCCAGATGGTGCCGGCACTATCGCACATCAGGCTCCACACCTGGTTGTCGACGAGGCCATGTGCCATCGTGTAGTTGGTGAACTTGCCATCCTGTAGACGGCTGACTCCCCCATCGGTGGCGAACCAGATGGCGCCATCCGGCTGCTGCACGATGCCGCGCACCGCTCGGCCGCCAAAGCCCTGCTCCAAACTGAGGTAGGACAAAGGGGGTAACGGCAGCGACTTCGCATCGTAGCGGCAGACCCCATCGCCATTGGTGCCGAACCAGAAGACACCATCCCGATCCTGGAGCACCTCACGTACGTAGTCGCTGATCTGCATCGTCTGACCAGGGGCCGTTCCCGCCTTCGCCGCCGGAACTCCTGCGGGAATCTTCGGTCTCGGGGCACCCTCGAGCAGATGGGCACTCCACTCCTCGACGATCCGGCGCCAATCTTCGATGGAACGGGTCGGATAGGTAGCGGGCCAGCCGCCGAAACGCCAGCCATCGTCGGGATCCTCATCGCCGACACGCTTCGAAAACTGCCCGGTGGCGCTACGCATCGCCATCAGCAGATCGGCCTGGGCTGGATCTGTCGCCAGGTTGTGCAACTCATGGGGATCACTGCGCAGATCGTACAACTCTTCTGGCGGCTTCGATGCGGCGACAAACTGCGCCTGCTCTGGTGTCAACCTGCCCTCCAGCGCCCGCAATTGCAGCAGCGCCAGCACCGGGTACTGCTGTTCCTTGTAGTTGTTGAACTGACACCAGGGACGTTCCGGCATCCGGTTGAGGATGTACTTGTGGGTGGCTGTCCGCATCATCGTCATGGCGTCGTGGGTGTCATCCATCTTGCTCCGTGAGGCAAACACTGCGTTTCGAGCCGGCGTCGTGGCATCGAGCAGCGATCTCCCCTGCATCCCATCGGGCACCGCAACTCCGACCATCTCCAGGATGGTGGCGGTGATATCGATGGTCGAGACCAGTTCGGCGCGGACAGTGGCGGCACCGATGGTACCGGGCCAGCGGATGATCAGCGGCACGTGGACGCCGCCGTCGTAGAGAAACTGCTTGCCGCGTGGATGACAGCGCCCGTTATCACCGATGAAGACGACCACCGTATCATCGGCGAGGCCCTCCCGGTCGAGTCGCTCGAGGATCTTGCCGACCTTGCGGTCCATCACCTGGATCTCGCCGAGACCACGGGCCCAGTCGGCACGTACCAGCGGCTCATCGGGATAGTAGGGCGGAATCTCGACCTTGGCAGGATCGACCGGGTTTTGCGGATCGCCCTTCCAGGAGCGATGGGTGTTGGCGATGGTGATCTGAGCGAAGAAGGGCTGCCCCTCGGCGCGCCCCGACCAATCCTTGCCATCGAAGAGACCTGGCGCGGTCTTGAAGTTGAAATCGGTCTTGGCCGAGTAACCACAGCCGAGGGCACAGTACCAGCCGGCCTTACTCAGCAATTGCGGCAACGTCTCGACCCCCTGCGGCAAATCCTGGCGTGGCCGGGTGCGGTGCTGATGAGCTCCAACCGAGGATTGGTGGCGACCGGTGATCATCGCCGAGCGGGATGTAGAGCAGACCGGTGAGGTGGTGAAGGCGCGCAAGAAACGGGTTCCCGCTGCCGCCAGTTGATCGAGATTTGGCGTCTCGACCGCCGGACAGCCGTAGCAGGACAGATCGGGACCGATATCCTCGGCGAGGATCCACACCACATTGGATCGTCGACCCGGAACGGTGTCGCCCTTCTTCAGTTCTC